>CAZLSG010000003.1:0-94314 GCA_964562135.1 uncultured Pseudoxanthomonas sp. | reverse complement strand
TTGGTGGCCGGGGTCAACTGGATGGCATCGTCCTTGCCGGAGGCGCGCATGTTGGTCAGCGGCTTGGGCTTGATGGCGTTGACGGTCAGGTCGTTGTCCTTGGAGTGGATGCCGACCAGTTGTCCTTCGTACACGTTGTCGCCTTCGGCGGCGAACAGCTTGCCGCGCTCCTGCAGCGGCCCGAGCGAGTAAGCGGGCGTGGTGCCGGCGGCATTGGCGATCATCACGCCGTTCAGCCGCTTGGCGATGGCGCCTTGTTCCTTGGGACCGTAGTGGTCGAAGACGTGGAACAGCAGGCCCGAGCCCTGGGTCAGGGTCTTGAACTCGTTCTGGAAACCGATCAGGCCCCGCGCCGGGATCTGGTACTCCAGGCGCACGCGGCCCTTGCCGTCCGGCTCCATGTTCTTGAGTTGGCCCTTGCGGACGCCCAGCTTCTCCATCACGCCGCCCTGGTGGACTTCCTCCACGTCGACGACGAGCTGCTCGATGGGCTCCATCAACTGGCCGTCGATTTCCTTGATGATCACTTCCGGGCGCGAGACGGCCAGTTCGAAGCCTTCGCGGCGCATGTTCTCGATCAGCACCGACAGGTGCAGTTCGCCGCGGCCGGAGACCAGGAACTTGTCGGCGTCTTCCAGTTGCTCGACCTTCAGCGCGACGTTGTGCACGGTTTCGCGCTCCAGCCGGTCCTTGATCTGGCGGCTGGTCAGGAACTTGCCGCCGGACAGGTCCTTGTTGCCGGCGAACGGCGAATTGTTGACCTGGAAGGTCATCGAGATGGTCGGCTCGTCCACGGTCAGCGCCGGCAGCGCCTCGGGGGTGTCGAGTGCGCAGATGGTGTCGGAAATGGTCAGCTCCTGGATGCCGGAAATGGCCACGATGTCGCCGGCGTCGGCGCTGTCCTGCTCGATGCGTTCCAGGCCCATGAAGCCCAGCACCTGCAGCACCTTGCCCTGGCGTTTCTTGCCTTCGCGGTCGATCACCGCCACCGGCATGTTCTTCTTCAGGGTGCCGCGCTGGATGCGGCCGATGCCGATCACGCCGACGAAGTTGTTGTAGTCCAACTGGCTGATGCGCATCTGGAAGGCGCCGTCCTGGGCCACGGGCGGGACCGGTACGTGGGCCATGATGGCTTCGTAGAGCGGGGTCATGTCGCCGGAGCGCACGTCTTCGGTCAGGCCGGCGTAACCGTTCAGGCCGGAGGCGTAGATGATCGGGAAGTCCATTTGCTCCGGCGTGGCGCCGAGGCGGTCGAACAAGTCCCAGACCTGCTCCACGACCCACTCCGGACGCGCGCCCGGGCGGTCGACCTTGTTGATCACCACGATCGGCTTGAAGCCCATCGCGAAGGCCTTCTGGGTCACGAAACGGGTCTGCGGCATCGGCCCGTCCATCGCGTCGACCAGCAGCAGCACCGAATCCACCATCGACAGCACGCGTTCCACTTCGCCGCCGAAATCGGCGTGTCCGGGGGTGTCGACGATGTTGATGCGGTTGCCCTGCCAGGTGATGGCGGTGTTCTTGGCCAGGATGGTGATGCCGCGTTCCTTTTCCTGGTCGTTGCTGTCCATCACGCGCTCGGCCAGCACGGTGCGCTCGTTGAGCGTGCCGGACTGCTTGAGCAACTGGTCGACAAGGGTGGTTTTGCCGTGGTCGACGTGGGCGACGATGGCGATATTGCGCAAGTGTTCGATGGACATGTGATTTCGGGGATCGGGAAATCGCACCCGGCTGCCGGAAGGGCAGGGCGCGAGGGGCTGAGGGAAGGCAGGAAACCGTTATTATAACGGGTCAACCGCCCAATCCGGGCATCTGGAGCTGAATGCATGAGCCTGATCGCCACTTTTGACACCGCCCGCGGCCCCATCAAGGTCGAGCTGCTGGCCGACAAGGCGCCACTGACGGTCACCAATTTCGTCAACCTGGCCAAGCGCGGTTTCTACGATGGCTTGAATTTCCACCGGGTCATCGCCGATTTCATGATCCAGGGCGGCTGCCCGGAAGGCAGCGGCCGTGGCGGTCCCGGCTACCGTTTCGAGGACGAAACCAATAATGGCGTGGGCCATGAGCGCGGGGTGCTGTCCATGGCCAATGCCGGTCCCAACACCAATGGCAGCCAGTTCTTCATCACCCACGTGGCCACCCCGTGGCTGGACGGCAAGCACACCGTGTTCGGCAAGGTGGTCGAGGGGCTGGACGTGGTGGACAGCGTGGCCCAGGGCGATGCCATCAACCAGGTCACCATCGAGGGCGACGCCGACGCCGTGCTGGCCGCCAGGGCAGACCGCGTGGCGGACTGGAACCGCCACCTGAGCGCCTGAGCCGCCGCATGGCAGGCGCGCCACCCGCGCCTACGACTTTCGCCGTACCGGGCGGGGAGTGGGGCCATGGTAAAATTCCGGCCCCGTTCGCCCCGCAGGGCGCCATGAGATTCCTGCCGATGCACCAGCCTGCCCAGCGCAATGATGGTTCGATGCCGGTGGGGAGCCCGTTCTTCCGGACGTCCCGGGACTGACCGTCTTGCGCGCGCTCTGGCTGCTGTTTGCGATTGGCCTGGCGGGCGGACTGTACGCCTGGCATTCGCGCACGGCCCCCGAATCGCTGCATCCCGACGATCCGCGCGTCTCCACCGGAGACGCCGGCATCGTCATGCTCGCCGCCGAGTGGTGCGGCTACTGCCGCAAGCAGCAGCGGGATTTCGAAATGGCCGGCGTACGCTACCGCGTGCTGGACGTGGACACCGAAGCGGGCGATCGCGCCGCGCGCGCGTTGGGCACCCGCAGCGTGCCGGTCACCGTGATCGGCCAGGACGTCGTGCGCGGTTACGACACCGCCAGGCTGAAGCAAGGCCTGCAGCCGCTTGGCTACCGCATTTACTGATCCATTCCCCCATGATCCATCCGAAGAGGACATCGCCATGAAAACCCCCGTCCGAGTTGCCGTGACCGGCGCCGCCGGCCAGATCGGCTACGCCCTGCTGTTCCGCATCGCTTCCGGCGAAATGCTGGGCAAGGACCAGCCGGTCATCCTGCAACTGCTGGAACTGCCGCTGGAGAAGGCCCAGGCCGCGCTGAAGGGCGTGATCATGGAGCTGGAGGACTGCGCGTTCCCGCTGCTGGCGGGCGTGCTGGGCACCGATGATCCGGAGGTCGCGTTCAAGGACGCCGACATCGCCCTGCTGGTGGGTGCGCGCCCGCGCGGTCCGGGCATGGAGCGCAAGGACCTGCTGCTGGAGAATGCCAAGATATTCACTGCCCAGGGCGCGGCGCTGAACAAGGTCGCCAGCCGCAACGTCAAGGTGCTGGTGGTCGGCAATCCGGCCAACACCAATGCCTACATCGCCATGAAGTCCGCGCCGGACCTGCCGGCGAAGAACTTCACCGCCATGCTGCGCCTGGACCACAACCGCGCGTTGTCGCAGCTGGCCAACAAGGCCGGCGTGGCGGTGGGCGATATCGAGAGCCTGATCGTATGGGGCAACCACAGCCCGACCATGTACCCGGACTACCGCTTTGCCACGGCCAAGGGTGAATCGCTGAAGGACAGGATCAACGACGCCGAATGGAATGCCAACACCTTCATTCCGCAGGTCGGCAAGCGCGGCGCGGCGATCATCGAAGCACGCGGCCTGTCCTCGGCGGCCTCGGCGGCCAATGCCGCCATCGACCACATCCGCGACTGGGTGCTGGGCAGCAACGGCAAGTGGGTGACCATGGGCGTGCCGTCCGATGGCAGTTACGGCATCCCGGAAGGCGTGATCTTCGGCTTTGCGGTCACCACCGGCAACGGCGAGTACACGCTGGTCAAGGACATTCCGGTGGATGATTTCAGCCAGAAGGCCATCGACAAGACGCTGGCCGAACTTGAAGAAGAGCGCGGCGGCGTGGCGCACCTGCTGGGCTGAGTCCGCGGCCGCCCATCGCCGGAGGCGGTTGGCGGCTTTGCCGTATTGATCAGGATGTCAGGCGGTACGACGGGTGCCGGGAAGGAGATGTCGGGATGAGCATGATGCGCACAGTCACTGGAGCGCCCGCTTCGCTGGCAGCCGGTTGGCTGGAACGGATCGGACGCCTGACGGGAAGCCGTGCGCTGTTTCTCGTCCAGCTCCTGCTGATCGTGGTGCTGGGAGCGGGTCTTGCGCTCTGGCTTCGGCCTGAACCGCATAGCGATTGGGGCTATTACTGGGCAGCTGCAGGCGAGCTGGATCGTTACGAGCGCGGTGGCCTCAGCCTGTGGCTGCTCGCCATTCCCAAGGCATTGGGCTGGTCGCCGGTCGCTTCGGCGTTGCTGCTCAACCTGACGAGCGCCGTCCTCATGCTGTGGCTGGCGCGCAGTGCGGATAGCGGCAGGGGGCGCTGGCTGGCGCAGTTGGTTGCGTTGTACCTGCTGCTGATCACGCCATATGCCGGTATCGTGCAGTTGGATCTGATCGCGGCGACGCAGCTCGCATTGGGCTTCTGGCTGGTGATGGCGCTGCCGCCGAGCTGGCCGCGGTCCGTCGGCTTGGCGCTGGCCGTGCTGATGATCGTCATGGGCGTATCCACCCGGCCGCAATATGCACTGACGCTGTGGGCGATGATCGGCTTGTTCGCACTGCCGTGGTGGCTGTTGCGCCGCCGTTCCCATGCGGTGGTCCCGGTGCTCATGGGAGTATTGTTGCTGGGTTCCGTAGGCGGCTTCGCCGTCGATTCCGGGTTGCGTGAAGCAAGCGGACGCAGCGAGGCCGTGCGCACGGGCTCTGCGGTAACGTTGTACAGCGGATTGTTGTTTTCGCACGATGGAGCGGGCTGCGGTTACTGGTCGGCGGAGGCTGCCATGGCCGCGAAGCGCGATAGCCACAAGCCGTTGCACCGGGCGGTGCTGGATCGGCTTGGCGATGCGCCGGTTTCGCATTGGATGTCCGTCGTGGGCTGCAAGCTGCCGCAGATCGTGCTCCCGCCTCCCTATGCGCTGTACTGGCTGGTGGAATCGCCGAACATCCGGGCCAGGATCGACGCCGATCCAAGGCGGGAAAGCATCAACGCGACTTACCACCGCGCGGCGCGCTGGGAGCGGAAAGCCTATGGTGCGCTGACGTTTGCGATTCTTCTTGCCGTGCCAGTGGTTTGCGTCATCCTGTGGCGGAGAGGCGCTCCGTTGCTCGGTCTGCTCGCGGTTGCCTGGATCGCATCGTTCTGGGTCGTGCATGCGGTCTTCGAGATACAGGGGCGTTATTTCCTGGGCATGTTCCTGCTGGCTCCATTGCTGTGCGCGCTGGCGATACGGAACTGTCCGTATCCGCGATCGGGCACGCCGGTGCATGATCGATCCGTGCAATAGGTCCGGCTGCCCGAGGGCAGCAGGTCCATGATCCGGGCGATGCGCGCTTCGACCCATGCGGGCCCATCCGGGATTTCCTGCCTGTATGCCGGCGGGTCTTCCATTCAAGCCGTTGGGGCGGGCAATCGCGTGTTCTTGCAATCCCTGTAGTAGGCGTAGGCGTCGACAAGCATGTCTTCGTCATTCCGGCTTGGTGTCCAGCCAAGCGCTTCCAGGCTCTGCGCGATGTCGACGACATAGTTCAGGTCGGCAATTTGATACTGCTCCCGATGCAGCACCCGCATGCCAGTGCCCTCGAGTGCCGCCAACAGCCATTTCAGCGGTGGCGCAGGAATCGGTATGACCGGGGACCGCGATCCGATGCGCCTGATCGTGTTCTTCAGCAGTTGCTTCACGGGCGGAGCGTCGCCGGAGCCAAGGTTGAGCGCCAATTGCGGGAAGCCCCGCTCGGTGCAGGCGATAATGGCATCCACGACATCCTCCACGGAGATCATCTGATAGCGGTTCATGCCGGACCCGATCGTCGGCACCGGCAACCCCGTCCCCATCAATCTGAACAGCTTGGTCAGAATGCCGAAACGGCCCGGGCCGACAATCATTCGCGGTCGCAGGATGGTGATCCGGTAATCGCGTTCGCGGGCCTGCTCGCACAGCGACTCCGCCGCGAGCTTGCTGCGTCCATAGGGGCCGAGCGGTCGTTTCGGATGCGTGGGCGTGACCGGGACGGTTTCGGGAAATCCGTAGACCATGTCCGTGCTGAGATAGACCAGTCTTGGTCGGGATATCCCCGACATCCATTCGAGCACCGTGCGGGTACCGCGTACATTCACATCCGCGAACCAGTCGTCCTGGTCGAATCGGGGGACGTCGCCATGAAACTGGCGCGCGGCGAGGTGATAGATGATGGCGTCTTCGGGCAAAGGTATGGATTCCAGCGCCGACGCATCGCGAATGTCGATTCGGTGGTGAACGACCCTGCCGGAAAATTCGACTGGCAAGTCTGCCGTGT
The DNA here is from genome assembly GCA_964562135.1 of uncultured Pseudoxanthomonas sp. Lineage (GTDB taxonomy): Bacteria > Pseudomonadota > Gammaproteobacteria > Xanthomonadales > Xanthomonadaceae > Pseudoxanthomonas_A. Next base: position 87,986 of record CAZLSG010000003.1, on the reverse strand, counting down.
CTATGGCGATGACAGGCGCCTCCCGTGCCAGCAGTCTGCGGATCAGATGCGTGCCGGTGAAGCCGCAACCGCCGACGACGACGTGGACGCCCGTTTTCACGATCCTTTCGCCACAAGCATCACACCGATGCAAATCAGGCCGACTCCGAGCATCTTGGTGACCCCCACCGGTTCCCGGAACAGGAAGTATGCAGCCGCGACAACGACGACATAACCGATGCTCAGGAACGGGTAGGCATAGCTGACATGCACTTTCGAAAGTACGGCCATCCAGGCAACGATGCTTACCGCATAGCAGGCCAGGCCGGACATCACCCAGGGATCCAGCACGATTCTGGCCGCGTCCTGGACCAGGACGCCGAGGTCATGGTGGAGCGCCAGCTTTCTTCCCGCCATTCCTTTTCGCAAGAAAAGCTGTGCGCTGGCGTTGAGAAGCACGGAAAAGAGGATCAGCGGTATGAACTTGTAGTACATGGGAGGGTCCGAATGGTTTGCGATGGTCGACTTCAGTGGAAGCCGACCGACGGAGCGAAGGAAGCGGCTACCATGATGGCGACCGTTGCAATGGCGATGGCCTGGCTGACTCCGTCTCTCATGGCGAAAACGACGGGGTCGTCGTGCATTTCTCCGCGCGTCGTCAGAAACCAGACGCGGCTGATCCAGTACAGGAAAATCGGACACAGCGCCCACAACACGATGGGCGACCGATAGAGGGCGAGGCTTTCCGGGCTGTTTATGTACATTGCGAGCACCAGCACGGCCAGGTATCCCGAGGAACTTCCCAGCGAAGCGATGATCGGAAGATCGCCGACCCGATAATCGCGCCCTGCGGTTTTGCCGTCGTTTCCGTCCGGCAAGGCATGTATTTCGGCATATCGCTTTACCAGCGCCAGGCTCAGGAAAATGAACATGGAAAAAGCGAGCAGCCAGAACGACAAGCCGCTCTGGATGGCTACGGCTCCTGCCACGATCCGGGTGGTGTAGAGTCCGGCCAGCAGTACGACATCGATGATCGCAACCCTCTTCAATTTCAGGGAATAGGCCAACGTCAGCAGATAGTAACCGGCCAGGGTCACGGCGAAGTAAGGCGAGACGAGCAGCGATACGGCCAGGCCCAGACAGGCCAGCAGCAGCCCGCCCGCCAATCCGGCGATTGCCGGCAGGGACCCGGAGGCGAACGGACGCTTGCGTTTGCGCGGATGGAGACGATCCGCCTGGATATCCATCAGGTCGTTGACGATGTATGTGCTGGAGGCGCAGAGGCAAAAAGCCAGGAATGCGAGCGCCGCCGCCATCACGGCATCGGGCTCGAAGAGCTGGTGGGCGGCCAGCAGCGGTACGAAGATCAGCAGGTTCTTCAGCCATTGATGCGGACGGACCGCCTGCAGCCACGCGTGGATGCGGTTGCCCGACGGGGGGAAATAGGCAAGCACCTCGCCTTGCGTCCTTGCCATGGCAAGGACGCTCTTGCCGGCATTGAACACCCAGGCGCCACGGGCCGACTTCCATACGGGTTTGTCCACCCGTGCATTGCCGGCATAGTCGTAACCTCCTTCTCCGAACATGTCGACGAGGATGCGCGCCTTGGCGGTGCCGGCCATGTTGATCGCTCCGTTGCTCGCGATCACGCGGTCGAAAACGCCAAGGTGCCCTGCGACTCGGTCCGCCAGAAGCTGGTCGGAGGCGGTGCACAGAACCTTCGTCCTGCCGGGATTGGCCTGCAAAAGGTCCAGTACGCGCTGTTCATAAGGCAAGGTCTCCGGATGCATGCTTGCCCGCAGTGCGATCTCGCGTTTGAACCCGGCCTTCCCTTTCAATAACCAGAACGGGAGCGCGAACAGATAAACGGGATTTCTGGAAAGAAGAGACAGAATCGATTCGACCAGCAGATCGGTTTTCACGAGGGTGCCATCGAGATCGATGCACATCGCGCGTTCTTGGGTGGGGCCGAGGGCTTGCTTTTCTTCTTCCATGTCCGGTAAGCCAAAATGTGTGTCTGCGCAGTCGGGTCTGGCCGGGAGCGGTCCGTGACCATAGACCAAGGTCGCAAACCTCCCGCTGACTATCGGGTCTATGCTATCGCGCGTTCAAGGGGTTGAGAGGATCGCACATGGATTACGGGACTGCCTACCGCCGTTCGATCGAAGAGCCTGAAGCGTTCTGGGCCGAGCAGGCCAAGGCCGTCCATTGGCACAAGCCGCCGCAGCAAACCCTCGACTACTCCAGGCCGCCATTCCGCAAATGGTTCGTGGGGGGCGAAACCAATCTCTGTTACAACGCGGTGGACCGGCATCTGGACGACCGTGGCGACCAGTTGGCCCTGGTCGGCTATTCCACCGAGACCGGCAGCATCCGCGAACTGACCTATCGTGAACTGCACCGCGAAGTGAATGCGTTCGCGTCGGTGCTGAAGTCGTTCGGAGTGGGCAAGGGCGACCGTGTGGTGATCTACATGCCGCATACGGTCGATGCGGTGTTCGCGATGCTGGCCTGCGCGCGGATCGGCGCGATCCATTCGGTCGTTTTCGGCGGTTTCGCGTCGCTGAACCTGGCGCTGCGCATCGACGACGCGCGGCCCAAGCTGATGGTCTGCGCGGATGCCGGCATCCGCGGCGGCAAGGTGATTCCGTTCAAGCCGCTGGTCGATGAAGCGCTGGCGCTTGCCGAGCATCCGCCGTCCTGCGTGCTGGTGGTGAACCGCGGCCTTGCGCAGGATGTGGAACTGGTCGACGGCCGCGACTACGAATACGGCCCGTTGCGCGAAGTCCATCTGGACGCCAACGTGCCGGTGACCTGGCTGGAATCCAGCGAGCCCAGCTACATCCTGTATACCTCCGGCACCACCGGCAAGCCGAAGGGCGTGCAGCGCGATGTCGGCGGCTATGCGGTCGCGCTGGCGTTCTCGATGTGGTCGATCTACGACATTCGCGCCGGGCAGGTGATGTTTTCCACGTCCGACATCGGTTGGGTGGTGGGGCACTCCTACAACGTCTACGGACCGCTGATCGCCGGCGCCACCTCGATCCTCTACGAAGGCCTGCCGACCACGCCCGATCCCGGGATCTGGTGGAAGATCTGCGAACGCTATGGCGTGCGCACGATGTTTTCGTCGCCGACCGCGGTGCGCGTGCTGAAGAAGCAGGACGCCGCATACCTGACGCAGTACGACCTGTCGGAACTGCGATACCTGTTCCTGGCCGGCGAACCGCTGGACGAGCCGACGGTCGAATGGATTACCCAAGGGCTGGGCAAGACCGTCATCGACAACTATTGGCAGACCGAGACCGGCTGGCCGGTGCTGGCACTGATGCCGGGGCTGGAGATGAAGCCTGTCAAGTTCGGATCGCCGGGACTGCCGGTGCCAGGTTACAACCTGCGCATCATCGACGAGGGCACAGGAGATGACGTCGGACCGAACCAGAAGGGCGTGCTGGTGATTCAGCCACCGCTGCCGCCGGGGTGTCTGAGCACGGTGTGGAACAACGACGAGCGCTTCCTGTCCGGTTACTTCGGCCATTTCCGGGAGAAGTTGTACAGCTCGCTGGACTGGGCGGTGCGCGACGAGGAAGGCTACACCTTCATCCTCGGCCGTACCGACGATGTCATCAATGTCGCCGGGCACCGGCTGGGCACGCGCGAGATCGAGGAGTCGATATCGAGCCATCCGGGCGTGGCCGAGGCTGCGGTGATCGGTGTGCACGATGAGGTCAAGGGCCAGGTGCCGGTGGTGTTCGCGACGCTGAAGCAGACGCCGCAGGACGATGACGGTGCGAGCGAGGCGGCACGGCAGATGCTGCAGACGGTGACCCAGCAGTTGGGTGCGGTGGCGCGGCCCTCGCGCGTCTACGTGGTCAATGCCTTGCCCAAGACGCGTTCCGGCAAATTGTTGCGGCGCTCGCTGCAGGCGCTGGCCGAACACCGCGATCCGGGCGACCTGTCCACGCTGGACGACCCGAATGCGCTGGATGAAGTGAAGCGGGCGCTGGAACGCGGACCGGAAGCGGGCAGCTGATATCCGGGTGATCCCGGACAGGGGTGACCGCAGGTCGGGGCCACTCCTCCGCTATCCTGCATCAGGAAACGCCTGTGTCGGGGAGGTGGTCCCGACTTGCGGTCCGTGTCGGTCCCGTGGGTGCTCCGTCTCCGGAATCAGGGATGGGGATGCGCGGGGTCCAGGTCGCGCGCCAGCGTCCACACGATGTCGCGGCCTTCGGGATCGCGGCTGAGGTGGAACCAGGCGGGCGATCCGGTTGCGATGCGGCGCGGTTCGCCGGCCTCGTCCGTCATCGGCACGATGAACAGCCCCTTGGCGTCGATGACCCTGCGTGCCGGGGCGTCGCCGAGATCGCCGATGTCGTTGATGTTGCCGCCCTCCCAGGACAGCGGATGCCGGAAGTTCACCAGCAGGCTGGCGGGTGCCTGCGGCTGCCCCGGGACGGCCAGCGTGCCGCCATCGATGCGCAGGTCCGGCCAGACGATGCCGTTTTCCGGCAGGCTGCTGTAGGGCGTGGTGTCGATGCCGGCATGGCTGCCGCTGGCGATGCTGTCCAGCGCCGCGACCAGGCCGAGGAAGTACAGCTTGCGCAGGTGCTGCTTGTGCGGGTCGCCCTCGATGCCGCCGGCTTCGATCAGCACGGTGCTGGTGCCCCATTGCGTGGTCAGGTCGCCGAAGCTGCGCGGGTTGAAGCTGTCGTCCCAGCGCGCCATGTAGCCGCCGATGTACGGTTCCAGCGCCGTCCGGATCACCGCCGCCACTTCCATGGAGCGGGCGCGCACCGCGTTGACCTCGTTTGCCTCGTTGAACGGCGGCGCGAGCAGGGCGATGGCCACGCCGCGCTCGGAATCGCCTGCGCGGTAACCGGCCCGCTGGTCGTGCAGGTTGAAGCCGAAGCGCGGGCGCAGGCGGTCGTGCAGTGTCTTGAGCGTGCGCGCTTCAGGCGAAGCCAGCATGCGCGCATCGCGGTTGATGTCGATGTCCTGCGCGTTCCGGCGCTGGAAGCGCGCGGTGCCGTCGGGATTCACGATGGGGAAGAAGTGCAGCGAGGTGTTCGCGCGCAGCCGTTGCACCACGGGGTGGCGCGGGTGTTCGCCGAGGAAACGGAACAGGTCGGCCAGCGCCATCGACGCGGTGCTCTCATTGCCGTGCATCTGCGACCACAGCAGCACCCGCGTCTTGCCCTTGCCCCAACTGGCGTGGCGCAGTGGGCGGTCTTCGACACTGCGGCCCGTTTCTTCCACTCTGAAGCCCGCCTTGCGGGACAGCAGCGGCGTGGCGATATCCCACCAGTGTTCCGGTCCGAACCTGTGGTCTTCCAGGCCGGCCACGCGCAATTCGGCGTCATGGAGCGCGTCCAGTTCGGCCAGCCAGGCGGGAGCGGCGGGAGCCTGCCCGGCGGCGTCCGTGCGCGGGGTGTCCGCGTTGGCCGCATCGGCGATGAGCGGGACGGTCAGCAGCAGGAACAGCAGGGCGGAAAGACGCATCATCGGCATGGCCTGGTGGAGTCACGGGTGAAGGGTCGTCAGTGCCCCGGACAATGTCAATCGAAGATGGCCGGAACGGGGAAGGGACCTGTGTGGTTTCATTCCTCCGCAACCGGGTTTTCCGGCGAGACGCCCGTGTAGCTGGCGCGTGGGCGGATCAGCTTCCCGGTGTCCTGCTGTTCGAGCGCATGCGCCAGCCAACCCGCCAGCCTGCTGGCGGCGAACATCACCAGCGCCGGCGCCGCGGGCAATCCGTGGACATGGCACAGCGTGGCGAGCAGGAAGTCGATGTTGGGACGCTGCCCGCTGGCTTCGCCGGCACTGTCGGTGATCTCTTCGATCCGTTGCAGGATGCGATCGCCGCCGCGCATTTCGCGCAGCATGGACAGCAGTTCGCCCGCACGCGGATCGCCTTGCGGGTACAGCGCGTGCCCAAAGCCCGGAAGATCATCGCCGCGCTGCCAGCGTTCGTTGATGTGGCTGGCCGGCGAGCCGGCGTCCAGCGCGTCGCGGATCAGCGCGTAGGCGCGCGCGGTGGCGCCGCCGTGGCGCGGCCCGGACAGCGCGCCCAGGCCGGTGCAGACCGTGGCATGGAGATGAGCTCCGGTCGATGCGACGACGCGCGCGGCAAAGGCCGAAACATTCAGCTCATGATCGGCGCACAACACCAGCGCCGCGCGCACGAGTTCCGCGAATTTCGCATCGCGCGCTTTCCAGCGGCGCGCGAGCAGGAGGTGGACCGGCCCTGCATCGGGCGTGCCCGCGACCAGCAATGCCGCATTCTGGCGCAGCAGCATCGCGGCGATTTCGCGGCGCACGGTGGGCGAGGAACTGAACGAATGGCGCACGTCCAGCGCCAGCAGCGGGATCACCGACATGGCCCGCTCCAGCGGCGGCAGGCCGGCATCTGCGGCCAGCGTGCGCGCGACGTCCGGCCATGTTTCCGGCGGCGGTCTTGCGAAGGGGTCCTCGTCGCCGCAATCCCACAGCAGCCGGGCGATGTCTTCCAGCGTGGCCCCCGCGCGCACGGCTTCGACCGCCGAGCGTCCCCGGTAATACGGACTGTCGGGCCGGATCAGGGAAATCTTCGTCTCCATCACCGGCAGGCCGCGGTCCAGGCTCTGCGCCGCGCCGCGGGCCGCGCCGCGTCCGGCCTGCTTGCGCTGGATCAATCGCTCCACGTCCTGCCGGCGATACACTCGGCTGCGGTGGTCGGGGCCGGGACGGGATTCCAGCAGGCCCCGGCTGACGTAGGCATACAGGGTCGCGGCGTTGATGCCCAGGATGCCGCAGGCCTCGCGCGCGGAAACGAAGTCGTCGTTCATCCGGATATATTGATTCATTTCATCAAGATTGATCAATAGGTCGGCGGGTGGCAGATTGGGCGTCATCCGGCAGGCGGGCCCGGTACCACGATCCGCCGCCCCACACAGGAGTCCACCCAATGAGCCCATCCTCCGCAGCCGCTCCCGCTTCTCCGGGGCAAAAGTTCCGCGCCGCCCTGGCCGAAGAGTCCCCGCTGCAGGTGATCGGCGCGATCAACGCCAACCATGCTCTGCTGGCCCAGCGCGCCGGCTACCGCGCCATCTACCTGTCCGGCGGCGGCGTCGCCGCGGGCTCGCTGGGGCTGCCGGACCTGGGCATCAATACGCTGGAAGACGTGTTGATAGACGTGCGCCGCATCACCGACGTGTGCGGCCTGCCGCTGCTGGTGGACATCGACACCGGCTTCGGCCCAAGCGCCTTCAACATCGAGCGCACGGTGAAGTCGCTGATCAAGGCCGGCGCCGCCGCCTGCCACATCGAGGACCAGGTGGGCGCGAAACGCTGCGGCCATCGGCCCGGCAAGGAAATCGTCTCCGCCGGCGAGATGGTGGACCGGGTCAAGGCCGCCGCCGACGCGAAGACCGACCCGGATTTCTTCCTGATCGCGCGCACCGATGCCATCCAGGTCGAAGGCGTGGATGCGGCCATCGAACGCGCCATCGCCTGCGTGGAGGCCGGCGCGGACGGCATCTTCGCCGAAGCCGCCTACGATCTGCCGACCTACCGGCGCTTCGTCGAGGCGGTGAAGGCGCCGGTGCTGGCCAACATCACCGAATTCGGCAAGACGCCGCTGTTCAGCCGTGACGAACTGGCCTCGGCGGGCGTGGCGATCCAGTTGTTCCCGCTGTCGGCCTTCCGCGCCGCCAACAAGGCGGCCGAGAGCGTCTATGCCGCCGTTCGCCGCGACGGCCACCAGAAGTCGGTGGTCGATGCGATGCAGACCCGCGAGGAACTTTACGACCGCATCGGCTACCACGCCTTCGAGCAGAAACTCGACGCGCTGTTCGCCGCGAAGAAGTAATCACCAGACGTAGGTCGGGGCTACTGCCCCGACAAGCCCAGCGCCCAGCGTCGGCCACGCAGGGCCGACCTACACCAACCGGGAGACATCCGATGAGCGAGACCACCACCGCCCCAGGCTTCAAGCCGAAGAAATCCGTCGCCTTGAGCGGCACCGCCGCCGGCAACACCGCGCTGTGCACGGTCGGCCGCACCGGCAACGACCTGGCCTATCGCGGCTACGACATCCTCGACCTGGCCACCACCAGCGAGTTCGAGGAGATCGCCCACCTGCTGGTCCACGGCAAGCTGCCCAACCGCGCCGAACTGGCGGCCTACAAGGCCAAGCTGAAGTCGCTGCGTGGCCTGCCGGCGGCGGTGAAGACCGCGCTGGAGCAGTTGCCGCCGTCCTCGCACCCCATGGACGTGATGCGCACCGGAGTGTCGGTGCTCGGCTGCGTGAAACCGGAGAAGGACGACCACAACCATCCGGGCGCGCGCGACATCGCCGACAAGCTGATGGCCTCGCTTGGCTCCATCCTGCTGTACTGGTACCACTACGCCTACAACGGCAAGCGCATCGAGGTGGAAACCGACGACGACTCCATAGGCGGCCACTTCCTGCACCTGTTGCACGGCGAGAAGCCGAAGGACAGCTGGGTGCGTGCGATGCATACCTCGCTGATCCTGTATGCGGAACACGAATTCAACGCGTCCACCTTCACCAGTCGCGTGATCGCGGGTACCGGAAGCGATATCTACAGTGCCATCACCGGCGGCATCGGCGCGCTGCGCGGCCCGAAGCATGGCGGCGCCAACGAGGTCGCGTTCGAGATCCAGAAACGCTACGACAACCCGGACGAGGCAGAGGCCGACATCAAGGCCCGCGTCGAGCGCAAGGAAGTGGTGATCGGTTTCGGCCATCCGGTCTACACCGTGTCCGATCCGCGCAACAAGGTGATCAAGCAGGTCGCCAGTGAACTGTCCGAGGAAGCCGGCAGCACGAAGATGTACGACATCGCCGAGCGGCTGGAGTCGGTGATGTGGGACATCAAGAAGATGTTCCCCAACCTGGACTGGTTCAGCGCGGTCAGCTACCACGTGATGGGCGTGCCGACCGACATGTTCACCCCGCTGTTCGTGATTTCACGTACCTCCGGCTGGAGCGCGCATATCATCGAGCAGCGCATCGACGGCAAGATCATCCGCCCGAGCGCAAACTACACTGGGCCGGAAGACCAGGTCTTCGTGCCGATCGACCAGCGCGCCTGACCGCGCGGAAAACCCCTCTCCCGAGGGGAGAGGGGTTGGGCGAAGTCGCGATGGTCCAGTCGTCCGGACTTCGCCGTACCCTCATCCGGCCCTTCGGGCCGCCGCGCCCTGTTTCCGATTTCCTGCCTTCGAGCCCGCCATGAACAGCCAGCATCGCAAACCACTTCCCGGCACTGCCCTCGACTACCACGATGCGCGCGAGGCCGTCGATGCGATCAAGTCCGGCGCCTGGGACGCCCTGCCGTACACCGCGCGCGTGCACGCCGAGAACCTCGTGCGCAAGGGGGAGCCGGGAAAACTGCGCGACTACCTGATACAGCTCATCGAACGTCGCCGCGACCTGGATTTCCCGTGGTTCCCGGTGCGCGTGGTCTGCCATGACATCCTCGGCCAGACCGCGTTGGTGGACCTGGCCGGACTGCGCGATGCGATCGCCGACATGGGCGGCGACCCGGCACAGGTGAATCCGGTGGTGCCGGTGCAGCTGATCGTCGACCACTCGCTGGCGGTGGAGTGCGGTGGCTACGATCCGGACGCGTTCGCCAAGAACCGCGCCATCGAGGATCGCCGCAACGAGGACCGCTTCCACTTCATCGACTGGACCAAGCTTGCGTTCAAGAATGTCGAGGTGATCCCGCCGGGCAACGGCATCATGCACCAGATCAACCTGGAGAAGATGTCGCCGGTGATCTACGTGCAGGACGGCGTGGCCTTCCCGGACACCTGCGTGGGTACCGACAGCCACACGCCGCACGTGGACGCGCTGGGCGTGATCGCCATCGGCGTGGGCGGTCTGGAAGCCGAGAACGTGATGCTGGGCCGCGCATCGTGGATGCGCCTGCCGGACATCGTCGGCGTGGAACTGACCGGCAGGCCGCAGCCGGGCATCACCGCGACCGACGTGGTGCTGGCGCTGACCGAGTTCCTGCGCAAGGAGCGCGTGGTGGGCGCGTACCTGGAATTCTTCGGTGAAGGTGCCGCCGCGCTGACCATCGGCGACCGCGCCACCATTTCCAACATGTGCCCGGAATACGGCGCGACGGCGGCGCTGTTCTACATCGACCAGCAGACCCTGGACTACCTGCGCCTGACCGGCCGCGAGGAATCGCAGGTGCAACTGGTGGAGACCTACGCCAAGGCTGCCGGTTTGTGGGCCGACGACTTGAAGACTGCGCAGTACGAGCGTGTGTTGACGTTCGATCTTTCCACGGTGGTGCGCAACATGGCCGGTCCGTCCAATCCGCACAAGCGCTTGCCGACCAGCGCACTGGCCGAGCGCGGCATCGCCGACGAAGCCAAGCTGGAAGCCGGCAAGGCCGAGGAAGCACAGGGGCTGATGCCGGACGGTGCGGTGATCATTGCCGCGATCACCTCGTGCACCAATACCTCGAATCCGCGCAACGTCATCGCCGCCGCGCTGCTCGCGCGCAATGCCAATGCGAAGGGTCTGCTGCGCAAGCCGTGGGTGAAGTCCTCGCTGGCGCCGGGTTCCAAGGCGGTACAGCTCTATCTGGAGGAATCCGGATTGCTGCCGGATCTGGAAAAGCTCGGATTCGGCATCGTCGCCTTCGCCTGCACCACCTGCAACGGCATGAGCGGCGCGCTCGACCCTAAGATCCAGCAGGAGATCATCGAGCGCGACCTGTACGCGACCGCGGTGCTGTCGGGCAACCGCAACTTCGACGGCCGCATCCATCCCTATGCCAAGCAGGCATTCCTGGCCTCGCCGCCGCTGGTGATCGCCTACGCCATCGCCGGCACGGTCCGTTTCGACATCGAAAAGGACGCCCTGGGCCACGATGCCGACGGCAACCCGGTCACGCTCAAGGACATCTGGCCCAGCGACGAAGAGATCGACGCAGTGGTCAAGGCCAGCGTCAAGCCGGAACAGTTCCGCAGCGTCTACGGGCCGATGTTCAAGCTGCACGTCGAACCCGGCGTGAAGGTCAGTCCGCTGTACGACTGGCGTCCGCAGAGCACTTACATCCGCCGCCCGCCTTACTGGGAAGGCGCGCTGGCCGGCGAGCGCACGCTGCGCGGCATGCGTCCGCTGGCGGTGTTGCCGGACAACATCACCACCGACCACCTCTCGCCTTCCAACGCGATCCTGCTGGACTCCGCGGCAGGCGAATACCTGGCGAAGATGGGCCTGCCGGAAGAGGACTTCAATTCCTACGCCACCCACCGCGGCGACCATCTCACCGCGCAGCGCGCCACTTTCGCCAATCCCAAGCTGATCAACGAGATGGCGGTAGTGGATGGCGAGGTGAAGCAGGGTTCGCTGGCGCGCATCGAGCCGGAAGGCAAGGTCACGCGCATGTGGGAAGCCATCGAGACCTACATGCAGCGCAAGCAGCCGCTGATCATCATCGCCGGCGCCGACTATGGCCAGGGCAGCTCGCGCGATTGGGCCGCCAAGGGCGTGCGCCTGGCGGGTGTGGAAGCCATCGTCGCCGAAGGCTTCGAACGCATCCACCGCACCAATCTGATCGGCATGGGCGTGCTGCCGCTGGAGTTCAAACCGGGCGAGACGCGAAAGACCTATGGCATCGACGGCACCGAGACCTTCGACGTAGTGGGCGAGCGCACGCCGCGCGCCACGCTGACCCTGGTGATCCACCGCCGCAACGGAGATACCGTCGAAGTGTCCGTGACCTGCCGACTGGATTCGGATGAAGAGGTTTCCATCTACGAAGCCGGCGGCGTGCTGCAACGCTTCGCGCACGACTTCCTGGCATCGAACAAGGCGGCCTGATCATGACCACGCATGCACCGCAGGTCCGCATTCCCGCCACCTACATGCGCGGCGGCACGTCCAAGGGCGTGTTCTTCCGGCTGGAAGACCTGCCGGAAACGGCGCGCGTGCCAGGCAAGGCGCGCGACCGGCTGTTCCAGCGCGTGATCGGTTCGCCCGATCCGTACGGCAAGCAGACCGACGGCATGGGCGGGGCGACATCGAGCACCAGCAAGGGCGTGATCGTGTCGCCGAGCAGCAAGCCGGACCACGACATCGACTATCTGTATGGGCAGGTGTCGATTGACGGCGATTTCGTGGATTGGTCGGGCAACTGTGGCAACCTTTCGACCGCCGCGGGCGCATTCGGCATCCATGCGGGCTATGTCGATCCATCGCGCGTACCTGAAAACGGCGTGGCGGTGGTGCGAATCTGGCAGGCCAACATCCACAAGACCATCATCGCGCACGTGCCTGTGTCAGATAGGCAGGTGCAGGAAACCGGCGGCTTCGAACTCGACGGCGTGACCTTCCCGGCGGCGGAAATCGTGCTGGAGTTCATCGATCCTTCCGATGAAGGGGAAGGCGAGGGGGGCGGCGCGCTGTTCCCGACCGGCAACCTGGTGGATGACCTCGATGTGCCCGGCATCGGTATGCTGAAGGCGACGATGATCACCGCCGGGATTCCGACCGTTTTCGTGAACGCCGCCGATATCGGTTACGACGGTACCGAATTGCAGCCTGCGATCAACGAAGACAAGGCCGCGCTGGCGAAGCTGGAGGCCATCCGCGTGGCGGGTGCGTTGCGCATGGGATTGATCAAGACGGTGGAAGAAGCGCTCAAGCGCCAGCACTCGCCGAAGGTCGCGTTCGTGGCGCCGTCGAAGGACTACGTGTCTTCCAGTGGCAAGACGGTTGCCACGGGCGACATCGACCTCAACGTGCGCGCGATGTCGATGGGCAAGCTGCATCACGCGATGATGGGGACTGCTTCGGTCGCCATCGCCACGGCGGCGGCGGTGCCGGGTACGCTGGTGAACCTGGCCGCCGGTGGTGGCGAGCGCGAAGCCGTGCGTTTCGGCCATCCGTCCGGCACGCTGCGCGTGGGTGCGGCGGTGGCGCAGGTTGATGGCCGATGGGCCGTCACCAAGGCGGTGATGAGCCGCAGCGCACGCATTCTGATGGAAGGCGTGGTGCGGGTGCCTGCCGACGCTTTCTGATCGCCACGCCATGCCGCGCGATTGCACGCGGCATGGCGGTGTGCGCGATGCCTGTCACGGCAGGCCTTCGGCCTTCAGTGCTGCCTGCACGCCGGCATCGGCGGACATCCGCTGGAAGAATGCATCGACGTTCGTCAGGCCCGACAAATCGATGCCCACCCCCTTTGCCCAGCGCAGCGTGACGTACAGGTAGGGGTCGGCGATGGAGCGTTCGCCCGCCAGCCAATCCTTGCCTGCAAGCTGTGCATCGATGCGCTGGAAGTAGCCACGCAGTTTCTCGCCGGCAGCCTGTCTGGTCTGCGTCGCGGCTTCTTCGCCCAGGTAGGCGGTGCTGCCGAAATACGGATGGAACGCCGGATGCACGTCGGCATTGAGCAGCGCCAGCCAGCGGTTCACTTCGGCGCGGCCTTTCGGTGTGCCGTCGCCGCCGAGCTTCGCTTCGGGGAAGCTGTCGGCCAGGTAGTTGAGGATCGCCGCGTTCTGGGTCAGCACCCAGCCATCACGTTCGAATGCAGGCACCGCGCCGGCGGGATTGAGTGCGAGGAACTCCGGCCTCTTGCGTTGTTCGCGTGTAACGATCACGGCTTCGAACGGCTGGCCGATCCACTGCAATGCGATATGGTCGGCCAGCGAGCAGGCGCCGGGGGAGGTGTAGAGTTTCATTGCGGTGCGGCTCCGGAGGAAGGAGCCGCATGATGCCGGTTGCCGCGTGCCGGGGCGATGTACGCGACCGGAACGATGAGTGCCGCTGACGGCCGGATGGCCGGAAGGATCAGCTCTCGCGCGGCTTCAGCTTCTGTACCTGCAGGAAGGTGTGGTCGCCGATGGTGGCCACCTGGTACGCATTGCGCCAGCTGGGCGCGGCGATGGCATGTGCCATGAAATGGCTGGCGCCGGGGACGATTTCTTCCCGTTCGCCCGGTGGCAGCGCCCAGTTGCTTTCGGCCTTCAGCGCCACCTTGACCGACTTGGACCAGGCATCCGGGTTCTTGATGCGGGTGGCCGGGGAGACGATGGTGGGCGCGAACTGCTTGCGCGCGGTGACCACTTCGCACATGGAATCCCCCCACAGGCCACTATCGAGGCGGCGCAGGGCGACTTCGGCCACAGCCTGCTGGCCGCGCAGGGTCTGGTCGCGGGCTTCCAGGTAAACGGTGGTGCTCAGGCAAAGCGAATCGGCGGCCGGCTGCGGCAACAACTGCGACAGCCATAGAATCCAGGCCAGTTTCATGGGAACTCCTTGCTCCGTCTTGGCCGCAATTCCCGCTGCTTCCGGTTTTCAGGAGGCAGGCCGATGGGAGTTGCGACACGGCGTCATGGGGAGGCAGCCAAGGCATATGGGCTGCCCAAGGCCCGGCCAGAGAATCGAATTCCGAAGGCGCCGGGTTGGCCTGCCTGAACTGGGTGGCGGGCCGGAAAGTGCGCGCAAGGTAATGGTCATTTCTGTAACCTTGCCTGAATGGGCGCGCTTGACTTTGCGGCTAAGTCATTGAGAAGAAATCGGAAATTTCGCAATGGGCGGAAGCTGCGGCCATCTTGGCGAGGCCCGGCAGGCTGTTCCTAGAAACCGGCGGCAAGCTGGCTGCCTTGCGCGATGGCGCGCTTGGCATCCAGTTCGGCCGCCACGTCGGCGCCGCCGATCAGGTGCGGGGTGACGCCGGCCGCCAGCAGGGCGGCTTGAAGATCGCGGCGCGGTTCCTGTCCGGCGCACACCACCACGTGGTCCGCCGGCAACAGTCGTTCGGCGCCGTCCACGCGGATGCGCAGCCCGGCATCGTCCATGCCCAGATATTCCACGCCTCCCAGCATTTCAACACGCTTGGCCTTGAGGGTGGCCCGGTGCACCCAGCCGCTGGTCTTGCCCAGCCGCGCGCCGGGTTTGCCGAGCGAGCGTTGCAGCAGCCAGATTTCGCGCGCAGGCGGTTCGGGTTGGGGGCGGAGCAGGCTGCCGCGGGTCTCGAAGCGGGCATCCACGCCCCATTCGGCCATCCAGCGCGCCGTGTCCAGGCTGGATGATGCGCCTTCATGGACCAGGTATTCGGCCACGTCGAAGCCGATGCCGCCTGCGCCGATGATGGCGGCGCGGGGGCCCACCTGCACGTGGCCGGCCAGCACATCCAGATAGCTGATGACCCGGGGATGGTCCGCGCCCGGGAAACCCACCCGGCGCGGCACGATGCCGGTGGCCAGCACCACTTCGTCGAATTCCTTCAATGTTTCCGCGTTGGCCGGCGTGGACAGCTTCAGCTCTACGCCCGTTTCGGCCAGCTTGTGGCCGAAGTAGCGCAAGGTTTCATGGAACTCTTCCTTGCCCGGGATCTGCTTGGCGTAGTTGAACTGTCCGCCGATTTCTCTGGCGGCATCAAATAAGGTGACCCGGTGCCCGCGTTCCGCCGCCACGGTGGCACAGGCCAGTCCAGCCGGGCCGGCGCCGACCACCGCGATGCGCTTGGGGGAGGGGGTCTTGGTGTAGATCAGCTCCGTTTCGGCGCAGGCGCGCGGATTGACCAGGCAACTGGCGGTCCTGTTCTGGAATACATGGTCCAGGCAGGCCTGGTTGCAGGCGATGCAGGTGTTGATGGCGTGCGCCTTGCCGGCGCGCGATTTGTTGGCCCATTGCGGGTCGGCCAGCAGCGGTCGCGCCAGGGAAACCATGTCGGCCTTGCCTTCGGCGAGGATGCGTTCGGCCACGTCGGGCATGTTGATGCGGTTGGTGGCGACCAGCGGTATTGAAACGTGTGGCTTGAGCTTGGCGGTGACGTCGGCGAAGGCCGCGCGAGGCACCGAGGTGACGATGGTGGGCACGCGGGCCTCGTGCCAGCCAATGCCGGAATTGATGAGGGTCGCGCCGGCCGCCTCGATGGCCCTGGCCTGCGCCACGATTTCGTCCCATTGGCTGCCGTCCTCCACCAGGTCCAGCAACGAAAGCCGATAGATGATGATGAAATCCGGGCCACAGGCTTCGCGCACCCTGCGCACGATCTCCACCGCGAAGCGCATGCGCTTTTCCGGTGTGCCGCCCCAGGCGTCGCTGCGCCTGTTGGTACGGGGCGCGGTGAATTCGTTGATCAGGTAGCCTTCCGAGCCCATGATTTCCACACCGTCGTAGCCGGCGTCGCGCGCCAGTTTCGCGGCGTTGGCGTAGGCATCGATCTGTCGTTCCACGCCGCGGGCGGACAGTGCGCGCGGGGTGAAGGGATTGATGGGCGCTTTCACTTTCGAAGGCGCCACGGTCAATGGGTGGTAGCCGTACCGCCCCGCATGCAGAAGTTGCGCGCATATCAGGGCGCCGTGTTCATGCACGGCTTTTGTCACCGCACGGTGCGGCCCCGCTTCCCACGGCCACGAAAGCTTGCCGCCGAACGGTTTCAACCAGCCCACCAGATTGGGCGCAAAGCCACCGGTCACGATCAGGCCCACGCCACCTGCCGCGCGCTCGGCGAAATAAGCCGCCAATCTGGGGAAGTCGCGGGCACGATCTTCAAGCCCGGTGTGCATGGACCCCATCAACACCCGGTTGCGCACTTGCGTGAAGCCCAGGTCCAGCGGGGCGAACAGGTGCGGATACTGCTGAGATCCGGTTTCGGAAAAGGTGGAGGGCTGGCCGGGGGCTGGCACGGTTGGTGGCATGTGCTTTTGTGTACGGTAACGTATGGAAGCGTCCACGATGCCGTGAAATACAACGGTCGGCAAGCCGGTTTCTGCAAAGGACGGCCTGGCTGGAAGGCTGCAGGACCACGAACGTGCGCTGTCTACGGGATTGATCAGATATGTCCAAGTCCAGTCATGTTGCAGAGTGCTCCCGATATCCTTTGGGTTATTCCGATATGGAACAATGTCATGTCGAAGATGCCTTGTGGACAGATGGCTTTGTAAGGCTGCTTACGGTTGCGCGAAGGTGCATGCTCGCTGCGCCGCCGCCGCAATCTGACCGCCTGATGTCCCCCTCTCCACGGGATGACACCATGCTTCAGGCAGCTTTGCGGATGTGCCAGAGTCGGCGCGGGCTGCTCGGGAAATGAAGGTGGAATCAGTCCGGAACGTGCGTGGGCCGAAGTTTTCTTCACGAACCTGTATCGGCCGGGCTCCAGCATGGGATAATGAATCTGTTGGCGTCGGCCAATTAGTTATGTTAGTGTTAACCAAGCCTTCACCCCGACGGTGCTAACTTTGGTGTCGGGTGGCGTGCGTGCATTGCCCTCTCAGGTGATGGAATCAAGAGTTGGAACCCACGCAGGTTGAGTGATTTCGGTTTTTACTAAATCGGTTTTTTCTAAGGAGCTGCATTAATGAACAAGAAACTTCTCAGTGTTGCGCTGCTTGCGGGGCTGGGTGTGGCGCAAGCCGCTTCCGCCCAGGAGTTCGATGACCGCTGGTATCTGACCGGTAGCACCGGCTTCAACCTGCAGGATAGTGATCGTGGCACCAGCGATGCCCCGCATTTGGGTCTTGGCCTTGGCAAGTTCATCAGCCCGAACTGGTCGGTTGATGGCGAACTGAACTACCAGCTGCCGAACCTGGAATCCAACAGGCACTTGAACTGGAGCCAGTACGGTATTTCTTTCGATCTGCGTCGTCACTTCATCTCTGAAGGCCGTGACTGGAACCCTTATGCGCTGTTCGGCCTTGGCTATCAGCATGCTGAGGAAGAGTTCGACGCCTTCCCGAGCCCGAATTCTCCGGGGCGCCGTGAAGACGGTAATCTGGCTGCCAAGATTGGTGTTGGTGTGCAGACTACGTTCGATTCGCGTGTGGCCGTACGTACCGAGTTGGCCTATCGTACCGATTTCGACAACCGTTCCGTGAATGCTCCGAACGAGGATTCGTTCGGCGATATCCTGGCCACGGTTGGCGTGATCATCCCGCTGGGTCCGAAGCCGGTTGCCCCGGTCGTGGCTCCGCCGCCGCCGCCGCCGCCGCCGGTTGCTCCGCCGCCGCCGCCGCCGACCGCGATCAGCATTGATCTGACCGGCGTGAACTTCGACTTCGACAAGTACAACCTGCGTCCTGATGCGGTTGTCATCCTGAACGAAGCCGTTGAAATCCTGAAGCGCTACCCTGACCTGCGCGTTGAAGTCGCCGGCCACACCGACTCGATCGGTACCGCGGCATACAATCAGGCCCTGTCCGAGCGTCGCGCCAATGCGGTGTACAACTACCTGACCAGCAACGGCATCGATTCCTCGCGCCTGCTGGGCCCGGTGGGCTATGGCTTGACTCGTCCGATCGATACCAACTCGACCCGCGAAGGTCGTGCGCGTAACCGTCGTACGGAACTGAACGTCCAGAACTGATCGGACGCTCAAGCAATACTGCGAAGCCCGGCCCTGTGCCGGGCTTCGTCGTTTCAAAGGCTGAATTAGCGCAGGCTCTTCAATCGGGAGGCGGCGAATGGCAGATGTGCCGGGATGGGTATCGCAATCGATTGAAATCGGACTTGTCGCTTCGTACACTGCGAGCGCAAACCGCCTTGGAGTTGATGTCGATGCGTCGTGTCCTTTTTGCAGGTCTGTTGAGTCTGGGCGCATATGCCCCCGCGCATGCGGCGCCGGACTGTTCGAGCAGCAACCTGGTCCAGCAACCCTTGCCCTCAAGGCCCTTGCTGGCAGCGCCTGTTGCAGCGGAGTTCACGGCACCCAACGCGCAGTTGGGCGCGCCCCGTGGCGTGCTTGCCCATGAGTTCGATGAAACGCAGTCGGTCGATCGCGTGTTGTTGCGCATGCGGATCGCGCATTGCAAGAACGTGGCGGTTGCCACGCCTGCAACGGTGGCCGTGAATGCCAATGATCCGGCGGGCTACAAGCCCAAAACCGAGTTCGACAATACGCCGTATCGCTTCAACATGACGCAGAACGGCAAGCGGATGACGGCCGATGATTTCGACGCATGGCTGCAGGCCAATGGCTACAGTGCCGGCCGGCGGGTGGATCCTTCGGCGGCGACGCCCGCGCCGGCGCCCGCCAACGAATAGGCATCGTCCGGAACGAGTGCGGATCGTGCGGGGGGACTCCGGATCAGCCGGCTTCCATGTGCGCTCCCGCCCGGGCCGGGGGTTGCCTCCCGGCTGGATGCAAGGGTGCATGTGAAACAGGCAACGCCTCGACGGCACGGTTTGGCGCGCGTGTTGTCCAAGCAGGGCCTGTGTTCGCGTAGCGAAGCTGCCCGCTGGATCCTGGAAGGCCGAGTGACCGTGGATGGCAGGGTGGTGCGCGATCCGGAGTTTCCGATCATCGCTGGCCGCCATCGCATCAAGGTGGATGACCGCGCGCTTGAACAAGCAGAGCGTGTCTATCTCATGCTCAACAAGCCGAGGGGCCTGGTGACGACGGCAAAGGACGAGCAAGGCAGGGATACCGTCTATCGCTGCTTCGACGGTGTGCAGGGATTGCCCTGGCTTGCGCCGGTCGGCCGTCTGGACAAGGCCAGCGAAGGCCTTCTGCTTTTCAGCAACGATCCGGCATGGGCATCACGCATCACCGACCCGTCGGGCGGGCTGGACAAGACCTATCACGTGCAGTTGGACAGGATTCCCGATGACGCCTTGCTTGCGGCGCTTTCGCAAGGAAGGGCCGTGGATGGAGAGTGCCTGTATGCCAAGTCCGCCACGCTGTTGCGCATGGGCGAGAAGAACGCCTGGTTGGAAGTGGTGCTGGATGAAGGCCGCAACCGGCAGATTCGTCGTTTGCTGGCGGAGTTCGATATTGGCGTGTTGCGGTTGGTGCGGGTGGCGATCGGCAGGCTGACGTTGGGTGATCTTCCCAAAGGCCAATGGCGGAGGCTGGATATCGGGGAGGCGGCGGGTTTGTCGCCGCCCGGCAGCTTCATGTCTTGATCACACCCAATTCGCGGCCGATGCGGATGAAGGCGTCGATCGCATGGTCCAGGTGCTCGCGGGTATGCGCGGCGCTCATCTGCGTGCGGATGCGCGCCTGGTCCTGCGGCACGACCGGGAAGAAGAAGCCGATCGCATAGATGCCTTCCTCCAGCAGTCGTTCGGCGAAGCGCTGGGCCAGCGGGGCGTCGTACAGCATCACCGGACTGATCGGATGCGTGCCGGGCTTGATGTCGAAACCGGCAGCCGTCATTTTTTCGCGGAAATAAGCGGTGTTGACGGCGAGACGCTCGCGCAGGTCGCCCGCCGCATCCAGCATCTCGAATGCCTTGGTTCCTGCGGCCACTACATGGGGCGGCAGCGAATTCGAGAACAGGTAAGGGCGCGAACGCTGGCGCAGCAGTTCGATCACTTCGCTCTTTGCCGTGGTGAAACCGCCCAGCGCGCCGCCCATCGCCTTGCCCAGAGTGCCGGTGAAGATGTCGATCCGGTCCAGCACGCCCTTCACCTCGGCCGAGCCCCGGCCGGTGGCACCCAGGAAGCCGGTGGCATGGCATTCGTCGATGTGCACCAGCGCGTTGTACTTCTTCGCCAGCGCGGTGATCTCGTCCAGCGGGGCGATGAAGCCATCCATCGAAAACACGCCGTCGGTGGTGATCAACTTGGTCCGGCAGCCGGCCGCGTCAGCGGCCTGCAGCTGCGCTTCGAGGTCGGCCATGTCGCAGTTGGCATAACGGAAGCGCTTGGCCTTGCACAGGCGCACGCCGTCGATGATGGAGGCATGGTTGAGCGCATCGGAGATGATGGCGTCGCCTTCGTCCAGCAAGGGTTCGAACAGGCCGCCATTGGCGTCGAAGCAGGCGGCATAGAGGATGGTGTCCTCGGTGCCGAAGAAGTGGGCGATGGTTCGTTCCAGTTGTTTGTGCAGGTCCTGGGTGCCGCAGATGAAGCGCACCGAGGCCATGCCGAAACCGTGCGTGTCCAGCGCGTCTTTCGCGGCGCGGATGATGTCCGGATGGTCGGCAAGGCCAAGGTAGTTGTTGGCGCAGAAATTGAGCACGGTGCGGCCATCGGCCAGGGTGATCTCGGCCGATTGCGGGCTGGTGATGATGCGCTCGGATTTGAACAGGCCCTGGGCGCGGATGGATTCCAGGGTGTCGGCATAACGTCGGGTGAGCAAGGCGTTGGCGTTCGAGTCGGACATAAGGAAGCGGGACAGGCCGTGAAAGGAAGCCAGTCTATCAATCCAGGCTGTTCACGATGGAGGAGATGGCCCTGGCCGATACAGGAACGACATGGCTGGAGTTTGGTCTGCAAGCATGGTTCCGTGCCTGCCAGGCCAGTTTTATGAATGGTCCATAACTCGAAGTGGCCCGGTTCATACGTGAATCCGGAGGGTGGCAGCGATCCGGATCGGTGCAATGGATGCACCATGATGGTGTGTCCGCATGGGCCTCCGACTCTACCCGGGAAGCCGCTGGGCATGATTTCATGAAAAGTTCCGACCGGGCAGCCGATTCAACGGAACGTGGCAAATGGTTTGCGGGAAAGGGTTTTCATGGGTCCGCACTATCTTGAAGCATGCCTGGGAAGTGGGCAGACAGGATGTTCCATCCCCTCGGCCGGGTCCGATGACAGCATTGTTGCAATGCGCCATGGGATGGGTTAAGAAAGCGTAAACCCGTGATCGCGGTTACGAAAAACCGACGGTTGCGGCAGCACGTTGCAGTCCAGCCCATATCAAGCCACCCAGGAGAATCCGGATGAAGCCAGTCAAGCTCACTATCGTCCTTGCCGCAGCTTTGCTGGCAATGCCGTTTGTTTCCTTTGCACAGGAAGCCGAAGAGGCGGAGTCGCCTTTCAGCTGGTCCGTCGATGCCGTTTCGGACTACGTGTTCCGTGGTGCTTCCCAGACCGACGAGGGTCCGGCGTTGCAGGCGGGTCTCACCTGGACGGCATCATCCGGTTTCTACGTGGGGGCATGGGCTTCGAACGTGGATTTCGGCTCGGGTGGTCCGGACGTGGAGGCCAATGCCTTCATTGGCTACAGCACCGATCTGGGTGGCGACGATTTCGTCAACCTGGACATCATGCTCAACCGCTACATCTACCTGGGCGGGGATGGCGGCGAACTGGACTTCAATGAGCTGTACACCACGCTGACGTTCGCGGGGACTTATAGCCTGACGGCGACGTACACCAACGATGTCTGGGCCTCGGGCGAAGATGGCTGGTATTTCGGTGCCGCCGCCAGTTGGGGGCTGCCGGCCGACTACACGCTGGACGTCAATGTCAGCAAGAGCCTGTTCGACAGCAGTGTGGCCCGCGATTACACCGACTGGGGCGTCAGTGTCGGCAAGTCATGGGGCGACTTCAGCGCGTCGCTTGGTTATGTGGGCGTGAACGGCGATGGCAGGACCAACTTCGGCGAACTGGCCGACGATCGCGTGATCCTCACGCTCAGCTATGGCCGGTAGGGTGCTGCGCTTGGGCCGATTTCCAGGATGATGACGAAGGGTGCCGTGAGGCGCCCTTCGTCGTTCGCGCGGAATAGAAGGCTCAATTCCAGCTCAGCACCACTTTCCCCGCTTTGCCGGCCTCCATCAGATCGAAGCCTTTCTGGAAGTCGTCGATCGGCAGCTGGTGGGTCAGCACCTTGCCCAGCGGGAAGCCGGACAGCACGAGTTGGGTCATCTTGTACCAGGTCTCGTACATCCTGCGGCCGTAGATGCCCTGCACGGTGAGCCCCTTGAAGATGATGCGGTCCCAGTCGATCCCGGCTCCCTTCGGCAGGATGCCCAGCAGCGCGATCTTGCCGCCGTGGTACATGCAATCCAGCATGTCGTTGAAGGCCTGCGGGTTGCCGCTCATCTCCAGGCCCACGTCGAAGCCTTCCATGTGCAGGTCGGACATGACGTCCTTCAGCGAGGTGTTGGCCACGTTGACCACGCGGGTGGCGCCCATGTCGGCGGCCAGCTTGAGCCGGAAGTCGTTGACGTCGGTGACCACCACGTTGCGCGCGCCGATGTGCTTGCAGATGCCGGCGGCAATGACGCCGATCGGACCGGCGCCGGTGATCAGCACGTCCTCGCCCACCACGTCGAATTCCAGCGCGCAGTGCGCGGCGTTGCCGTAGGGGTCGAAGAAAGCGGCCAGTTCGCCGGGGATCTGGTCGGGGATCGGCCACAGGTTGCTGGCCGGCATGACGATGTATTCGGCGAAGGCGCCGTCGCGATTCACGCCGATGCCGATGGTATGCGGGCACAGATGAGTGCGCCCGCCCCGGCAGTTGCGGCAATGGCCGCAGACCAGGTGGCCTTCGGCGGAGACGCGCTGGCCGACGGCATAGCCGGTGACGCCCGGGCCGAGTGCGGCAATCCGGCCGACGAATTCGTGGCCGATGACCAGGCCGGGCTTGATGGTGCGCCGGCTCCATTCATCCCACAGGTAGATGTGCAGGTCGGTGCCGCAGATGGCGGTTTTCTCGACCTTGATCAACACTTCGTTGGGGCCGGGCTGCGGCACCGGCACCTGCTCCATCCAGATGCCTTTGGCAGCTTCGCGCTTGACCAGCGCCCTCATGGTTTGGGTCATGGCGTGACATCCTGGGCCGGTAGTGGACAGGGGCGCATTATACGTTCCGGCGGGGACGGGCCCGCAGACGTGCCGAAGGTCATGGATAGGGATGGGCGGAGCGCCCTTTACAATCCGATTCCCTGTTCATTGTTCCGGAGCCTGTCCCATGGGTTTGAAGAAATTGCCTTGGATCCTTGTCGCGTCGGTTGGATTGGCGCCTGTCGGCCTGGTTCATGCGGGCGAAGGCATGTGGGTGCCGCAGCAATTGCCGGAGATCGCCGGACCGCTGGAAAAGGCGGGGTTGAAGCTTTCGCCACAACAACTGGCGGACCTGACCGGGGATCCGATCGGAGCCGTGGTGGCGCTGGGCGGGTGCACGGGCAGTTTCGTGTCGCCCGAGGGCCTGGTGGCGACAAACCATCACTGCGCGTACGGCGCGATCCAGCTGAATTCGACGGCGGAAAAGAACCTGATCGTCGAAGGTTTCAACGCGGCCACGCCTGCCGATGAACTCAGCGCCGGTCCGAATGCCCGTGTCTTCGTGCTGGAGTCCATCGAAGACGTCACGGGGGAGGCCGAGGCGGCCATGGCAACGGCCGGCGACGATCCGCTGGCGCGCCGGAATGCGCTGGATGCGTTCGAGAAAGCGAGGGTGGCGGAGTGTGAATCCGAACCGGGCTTCCGCTGCCGCCTGTACAGTTTCTCCGGCGGCAACGCCTACCGCCTGTTCCGCAACCTGGAGATCCGCGACGTGCGGCTGGCCTACGCGCCGCCGGGCAGCGTGGGCAAATTCGGCGGCGACATCGACAACTGGATGTGGCCGCGCCATACCGGCGACTTCGCGTTCTACCGCGCCTATGTGGGCAAGGATGGCAAGCCGGCCGCGTTTTCGCCGGACAATGTGCCGTATCGTCCGCGCCACTGGTTGAAGTTCGCCGACCAGCCGCTGGGCGAAGGCGATTTCGTGATGGTGGCCGGCTACCCGGGATCGACCAACCGCCATGCACTGGCGGCCGAATTCGATGCCACTGCCAACTGGACCTATCCGGCCGTCGCCCGCCATTTCAAGAACATGATCGGGCTGGTGGAAGCCGCAAGCGAGCGCGATGCCGAAATAGGGGTCAAGTACGCCAGCTCCATGGCGGGCTGGAACAACACCAGCAAGAACTTCGAGGGCCAACTGGAAGGCTTCCGGCGGATTGGCGCCGCGGCCACGAAGCATGCCGAGGAAGCCGCCGTGCTGGCCTGGCTGGAACGGCAGGGCGCGCAGGGACGCGAAGCGCGGGATGCGCACGCCAGGCTGGTCGAACTGGCGGCGCAGGCCAATGCCACGCGCGAGCGTGACCTGGTGTTCGGCCAGTTCGGCGGCACGGCCATCCCAAGCGTGGCGACGCGCCTGTACCGCTGGGCGATAGAACGCGAAAAGCCCGATGCCGAGCGCGAGTCCGGCTACCAGGATCGCGACCTGCCCGCGCTGGAAGGCTCGTTGCGGCAGATGGAACGCCGTTACGTGCCGGCGATGGACCGCGAACTGCAGGCCTACTGGTTGGGCGAATACGTCCGTCTTCCCGCCGCGCAGCGCGTGAAGGCACTGGATGAATGGCTGGGAGGTTCGGATGCCGCGGCGATTGAGCGCGCCCTCGATGGTCTTTCCGGCACCCGGTTGGGAGCGCTGGAGGAACGCCTGAAATGGCTGGATGCGGACCGTGCCGCGTTCGAAGCAAGCGACGATCCCGCCATGACCTATGCCGTGGCGATCATGCCGGCCTTGCAGGCGCTGGAACACGAGCGCAAGGTCCGCGCCGGTGAGAACCTGCGGGCGCGTCCGCTGTACCTGCAGGCGTTGGCCGACTACAAGCGCAGCCGCGGCGAATTCGTCTATCCGGATGCCAATCTCTCGCTGCGCATCACCTTCGGCAACGTGAAGGGATACTCGCCGCGCGATGGCGTGAAGTACCTGCCGTTCACCACGCTTGAAGGCGTGGCGGCGAAGGAAACCGGCGAGGATCCGTTCGACTCGCCGAAGGCCTTGCTGGAGGCGGTGAAGGCCGGCCGCCATGGTGGCCTGGAAGACGAGCGCCTGGGATCGGTGCCGGTCAATTTCCTGGCCGACCTGGACATCACCGGCGGCAATTCGGGCTCGCCGGTGCTGGATGGCCACGGGAAGCTGGTGGGGCTGGCGTTCGACGGCAACTGGGAATCGGTGAGTTCCAACTGGGTGTTCGACCCTGCCATGACCCGCATGATTTCGGTGGATGGGCGCTACATGCGCTGGATCATGCAGGAAGTGTTCCCGGCACCACGCCTGCTGCGGGAACTGGACATCTCCCCGTAGGCATCCGCCTTTGGTTGCATGCATGTGCCGGCTCTGCGTCGGCACATGCGGCAGCAGGTATCATGGCGCCCTTGTCGACGTGTCTGTGTGTCAGCGGTGCAGGGACGGTCAGTCGGTACATCATGGAGATCAGATATGCGCATCCTTCTTGCCCGTCACGGTGAAACGCCCTGGAACGCCGAAGGCCGTTACCAGGGGCAGATCGACATTCCCCTGTCGCCGGTGGGCGAGGCGCAAGCCGCGGCGCTGGGCGAGCGGCTGAAGGACCTCCGTATCGCGCGCGCGGTGGCCTCGCCGCTGTCGCGCGCGCGCGACACCGCGCGCTTCGCCTTGGGTGAAGACCGCGCGTCAATGCTGCTGACGGATGCGGACGTGCAGGAAATCGCCCATGGCGAATGGGAAGGCCTGCTGGCCAGCGAAATCAACGAAAAGGATCCCGCGCGCCTGCGCGCCTGGCGCGAGGAGCCGGATACGGTGCTGATGCCCGGCGGCGAATCGCTGCGGCAGGTGCTGGACCGCTCCTGGCGCGGGCTGGTGCGGGCGACGGAAGGCCTGGGCGAAGACGATACGCTGCTGCTGGTGGCGCATGATGCCGTCAACCGGGTGATCCTGTGCCGCATCCTGGGCCTGCCGATTTCCAGGCTGTGGACTTTCCGCCAGGCACCCACCACGCTCAACCTGCTGGAAGGCGCGGATGCGGAAAGCCTGGAAGTGGTGCGCCTGAACGATTGCGCCCACCATACGCCGTTCTTCGGCGAGGCCAGGCACCGGGCGCTTTGATCCGGGGTGGCCGGAGCCGATGACGAGCCGGTGCAATGAACATGCGGACCCTGCCGGAGTGGTTGGCTTACATCGAGAAACAGCACCCGCGCCAGATCGAACTGGGGCTTGAACGCCTGCGTGAAGTGGCCGGGCGCCTGGGCCTGGGCAAGCCCGCCCGCGAGGTCATCACCGTGGGCGGCACCAATGGAAAAGGCTCCACGGTGGCCTTCATCGAGTCCATCGCGCGCGCCGCGGGTTGGCGGACGGGCGCCTACATTTCTCCGCATCTGCTGCGCTACAACGAGCGTGTGCGCATCGATGGACAGGAAGCCTCCGATCAGTCGCTGGTCGAGGCTTTCGGAGCGGTGGAAGCCGCACGTGGGGAAACGCCGCTGACCTATTTCGAATTCGGCACGCTGGCCGCGCTGTGGCTGTTCCAGCGCGCGGCGCTGGATTTGGCCGTGCTGGAAGTGGGGCTGGGAGGAAGGCTGGATGCGGTCAATATCGTCGATGCGGACGTGGCGGTCATCACCACCATCGATATCGACCATACCGATTGGCTGGGCGAGGACCGCGAAGCCATCGGCCACGAGAAGGCCGGCATTGCGCGGGCGTGGAGGCCGCTGGTGCTGGGCGAGACCGATTCGCCTTCCAGCGTGTTGCGGCATGCCTATGCCATCGGCGCGAATGCCTTGCGCCTGGGCAGCGACTTCTTCGCCGAACCCATGGATGCCGCGCGCTGGCGTTGGCGTGAAGTGGGTGCCGAGCTGGAGTTGCCGAACCCCGGACTGGCAGCGCCAGCGCAGCGTGCCAATGCGGCGGTGGCCATTGCCGCGCTGAGGGCACTGGAACGCAAGGTGCCGGATTCGGCCTGTGCCGAGGGAGTGGCTGCGGCCCGCTTGCCGGGACGCCTGCAAAGGCTGGTCCGTGACGGCATCGAAATCATCCTGGACGTGGGTCACAACCCGCAAGCCGCGCGCGAACTGGCGGCATGGCTGCGCGGCCAGCCGTCCCTGCGCACGTCGGTGGTGTATGCGGCGCTGGCGGACAAGGACGTGGCCGGCGTGGTGGCCGCTTTCGAGGGCATCCCGTTGCAGTGGCATCTGGCCGGACTGCAGGCGGAAGGGCAGCGCGGACAGGATGCACGGGCATTGGCGGAACGCCTGGGTGCTTCGCCGGCGGCCGATGCTGGCCAATATGCCGATGTCGCGCAGGCGCTTGCGGCCGCGCGAGCGGCATCACAAGCGGGTGAGCGGATAGTGGTCTTCGGTTCGTTCCACGCAGTGGCCGCGGCATGGAATGCCCTGCATTCAGGCCCGTGACGGGAAGCCGCGCCGGCGCGCCGTATAATTCCACGCGGCATTCCCGCCGACGCCCGTGGTGTGTATGGATACTTCGTTGAAGCAGCGCCTGATTGGCGCGCTGGTGCTGATCGCGCTGGCCGTGATCTTCCTGCCCATGCTGATCAAGGGCCCTGCGCCCGACAGCGGTGTGTCCGATGTGCCGTTGAACGTGCCGGCGAAGCCGGATGCGGGATTCGAGACCCGTGAGCTTCCGCTGGTATCGCCCGGCGCGACGCCTGCCGGTGGCGCAATCGGCATGAACAACGAGACACCCGTGCAGGCGGCTATCCAGGAAACCCGGGAGGCGAGTGCGCCGGATACCGGCGGTGAAGCGTTGCCGGCGGCCACGGCGGCAGGCAATTACGCGGTCAGTTTCGGCGCCTATGCCACGGTGGCCGATGCGGACGTGGTCATCGGCAGGCTGAGGCAGTCCGGACTGGAGGGTTACCGGCAAGACGCCACCATCAATGGCAGGCCGGCATACCGTGTCCGGATCGGTCCGTTTGCCGACCGCGCCGCCGCTGAATCGGCCCGTTTGCAGGCCAGCAGGGTGCGCAGCGATGTCAATGCGCAGGTGATTGCGCTGGATGCAACGCCGCCGGCTCCGGCGGCGACAGAGACCGCGTCCCCGCAACCGCAAAGGGCCGAACCGACGCCGGCTGTACAAACGGCCGCCGCGACCCCGCCATCGCCTGCCGCGGCCAAACCGGCACAGGAGCCGGCGGCGGCAACTCCGCGGCAGACGCCTCCCCCCGCACCGGCCACCAGGCCGAGCGCACCCCCGCAGGCGGCGCCGGAGGTCGGCTTCGCGGTCCAGTTGGGCGCCTTCGCCAGCGCGGCCGATGCCAATGCCCTGCGTGACAGGGCGCGCGCCGCCGGATTCAGCGCATCCGTCGAGCAGGTGCGCACCGACAAGGGCGTCCTCAACCGCGTGCGGGTAGGGCCGGTGGCGAGCCGGGCCGATGCCGACAGGCTGAAGTCGCAGGTGGCGGAGAAGATCGGTGTCGAAGGCATGGTGCGTTCGCATCCGTGACCGGACTGGCAGGCATGCGATGGTGAGGCGCTGATGGCGACGGCCGATATCGTCCTGCTGGCGGTCATCGGCGCGTCCGCGCTTTTCGGATTCATGCGCGGTTTCGTGGGGGTGCTGGCCTCCATCGTGGCCTGGGTACTGGCCGGATACCTCGCTTTCCGGTTCGGCGCGGAAACCGCATTCTGGTTGTCCGATGACGGCACGCCCACGGCCGGCGAGCTGCTGGGTGGATACGCGCTCAGCTTCGTGGTGGTGCTGGTGTTCGTCGGGCTGGTCGGTTGGACGATGAAAACCCTGGTCCACTCGGTGGGACTGAGTGGGCTGGATCGGGTGCTCGGCCTTGGATTGGGGTTGGTGCGGGGCGTTTTCATCGCCTGCGCGATCGTGCTGTTGCTGGGGTTCACCGATCTGCCGAAACAGCCCGGTTGGCACGAATCGCCTGTGCTGGCGCGGCTCCAGCCAGGAGCCGAGTACCTGGTGGGCTGGCTGCCGGAGTGGGCGGCCGACGAAGTGGATTTTGGCAACCGCCCCCCGAGGGGGGATAATGGTGGCCTGATGACGTTGCCCATGCCGCTGATCGAAGAAGCGGCCAGGCGCGCGCTGGGTCCGGGGACCGGTGTTCCGGACGGGCAAACAAACCAAGAGCGGATCACGGAACAACTGGATCCGGAGCAATCGGAACCCGATGGCCAGGATGGGCCGCAGGCGCAACAGCTTTAGCGGAGAACGCGGATCATGTGCGGCATCGTCGGTATCGTCGGCAACCAGGATGTTGCGGGCCAGCTTTATGACGGCCTGACCGTCCTGCAGCATCGCGGGCAGGACGCGGCGGGCATCGCCACCGCGGACGGCACCCGCCTGCGCTTGCACAAGGACAATGGGCTGGTGCGCGATGTGTTCAACGCCAAGGCGATGAGCAAGCTGGAAGGCCGCGTCGGCATCGCCCATTGCCGCTATCCCACCGCCGGCTCCGAGGGCATGGACGAGGCCCAGCCCTTCTACGTGAACTCGCCCTACGGCATCGCGCTGGCCCACAACGGCAACCTGATCAATACCGAGGCGCTGCGCCAGGAGGTCTTCGCCGAGGACCGGCGCAACATCAACACCGATTCGGACAGCGAAGTGCTGCTGAACGTGTTCGCCCACGAGCTGGACCGGCAGCGCACGCTGTCGCCCGAGGCCGCCATCCGCGCGGTGGCCGGCGTGCACCGGCGTTGCACCGGTGGCTATGCGGTGGTGAGCGTGGTGCTGGGGCTGGGGCTGGTGGCGTTCCGCGATCCGCACGGCATCCGGCCGCTGGTGCTGGGGCGGCGCGAACACAACGAAGGCCCCGAATACATCGTGGCATCGGAATCCGCGGTGCTGGACATCCTGGGTTACCAGCGCCTGCGCGATGTCATGCCGGGCGAGGCCATCGTCATCACGCCGCGGGGCGAGCTGTTCGCCGAAGTGTGCGCCGAGGTGGTCGAGCATGCTCCCTGCATTTTCGAGTACGTGTACTTCGCCCGCCCGGATTCGATGATCGACAACGTCTCCGTGCACAAGGCGCGCATGCGCATGGGCGTGAAGCTGGGCGAGAAGATCCTGCGCCTGCGCCCGGACCACGACATCGACACCATCATTCCCATCCCGGACACCTCGCGCGATGCCGCGCTGGAGATCTCCAACGTGCTGGGAGTGAAGTACCGCGAAGGCTTCATCAAGAACCGCTACGTTGGCCGCACCTTCATCATGCCGGGACAGGGCGAGCGGGTGAAATCCGTGCGCCGCAAGCTGAACCCGATCAACCTGGAATTCCGCAACCGCGTGGTGTTGCTGGTGGACGATTCCATCGTGCGCGGGACCACCAGCCAGCAGATCGTGCAGATGGCGCGCGATGCCGGCGCGCGCAAGGTGTACCTGGCCTCGGCCGCGCCGCCGGTGCGCTATCCCAACGTGTACGGCATCGACATGCCGTCGCCGGACGAACTGATCGCACATGGCCGCAGCATCGCCGAGGTGGAAAAGATGCTCGGTTGCGACTGGCTGATCTACCAGGACCTGGAAGACTTGGAGGCGGCGGTTCGCGAAGGCAATCCGGAGCTCAGGGTATTCGATTCCTCGTGTTTCACCGGTGAATATTGCACCGGCATCGAGCCGGGCTATTTCGAGCGCATCGAGCAGCTGCGTTCGGACGAGGCCAAGCGCAAGCGCCGCGTTTCCTGATTGGCCGCGGTCGCCGGCGACAAGGGCATGAAGACGCTGGTCGAATGCGCGCGCGCTTGCCTGGATGAGGCGGGCGTCGATGGGAAGGTCGCGCTGACCCGGAAGGGCGCCGAGGCTTTCCGGCGCGGCGGGCTTTCCGTGCCGGGTCCGGATGCCGGTGATCCCGATCCCATCCGCATGCCCGGGCGCCCGGCCAAGCCGGTGCTGGTGCATCCGCGCGAACTGCCGAGGCGGGGTTTCGGCACGCTGGAGGGGCGCGCCGCATTCATCCATGCCATCGCCCATATCGAATTGAATGCCATCGACCTGGCCTGGGATGCGGTGTATCGCTTTCGCGGCCTGCCGCACGGTTTCTATGCCGATTGGGTGGGCGTGGCGGAGGACGAATCGCGGCACTTCGTCCTGCTCCGCGACCGCCTGCGCGAGTTGGGATACGACTACGGCGACTTCGATGCCCACAACGGCTTGTGGGAAATGACCGAGAAGACCGCACACGACGGCCTGGCGCGAATGGCACTGGTGCCGCGCGTACTGGAAGCGCGCGGGCTGGATGTGACGCCGGGCATGATCGTGAAGCTGCGCGCGCTGGGCGACGACGCCACCGCCGGCATCCTGGAGACCATCCTGCGCGAGGAAGTCGCGCACGTGGCGGCCGGATCGCGCTGGTTCCGCTGGTATTGCGAGCAGGCCGGGGTCGAGTCGCGTACGCGCTTCCGCGAACTGCTGAAGGAATATGCGGGTGGCTACCTGCACGGTCCCTTCAATGCCAAGGCTCGCCTGCTGGCGGGTTTCGACGAGGACGAATTGGCGGCGTTGACGGCCGAAAGCCTGGCCTCGACACCTGTAGGAGCGACATAAGTCGCGACGCTTTTCAGCGGGATCTGGTCGCGACTTATGTCGCTCCTACAGGTTGGATGGCAGCCTCTCCAGACTCATCCCGTCGGGTGTTACCCGCAGCACCGATCCTTGTTCGTACCAGTCGCCCAGCACGATGCGCCGGCAGGTGCGTCCGTCGATCTTCAGGTCGTGTATTGCCGGGCGGTGGGTGTGGCCATGGATCAGCGTGTCGACACCATGGCGGGCGAGGGTGGCGGTGACAGTGGCCGGGGTCACGTCGGTGACGGCTTCGAATTGCATCCGATCGCTGCCTTTCATTTCCGATTGCCGCGCCTGGCTGGCCGCGCGCGCCTGCGCGGCGAAGGCCAGCCGCGCGGGTAACGGCTGCGACAGGAATTGCGCTTGCCAGTCGGGGGCACGGGTCTGGGCGCGGAAGGCCTGGTAGGCGGTGTCGTCGGTGCACAGCAGGTCGCCATGCATCAGCAAAACCGGCTTCCCGTACAGCACCACCACGGCCGGGTCCGGCAGGATGCGGAAGCCCGCGCGTTCGGCGTAGTCGGCGCCCACCAGGAAATCGCGGTTGCCGCGGATGAAATACACCGGCACCCCGGCATCGGCGACATCGCGCAGCGCAACGGCCACGCTGGCGCCGGTTTCGGAAGGGTCGTCGTCGCCCACCCAGGCCTCGAAAAGATCGCCGAGGATGTACAGCGCATCGGCATGGCGGGCTTCTTCGTGCAGGAAACGGATGAACAGCGCGGTGATGTCCGGGCGTTCGGCATCCAGGTGCAGATCCGAGATGAACAACGTGGTCATGGTGTCATTGTATGTGGGGACCGCGCCTCGGACGCATCCCCGTCCATGGGAAACGACGTGTCGACCGCGTGGACGCGATCTGCGGCTGGCTTGCATGGAAAGGTTCACCAGATGGGCGCGCTGCGGCGCGCTTGGCATCATCGGCGGCGGCAAGGCCATCGCGGCGCGGTAAAATGGGCGGATTCCGCCCGCCGAGCCTGCCATGACCTGCCGTACCCGCTTCGCCCCCAGTCCCACCGGTTACCTGCACATCGGCGGCGCCCGCACCGCCCTGTACTGCTGGCTGGAGGCGCGGCATAGGGGCGGCGAGTTCATCCTGCGCATCGAGGACACCGACCGCGAGCGCAGCACCCAGGCGGCCATCGACGCCATCCTGGAGGCGATGGACTGGCTGGGGCTGGATTACGACGAAGGCCCGGTCTACCAGACCCAGCGGGCAGCGCGTTACCGCGAGGTGGCCGAACAGCTGGTGGCCGCCGGCAAGGCCTACTACGCCTACGAAACCCGCGAGGAACTGGACGCCATGCGCGAAGCCGCCATGGCAAAGCAGGAGAAGCCGCGCTACAACGGCGCCGCGCGCGACCTGGGTTTGCCGTGCCGCGACGACCCGAACCGGGTGATCCGCTTCAGGAACCCACTGGATGGCGTGGTCGCCTTCGACGACCTGATCAAGGGACGCATCGAGATTGCCAACAGCGAGCTGGACGACATGGTGATCTTCCGTCCTGACGGCTACCCCACCTACAACTTCGCGGTGGTGGTGGACGACTGGGACATGGGCATCACCGAAGTGATCCGCGGCGACGACCACATCAACAACACCCCGCGCCAGATCAACATCTACGAAGCGCTGGGCGCCCCGGTGCCGAAGTTCGCGCACATGCCGATGATCCTGGACGAGCAGGGCGCCAAGCTGTCCAAGCGCACCGGCGCGGCCGACGTGATGCAGTACAAGGATGCCGGCTACCTGCCGCACGCATTGATCAACTACCTGGCGCGGCTGGGCTGGTCGCACGGCGACCAGGAACTGTTCACCCGGCAGGAACTGATCGACCTGTTCGACGTGAAGGACGTGAACTCCAAGGCGGCGCGGCTGGACATGGCCAAGCTGGGCTGGGTCAACCAGCACTATCTGAAGGCCGACGATCCGGCCAGCATCGCGCCGCAACTGGCGTACCAGCTGGGAAGGCTGGGGCTGGACATCGCCGCCGGCCCGGCGTTGGTGGATGTGGTCGTGGCCCTGCGCGAGCGCGTGCAGACATTGAAGGAAATGGCAGAAAAGGCAGTGGTCTGGTACGTGCCGCTGGAGGTCTATGACGAGGCCGCGGTGGCCAAGCACCTGAAGTCCGGCGCCGGCGTGCCCCTGGCCAAGGCGCGCGAGTTGCTGGCCGCCCTGCCGGCATGGACCGTCGAATCGGTATCCACCGCGCTGCACGACACCGCTGCCGCGCTGGAACTGGGCATGGGCAAGGTGGCGCAGCCGCTGCGCGTGGCGATCACCGGCACCCAGGTCAGCCCGGATATTTCGCACACGGTCTACCTGGCCGGACGGGACGAAGCCTTGAAACGCATCGATGCCGCACTCATGAAGACAGCAGACGCATAATCACTTTCCATCATGCCGCGCAAACACGCCTGCACCGATCCGAAACACCACGTCGACAATGCCGAAGGCTATGTCGCCGCGGTGGAGCGCGCTTGCAGTGAGCGCGGGCTGCGGCTGACCCCCATCCGCACCAGCGTGCTGGAGTTGATTGCCGAGGCCGGCAAGCCGGTCAAGGCCTACGATCTGCTGGAACAGGTGCGGGCCAGGAAGAGCGTCGGGGCCGATGCACCGCCCACGGTTTACCGGGCGCTGGATTTCCTGATGGCCAACGGCTTCATCCACAAGCTGGAATCGATGAATGCCTTCGTCGCCTGCCACCATCCCAACAGCGCCCAGCATTCGGTGCCGTTCCTGATTTGCAGCCGTTGCCACAGTGCGGTGGAGCTGGAAGACCGGGACGTGGTGGAGCAGCTGGAGCAGCGGGCCAGGGCGCTTGGTTTCCAGCCACAGGCGCAGACCCTGGAAGTGCATGGCCTGTGCGCGCGTTGCGCGGTTTGATTCGGACGGGTTGTCTTCATGCATGCAGCGCCCTGCACGAGGCGGGGCGCTGCTGCAGGGCGAGTGATCAGAACCAGGCGCGAATGCCGAAGGCCACGCCGCGGCCCGGCAGCGGGGCATAGTGGCGCAACAATGACGTGTGTGGCCTGGCTTCCTCATTGGTCAGGTTGTTGCCATTGAGGAAAACTTCCCAGGCACGGTCCGTGCGGTCCCAACGATAGGCGAGGTTGGCGTTGACCAGGGTGTAGCCGGGGCTGGGCTCTTCGTGTTCGGCCACGCGGTCCTGGCGGCTGTAGCGGATGGCGCCCA
This sequence comes from uncultured Pseudoxanthomonas sp., assembly GCA_964562135.1. GTDB lineage: Bacteria > Pseudomonadota > Gammaproteobacteria > Xanthomonadales > Xanthomonadaceae > Pseudoxanthomonas_A. The sequence continues at coordinate 52,802 of CAZLSG010000003.1, read as the reverse complement.
GCGAGGCGCGCCAGCCTCCCAGCGCCCAGTCGAGGTCGGCGCCCAAGCGGGCTGGCGCGATGCGGGGCAGGTTGCCGCCCAGCGCGATGTCGGCGTGGTGGTGATGGTGGTGGTCGCCATGCGGCACGTCGAAATGGACTTCGCGGGTGCCGCTGCCGTCAAGTTCGGCGCGGACGTAGTCGCCGAACAGGCGCAGGTCCCAGTAGCCGGAGACGTCGGATTCGAAAATATGGATCCTTGCCTCGGCCTCCGCGCCGCGGAAGGTGGCATCGCCCTGCACCCAGAGTCGCACCGGCAGCCCTTGTTCCACCACGCCGGTATCGGCCAGGTACAGGTAATCGCGGAATTTCGTCTGGTACAGCGCGGCTTTGAATTCCATCCGGTCGATGTGCGCGTGCAGGCCCGCCTCAAGGCGCTGCCCGCGTTCCGTGTCCAGGTCCGCGTCACCGATCTCGATGCTCTGGGTGGCGATGTGGGCGCCGGCGGCGAACAGTTCCTCGTTGGTCGGCACGCGTTCGGACAGGTCGGCGCCCAGTCGCAGGTCGAAGACCTCGTTGAGGTGCCAGATGGCCGCGCCGGAAAGACTGCTGGCACCGAAGCTGCGTGATTCGCCGTCGACAGGATCGATCTTCACGCGTTCGTGTCGACCTCCCAGTTCCAGCTTCCACGGGCCGAACTCCTTCTCCTGCACCACGAAAAACCCGAGCGTGCCGGTAGTGCTGGAAGGAACGAAGGCTTCCTCGCCGACGGCGCTGAAGTCGACACTGCCGAATTGCAGGCCGAATGCGCCGCGCCAACCATTGGTCTCATTCTGCAGGGCTTCCAGCCGTGCTTCGTAGCCCTTGTTGGTGAAGCGGGTGGCCACCGCGTCGTCCTCGAGTTCGACGTGCTCGTAATCGTTGTGCGCGGCACGCAGGTTGATGGCGCCCAGGAACGCCACCGGATCGTAGAGGCCGGCCTTCAGGTCGATCCTGTTCTGGATCAAGTCGATGCGGATGGAGCCGTGCTCTTCGTGGCCATGATCATCGTCGTGATCATGGTCATCATCATGGTCGTCGTCATGCCCATCCTCCGCATGTACGTGTGCGCCCTCGGGAATGCCGTAGTTGGTGCGGTAGGTACTTGCCGAAAGGCCGAAGTGGCCGCGTTCCCCCAGCCAGGTTGCGCCCACGGCGCCTGCGCGGGTCTTGACCGAACTGTTGGGCAACAGGCCGTGGATCTGTTCCTCTTCATCGCCATGATCGTGGTCGTCGTCATGATCATGGTCGTGATCGTCATGTTCGAGGATGGCGTACCCGGGGATGTCGTAGTCGCCGGTATTGCGGACCAGGCCATCGACATGGATGACCCAGTTCCCGTTCACGCCGTCCAGCCGGAACATGCCGGTGCGTTCGTCGTTGACGCTGTTGCCGCGCACCTCGGCGCGGCCGCTCAACGGGCGCTCGGGTATCCGTTCGGCCAGGCGCCCGTCCACCACGTTCACCGCGCCTCCGATGGCGCCGCTGCCGAACAGCAGGTTGGCCGGCCCCTTGAGCACTTCGATCTGGTCGGCCAGGAAGGGCTCGATGCCGACCGCATGGTCGGCGCTGACCGTGGAGGCGTCCATGCTGCCGATGCCGCCGGACAGCACCTGCACGCGCGGGCCGTCCTGCCCGCGGATGATCGGCCGGCCGACGCCGGTACCGAACCAGGTGCTTTGCACGCCGGGCAGCCGGGCAACGGTTTCGCCCAGCGTGCCGGTCTTGCGGTTCTCCAGTTCGTCCCCGTGCAGCACCTCCACCGGATGGGCTAGGGCTTCGACGCTGTTGCGCAATGGCGTGGCAGTGACCACCACGGCATCGAGTTCGGTAGGCGTCCCGGGCTTGCCGGCCAGGGCGGTAGCGCTGGTCAGGGCGAATGCGACGGCGACAGCGAGAGGGTGGACGGTTCTTGGCATCGGGGTTGTCTGCAGAGTGGAGTGGACTGAACGGAATATATGTTATAATATAACAATTCAGCAAGTCCACCCATGCCACACGTCATAATCGCCCCGATGAGCACCGTAATTCGAAGAATGCTGGATCGCGTCGGCGCCACCGGTTCGCTGGTGTGCGCCGTGCATTGCGCGTTGATGCCGCTGCTGCTGGCGCTGGCTCCGTTGGTGGGCTGGACGCTGTTCGTCGGGCTGGAGCACAACCACGACCTGGAACAGGCGTTCGTGTTGTTCGTGACCCTGCTGGGGCTGTTCAGCCTGGTATGGGGCTATCGCCGTCATCGCGCATTCCGCGCGCTGGGCATGTTGCTGGCCGGGTTGGCGGTGCTGTGGCTGGGCCTGCTTTATCCACCCTTGCACGATTCGGCCGTTGCGCATGCGGTGACGATGACGCTCGGCGGAACCCTGGTGGGGCTGGCCCACCTGGTCAACCTGCGCCTGAACCACGGCCACGTGCACGACGCCACCTGCTCACACTGACGCCGCCATGTTAGGCTTGCCGGCCACGCCGCAAGGTAGAATTTCCAGCTTGCAGGCGTCCGCGCCGGGTGCGCGGACTTTTCAGGCATTTACAAGGAGTCAAGCAGATGGGCAAGGGTGACCGCAAGACCAGCAAGGGCAAGCGCAGCATCGCCAGCTATGGCAACGTGCGCAAGCATGTCGTGGCCAAGGCCGGCGTGGGTGCCACCGCATCGACGACCAAGAAGACCGTGGTCAAGGCGCCGGCCAAGAAGGCACCGGCCAAGAAGGCCGTGGCCAAGGCCTGATGCTTTTGCGGCGAACCGTAGCAATCCGGTTCCGGTAATTCAGAGAACCCGGCATCCGCCGGGTTTTTTGTGGTTGGCCATTCATGGTCACCACCCTTGCGGCGGGCCATCGCTGCGCGATGTCAGAAATCGCTCCCGGCGGTTCTGTCTCCGGCTCGATCCAGCCGTCGGCCGCCCGCATGGACCGCCGTCGCGCACTCGCCGCCCAGCCAGTAGGACAGTTCGGCCGGGCGCGTGATCCGCCACTGGACGAAATCCGCGCGCATGCCAACCTGGAGCCGTCCCCGGTCGGACAGTCCCAGTGCCCGTGCCGCGTTCACGGTTGCGCCGCGCAGGGCTTCTTCCGGGGTCAGGCGGAAATGCGTGCAGGCCAGCGACATGGCCAGGCGCAGGGACTGCAAGGGCGACGTGCCCGGATTGCAGTCGGTGGCCACGGCCATCGGCACGCCCTGCGCGCGGAATTCATCCAGCGGGGGCAGCCGGGTTTCCCGCAGCACGTGGAAGGCGCCCGGCAGCAACACTGCCACCGTGCCGGCCCGTGCCATGGCGCGGACTCCGTCGGCAGAGGTGTATTCGACATGATCGGCGGACAGGCCGCCGAATTCCGCCACCAGTGCCGCGCCCTCGCCATCGCTGAGCTGGTCGGCGTGCAGCTTGACCGGCAGCCCCAATGCCCGCGCGGTTTCGAAAACGCGCTGGGTCTGCGCCAGGGTGAAGCCGATGCGTTCGCAGAAAGCATCAACGGCGTCGACCAATCCTTCGGCGTGCAGGCGGGGCAGCCATTCGCAGACCGCCGCGATGTAGTCGTCGGCACGGCCCGCATATTCGGGCGGCAGGGCGTGTGCGCCAAGGAAGGTGGTGCGCACGCCGATGCCCAGCGCGACGCCGACGCGCCGCGCGACGCGCAGCATCTTGCGCTCGTTGTCGAAGTCGAGGCCGTAGCCGGACTTGATTTCCAGCGTGGTCACGCCATCGGCCAGCAGTGCGCGGGCGCGTGGCAGGGATTGCCGGAACAGTTCGTCTTCACTGGCCTCGCGGGTGGCGCGGACGGTGGACACGATGCCGCCGCCGTTGCACGCGATTTCTTCGTAACTGGCGCCCTGCAGGCGTTGTTCGAATTCGCCGGAACGGTCGCCCGCGAACACGGCGTGGGTATGGCAATCGATCAGGCCCGGCGTGATCCAGCCGCCGCCGGCATCGGTCACCGTGGAGGCAAGGTCGTGGGGAGCGCCGGGGAGGTCCGTGCGTGCGCCGACCCAGGCAATCAGACCGTCGCGCCAACCCAGGGCGCCATCGGCTATCGCGCCATAACCGGCATCGCCCTCCAGCGTGGCCAGCGAAGCGCCGACGATCAGGCCGTCCCAGCGTTCAGTCACCGCCGCCACCCCCGTCGCCATCGCCCACATGTTCCGGCTGGTGTACGGCGCTGTCATTCCCGTGTCTGGCGGCTTTCTGCGCGCGCAAGGCACTGAACACGGCCAGCAGTCCACCGAACACGGCGACCAGTCCGCCGACAATCGCAAGCATGGAGGCATCCATGGTGGTGTCCCGGAAGAGAGGAAGGAGTAGCCTAACGCACTCCTGTCACAGGCCGTTACCGGGTGCCGAGCATGCCAGATACCCCCATCGAAGCCGCTGCCGCAGATTGGCGCCTGCCGGGCATCGCCAACCTGCACTCGCATGCCTTCCAGCGGGCGATGGCGGGCCTTGCCGAGCGGCAGACGCATCCGACGGATTCGTTCTGGACCTGGCGCGAGACCATGTACCGGATGGCGGCCCGCTTCGATCCCGACTTGCTGCATGCCGTGGCCGCGCAACTTTATGTCGAAATGCTGGAAGCGGGTTACACCACGGTCTGCGAGTTCCATTACCTGCACCATGCGCCGGACGGCACGCCGTACGCCGCGCCGACGGCGATGTCCGATGCCCTGATCGCCGCCGCGCGGGAAGCCGGCATTCGCCTGACCCTGTTGCCGGTGCTGTACATGGCGGGGGGATTCGACGGGCGTCCGCTCAACGAGCGGCAAAAGCGCTTCGGCCACGATGCCGACGGCTACCTGCGGCTGTTCGAAGCGCTGCATGCCCGGCAGGACGACACCCTGCGCGTGGGCTGCGCGCTGCACAGCCTGCGGGCGGTGCCACCGGAGGCGATGGAGACGGTGCTTGCCGCTTTGTCCGCGGATGTGCGCATCCACATCCACATCGCCGAGCAGATCGGCGAAGTGCAGGATTGCATCGCCGTGCGCGACCTGCGGCCGGTGGAGTGGTTGTTGCGGAATGCCAACGTCGACACGCGCTGGACGCTGGTGCATGCGACCCATCTCGACGATCGGGAGGTTGCCGGCATCGCGAAGTCGGGCGCGACGGTCGCGATCTGCCCGACCACCGAGGCCAATCTTGGCGACGGCCTGTTCCGCTTGCGCGATTATCTGGATGCCGGCGGCGCATGGGGCATAGGCTCGGACTCGCATATCTCGGTGTCGCCGGTCGAGGAACTGCGTTGGCTGGAATACGGCCAGCGGCTGCACACGCGCCATCGCAACATCGCCGTGCGCGCGGACTCGCCCAGCGTCGGCGCCATGCTGCTGGATGGCGTGTTGGCGACAGCCGCCAGGGCGACCGGGTTCGGCGCGACGGACGACAGCATCGTGCTGGATGCGTCAGCGCCACAACTGGCCGGCGCGACGCCCGGGGACATCGCCGACCGCTGGATCTTCAGCGGCAACCGCAACCTCGTGCGCGGGGTGCGTGTCGGCGGGCGCGATATCGTTGCCGGGGGGCGGCACCCTGCCCGGGAAGCCGTGGCGGTGCGCTATGCCGGGGCGATGCGGCGGCTGTTGGCGGATTGACCCGTTTCGCGCTGGATCCGGTGGACATGGACGCATTCGAGGCGCCGATGTTCGGCATCGAGATCGTGTTCAGGCGGGACGGGAGCGGCAAGGTGGCGTCGCTCGACCTGCATCAGGCCGGCCAGGTCATGCGGGGCGAGCGGCACTGATCCGGGGGCAATGCGCCGGACCATGACCTGGATCAATGCAGGACGGGACTCTGTGCGGCAGAGTCCGGGAACCACGCAGGAACGGGAGGATGCAATGCAGGTCGACATCGCCATCGTCGGGGCTGGTCCCGCCGGTCTGAGTTTCGCGCGTTCGCTGGCCGGCAGCGGCCTGTCGGTCGCCATCGTGGAGCGGCAGCCGCTGGCGGCCATTGCCGAACCCGTGTTCGACGGACGCGAGATCGCGCTGACCCACGCCTCGCGCAACATCCTTGAAAACCTGGGAATGTGGCAACGTTTCGATCCCGCCGAGGTATCCGAATTGCGCGATGCCAGAGTCCTGGACGGCGATGCCGAAGAGGGCCTGCTGGTCAGCGCCGGCGATGGCCGCAGCGACCGGCTTGGCTGGCTCGTCCCCAACCACCTGATCCGGCAAGCCGCCTACGATCTGGTCGCCGGGCAGGAGGGCGTGCAGTTGCTGACCGAGCGCACGCTGCTGGGCGTGGCGCGGGATGGCGGGGGCGTGGAATTGTCGATGGCGGATGGCGAATCCATCCGTGCGCGCCTGCTGGTCGCGGCGGACAGCCGTTTCTCCCAGGTGCGGCGCATGCTGGGCATCGGCGCGCGTTCCTACGACCATGGCGTGCAGATGCTGGTCTGCCGGGTGGCCCACGAGACGCCGCACCACCACGTGGCCTGGGAGTGGTTCGATTACGGCCACACGCTGGCGCTGCTGCCGTTGAACGGGAACCGCTGCTCGGTGGTATTGACCTTGAAGCCCCACCTGATGCGCGAAGTGGAGGCCATGGATGATGCAAGCTTCGCCGCCGACATGCAGCGGCGCATGCGGGGGCGTCTTGGCACCGTGTCCGGCGTTGGCACACGGCACGTCTATCCGCTGGTGTCGGTCTACGCCGACCGCTTCGTCGGGCCACGCGTGGCGATGGTGGGCGACGCCGCGGTGGGCATGCATCCGGTCACCGCGCACGGCTTCAATCTGGGCGTGCAGGGCCAGGCGAAACTGGCCGAGGCGGTGTTGCAGGCACACCGTGACGGCCGTGACATCGGTTCGGAGGCCGTGCTGGCCCGTTACCAGCGGGGACACAACCTGGCCGCGTTGCCGATCTATGCCGCCACCCGCCTGATCACCCGCATCTATAACGACGGGCGCCCGGCAGCCCGCATGCTGCGCGGCGCAACCTTGCGCATCGCCAATCGCATGCCGCCGTTCCGCCGTGCCATCGCCGCGCACCTGACGCAAGCGTAGGGCGGGCCTGGACCCGCTCTACGCGTATCCGAACAGGTCGAATCCCGCTGGCAATGCGCCCTCCAGCTTGAGCAGGAATTGCTTGGTCGGCAGGCCGCCGCCGAAGCCGGTCAGCGAGCCGTCCGCGCCGATCACGCGGTGGCAGGGCAGTACGATGGGCAGCGGGTTGCGCCCGTTCGCGGCGCCGACCGCGCGCATGGCGCTGGGCTTGCCGATGCGCGCCGCGAGTTGCGCGTAGCTGATCGTTTCGCCGTAGGGGATCGTCGCCAGCGTCGTCCAGACCTTGCGCTGGAATTCGGTGCCGGTTGGCGACAAGGGCAAATCGAATGCGCGCCGTTTGCCGGCGAAGTATTCGTCCAGTTGCTTGTGAACCTTGCGCAGCACCGCGTTGTCGCCTTCGCGCCAGTCGCCATCGCGTTTGACCGGGTGCTTGTTCTCGCGGAACTCGATGGCGCGCAATCCTTCGTCCGATGCGGCGACGAACAGTGGGCCGACGGGGCTGTCGATGAGGGTGGTATGGATGGTCATGCCGCGTTCCTCCTTGCGGTCGTGGTGCGTTGGGCCAGTGCGGCATCGCGCCAGAGCTGGATCACGGCGTAGCCGCGCCAGGGGCGCCAGGCGTCGGCGCGTTCCTGCAGCGCCTTCGCGGTCATGCGTGTCCCGTCTCCGGGCAAATGCTTTTGCAGCACCAGGTCTTCGGCGGGGAAGGCATCCGGGTGGCCAAGCGCGCGCAGGGCGATGTATTGCGCCGTCCATGGGCCGATGCCGGGGAGGTTCGTCCATCGCGCCACGAAATCGTCCAGCGTGCGTTCGGCACGGAAATCCACGCGTCCGTCCACGACGGCCTGCGCAATGGCGCGGATCGTGGAGGCGCGCGCGGCGGTCAGCCCGATCCCGGACAGGTCGGCATCGGCCAGCGCTTGCGGCGCGGGGAAGAGGTGGCGAAGTCCCAGGTCCATGAACTGCGCCGGCAGCGGCGCGCCGAAGCGTTCGGCGAGCCGGGCGGTTACCGTGCGCGCGGCGGATACGCTGATCTGCTGGCCGATGACCGCGCGTATCGCGATCTCGAAGCCATCCCAGCCGCTGGGCAGGCGCAGGCCGGGACGCTTGCGCAGCAACGCCCGCAAACGTGTGTCGCGCCCGAGGGTGTCGGCGATGGCGGCCGGGTCGGCATCGAGGTCGAACATGCGGCGCACGCGCTCCACTACGCCCAGCAATCCCGAAGGCGGGATGCCGTGCAGTTCCAGGCGCAGGGCGTGCGCATCGCCCTGTATCGCGCTGACGCGCAGCCATCCCGGCGACGAGGCGTCGCCGACGATGCGCAGGTAACCGCGGGCGTCCACGACTTCCACACCCGGCAATGCGCGTCCATGCAGGAAGTCCAGCATCGCGGTGAAGTCGTACGGCGGCCGGTAGTTCAATCGCAGCGACAGCGTGTGGCCGTGGCCGGCGGGTTCGCGCTTGCGCAGGTCGCGCGGCGCCATGCCATAGGCTTCGCGGAACGTCGCGTTGAAGCGCCGCAGGCTGCCGAATCCGGCCGCGAGCGCGACTTCGGTGACCGGCAGCGCGGTTTCGGTCAGCAGTTGCTTGGCGAACAGCAGGCGACGGGTGCCGTGCACGCCGATGGGTGGTGCGCCAAGGCGTTCCACGAACAGCCGGCGCAACTGCCGTTCGCCCACGTGAACGCGTTCGGCCAGCGCCGACAGCGGTTGTTCCGACAGCAGCCCCTGGTCGATAAGTTTGAGGGCGCGCGCCACGGTGTCGTCGCCGCGGCGCCAGGTGCCGTCCGCCGGCGACAGTTCCGGCCGGCAGCGCAGGCAGGGACGGTAGCCCGCCGCCTCGGCCGCCGCGGCGTTGGGGAAGTACGAGACGTTGCCTGCCTTCGCGGGCGGTGCGGGACAGACGGGCCGGCAGTAGATGCCGGTGGTGCGCACTGCGGTGAAGAACAGGCCGTCGAAACGCGGATCGCGGCTTAGCCGCGCGCGTTCGCAGATCGCGGGGGCGGGCAGGGTGGCGGGGGCGGCAGGTGAGGGCATGGGCGCAGTCTAGCGCTGCCATCCCGGCCTGACTCGCCGTTTTCGGACATCAATGACGGGGTGCCCGGGGTGTTTCGCGCAGGATCGGTTTCAGGGTATCCGGGTTGCCGTCGTTCGGCGCAGGCTGGATGCCGATCAGGCGCGCGAGCAGCGGGTACACGTCCACGTTGTCGAAGGCAGGAATCGTCATGCCGTCCTGGAACGATGGGCCGCGCGCGATGAAGATGGCGCGCATTTCCGGTTCGGCCGGGTCGTAGCCGTGCGAGCCGCGGGTGCCGGCCGGGCGCCGCGCGAGGTATTCGCGCGGGAGCGCGTCCCAGCCCTTGTCCATCTGGCAGACGATGGCGGGAATGCGCGGATGGGCGCCGTAATGCCAGTGTTCGGGCAGATCGCCCTTGCGCCAGCATTGATGGTGCGCATGCCGGCCGAGCAGGGCGGTTTCGGCTTCGTGCTCGCGCCCGGCGCGTGGCGTGAAGCCGACCACTTGCCCGGACATCACGGGCTTGGCGATTTCCGGGTCCACCATGTCTTCGGTCACTACCACGTGGCCTTCAGGAACTTCGGCCATGCCGTGGTCGGAGACGATGATGATATCGGTGTGGTCCAGTACGCCTGCCTGTTCAAGGCGCGCGAGCAGATTGCCGATGGCGGCATCCACTTCGCGCATGGTGGTGCGCAATTCCTGCGAATGCGGGCCGTGCCCGTGCCCGGCGCTGTCGGGATGCTCGAAGTAAAGGGTCGCCAGCTTCGGGCGCGTGGATGCCGGTTCGGTCAGCCAGCCGGCCACCATGTCCACGCGCGTGCCGATCGGACGCTCGGCATCGAACAGGTTCCAGCGCGTCGGCCGAATGTCCTGCACGGGCGCTTCGCTGCCGGGCCAGGACAGTGTGGCGGTGGACAGGCCGGCTTTTTCCGCGCCTACCCAGATCGGTTCGCCGCCCCACCAGAGGCCGTCGCCCACCGCATCACGGTTGGACAGCCAGAACCGGCCCAGGGACTCGTCTTCCATCGTGTTGTGGACGATGCCGTGGCGGTCCGGCCGCAACCCGGTGACCAGGGTGTAATGGTTGGGGAAGGTCAACGACGGATAGGACGGATTCATCCACTGCGCCTGCACGCCTTCCCGGGCCAGGCGGTCCAGGTGGGGGGTATCGCCACGGCCAAGGAAATCCGGATGCACGCCGTCCAGCGACACCAGGAGTACGGTCGGCTGTGGGCCCGCCGGCGTCGGGGCCGGGGAGGATATGGGAGCGGTGGAGCAGGCGGAAAGGAGAAAAGCGGCCAGCAGGGCGGCCGGCGAAAGGCGGATGAAGTTCATGGCGACATGATAGCGGTCACGGTTTCAACAGGAAGACAGGCTTTGGTCGTGGCCTGGCTGACGGGCAGCCAAACGCCGGTTTGCCCGTTCATGCAGGCTTCCGGGCCGGGGCGTAGGCTGGACTCGTTGATACCGGTTTGCGAATACCGTGAATGGGCGCAGGCCGGGGCAATGGGGGAAGTTTCGGTTTTCCTGTTCCCAGTGAGGTGATGTCATGAAGAACCTGTTGATTGCGATCCTGGCCTGCGGCTTCGTGTTCGCGGCCAATGCACAGCCTGCCGTGGTGGAGGACGTCGACCAGGGCAAGGCGGAAACCGCAGTGGTGGCGCAGGACGAGGGAGAGGCCAGGGCCGATATGGCCGTTGCCGACGCCCAAAAGGCGGTAAACGACCGCAACTGCCTGAGGCATACCGGCTCGCGCCTGATCGGCAAGGACCGGAGGCAGTCTTGTGCCAATGTGCCGGGCCGCGTCTATACGCGCGAAGACATCGAGCGCACCGGGCACACCGACCTGTTGAGCGCCTTGCGCACGCTGGATCCCTCGGTACGCTGACACTCGTGCCTGCCCGTGAAGGCGCGCGGACGCCCGGCCAACAGCCGGGCGTTTTCGTTTCCCGGCCGTGTGTCCGTGTTGCGGAGCAAAACCCGGCCATGACGCCAGTGCGATAATCGCCGCTTCCATGTAGCCAGCAGGAAGCCGCCGATGTCCCTCCGAGTCGATCCGAGTCGCCAGATCCGCGCCCCGCGGGGCAATCGATTGTCCTGCCGTTCCTGGCAGACCGAAGCGCCGTTCCGCATGTTGCAGAACAACCTGGACGCGGAAGTCGCCGAAGACCCGACATCGCTGGTCGTCTACGGGGGCATCGGCCGTGCCGCGCGCGATTGGGATTGCTACGACAAAATCCTCGAAACCCTGAAAACCCTCGGCGACGACGAAACCCTGCTGGTGCAGTCCGGCAAGCCGGTGGGCGTGTTCCCCACCCACCCGGATGCGCCGCGCGTGCTGATCGCCAACTCCAACCTGGTGCCGCACTGGGCCACCTGGGAGCACTTCAACGAGCTGGATAAGAAGGGCCTGATGATGTACGGCCAGATGACGGCCGGCAGCTGGATCTACATCGGCTCGCAGGGCATCGTGCAGGGCACCTACGAGACGTTCGTGGAGATGGGGCGCCGGCATTACGGCGGCAGCCTCAAGGGCAAGTGGATACTGACCGCCGGCCTTGGCGGCATGGGCGGCGCGCAGCCGCTGGCCGCGTCACTGGCCGGTGCCTGCAGCCTCAACATCGAATGCCGCCAGAGCAGCATCGATTTCCGCCTGAAGACGCGTTACGTGGATGAGCAGGCGGCCGACCTGGACGATGCGCTGGCACGGATAGACCGATATGCCCGGGCGGGCGTGGCGAAATCCATCGCGCTGCTCGGCAATGCCGCCGAAGTCCTGCCGCAACTGGTCGCGCGCGGTGCGCGCCCGGACTGCGTGACCGACCAGACCAGCGCCCATGACCCGATACACGGCTACCTGCCCATTGGCTGGACCGTCGATCAGTGGCTGGCCGAACAGAAAACGAACCCGGACAAGGTGCGCGATGCGGCGAAGAAGTCGATGCGCGTGCATGTCGAGGCGATGCTCGCCTTCCACGCGCAGGGCATCCCGACCGTGGACTACGGCAACAACATCCGCCAGATGGCCAAGGACGAAGGCTGCGCCAATGCCTTCGATTTCCCCGGTTTCGTGCCGGCCTACGTGCGCCCGCTGTTCTGCCGCGGCATCGGCCCGTTCCGCTGGGTGGCGCTGAGCGGCGATCCGGAGGACATCTACAGGACCGATGCCAAGGTCAAGGAACTGATTCCCGACGATGCGCACCTGCACAACTGGCTGGACATGGCGCGCGAGCGGATCAGCTTCCAGGGCCTGCCGGCGCGGATCTGCTGGGTGGGCCTGGGCCTGCGCCACAAGCTGGGCCTGGCGTTCAACGAAATGGTCCGCAATGGTGAGCTGAAAGCACCCGTGGTGATCGGTCGCGATCATCTGGACAGTGGCAGCGTGGCATCGCCGAACCGCGAGACCGAAGCGATGCAGGACGGTTCCGATGCCGTCAGCGACTGGCCGCTGCTCAACGCCATGCTCAACGTGGCCGGGGGCGCGACCTGGGTGAGCCTGCACCACGGTGGCGGCGTGGGAATGGGTTACAGCCAGCACAGCGGCGTGGTCATCGTCTGCGATGGCACGGAAGAAGCGGACAGGCGCATCGCGCGGGTGCTGTGGAACGATCCGGGCACCGGGGTGATGCGCCATGCCGATGCGGGGTACGACATAGCGAAGCAGTGCGCGCGGGAGCAGGGACTGAAATTGCCGATGCCTTGATCCGCGCGTCGGTTCGCTGGTGGCTTGCCGGACACGGCGCCTATACTCCGGCCTGACGCCACGACAGTTGCCATGACGCATGCGCTCAACGCCGGACGCCGATCAACCCGCAATGTCCGCCACGAGTCCCGCGCCCAGCCTGCGCCGCTCGGTCTCCAACACGCTGAAGGGCTCGGCCGGCAACTTGGTCGAGTGGTACGACGTCTACGTCTACTCGGTGTTCGCGGTCTACTTCGAGTCGAAGTTCTTCACGCCCGAAGACAGGAACGCGACCTTGTTCGTATGGGCCATCTTCGCGATGACCTTCCTGATGCGGCCCATCGGCGCCTGGTATTTCGGGCGTTTCGCCGACCGCTATGGGCGTCGCCTGGCATTGACCGTGTCGGTGACCCTGATGGCGGCGTGTTCGTTCATCATCGCCATCACCCCGACGGTGGGCATGATCGGCCTGGGCGCGCCGGCGATCCTGCTGCTCGCGCGCCTGCTCCAGGGCTTCGCCACCGGAGGCGAGTACGGCGCCAGTGCCACCTACATGTCGGAAGCGGCCATCCGCGAACGGCGCGGTTTCCTGTCCTCGTTCCATTACGTCACCCTGGTGGGCGGCCATGTGCTGGCCCAGCTGACGTTGCTGCTCATGCTGGTGTTCCTGGATGTTTCGCAAATTTCCGAATGGGGCTGGCGGGTGGCGTTCGGTATCGGTGGTGTCGCCGCCATCGTGGTGTTCTGGCTGCGGCGCACGATGGACGAGTCGCTGGAGTCGGCGGTCATCGAGGAGGCCAGGGCGGGCGGTGCGCGCAGGTCCGGTTCGTTGCATGAACTGTTCGTCCGCCAGTGGCGGCCGCTGCTGTTGTGTTTCCTGATCACGGCCGGCGGCACGGTGGCGTTCTATACCTATTCGGTCAACGGTCCGAAGATGATCCAGGGCATCTTTGCCGGCGGCGACGTGATGACCGGCACGCTCATCAACCTGGCCGCGCTGACGGTATTGATGTTGTTGCAACCGATAGGGGGCTGGCTCTCGGACATCGTGGGACGCAAGAGCCTGCTGGTGTTCTTCGGCGTAGGTGGCGTGCTCTACACCTGGGTGCTGGTGCTGTGGTTGCCGCAACAGACCGACTGGTGGTCTGCGTTCGCGATCCTGACGCTGGGCTTCGTGATCCTGACCGGCTACACCTCGATCAATGCGGTGGTGAAGGCGGAACTGTTTCCCACGCACGTGCGCGCGCTGGGCGTGGGGCTGGGTTACGCCTTGGCCAATTCCGCGTTCGGTGGCACCGCGCCGCTGCTGTACCAGGCCAGCCTGCGCGCGGACCAGGTCCATGCATTCGTGATCTACGCCACGACGATGATCGCGATCTCGCTGTTCGTGTACGTGTTTTTCCTGACGAACAAGGGAAGCAACTGGCTGGATGACGAGGCCGCTATGAAGTCCGACGGCAAGCGCCCATAACGACGACATCCGCAAACATGACCAGGACAAGCGCAGTGCATCCGGTTCCCGATTCCGTCGGGAACCCGTGGGCGGTCTCCGATCCGGCCGGAATTACTCGAATTCCAGGGCCGAAAGGATCGCCAGCCGCCGCTGGTAGGCGTCCCAGTCTTCCGGGCTTCGGGTCGGCGCGCTGGAGTCGGCGTAAAGGTGGATGCGCTCGGTGCTGCCGTTGCGGGCGTGGCTGAGCTGTTCCGCCTTGGCCGGGGTGAGGCCGATGAACTTCACCGCGTGCGGGGCGTAGTCGACTTGCTCGGCGCTGCGCATGCCCAGCGGCTTGTAAAGGCGGTTGAGCACCACGTGGCCGTGGCCTTCCACCCGCTCGATGCAATACGGCAGGAATACCCGGCGGAATTCTTCGGTCGATTGGCTCATGTCGCTTTCTTCCCGATGGCTTTGTGGAAATCAGTCTTCCCCATGTGCGGATCGCAGGCAACTGCCATGGAGCCTTTGGGAGACTGCGCCCGGTCGGGAAGTGCCCAGGCCTGCCCGAAGGGAAGCAGGTGGGCGCTTCCCTGTTTCAGGCATTGAGTTCGAACGCCGTCTCGAAGCCGCCGAAGATCATCCGCTTGCCGTCGAAGGGCATGGGCGGATTGCCGGGCGCGGAGGGGTCCATGCGCGGGTCTTCCATCATCTTCGCCATGCCGGCGTCGCGGGTGGCCTTGTCCGGCCATTCCACCCAGGAGAACACCACGGTTTCTTCCTCCGTGGCCTGCACGGCCCTGCGGAAGTCGGTGAGTTTGCCGTCCGGCACGTCGTCGCCCCAGCCTTCGATGACGCGGGTGGCGCCGTACTCGATGAAGACCGAGTCGAACTGGCGGGCATGGTCGATGAACTTCTCTTTGTTGGCGGTGGGGACCGCGATCACGAAACCGTCGATGTAGGACATGGGAAGCCTCCTGTGGATGGCGCGATGGTGCGGTCCGGCTGCGCCGGATGGGTGCAGGGGCAAGCGCCTGGCCCCGCATGCAACTTTCGGGCACGGACATGCCGGTGTCACGTGGTGCCGCAGCATGGGCGGATGATTTCATCCGGCCCGTGTGCGAAGCTCGCAATTCACCTTGGTTCGGCGGGGATCGGCATGGCGTATTCCGGATGGCTGTCGCGTGGCCGATTGCATGGCGTCCTGCTGGCGGCGGCTTTGCTGCTGTCCGGACCTGCGGGCGCGGGAGGCGGGGCGCTGCTGATTTCCGGCGGGCCTATCCATACCGGCGTCCCGGAACGCCCGCAGGTCGAGGCATTGCTGGTACGTGACGGAAAGATCGTCTTTGCCGGCGACCTGGAAGAAGCGAAGGCGCAAGGCGCCGATGCGCTCCCCATCGATCTTGGCGGCAATTTCGCTTATCCGGGATTCGTGGATGCGCATGCCCATCTTGCAAGCATTGGCCTGTCAGCCATGGTTCTTGACCTGGTGGGAACCGGCTCCGTGCAGGCGTTGCAGGAGCGCTTGCGCAGTTGGAGCGCGGAACATCCCGACGGTCCCATCCAGGGGCGCGGCTGGATTGAAACGCATTGGCCGGAAAAGCGTTTCCCGACGCGTGCCGATCTCGATGCCGTGGTCCCCGACCGTCCGGTTTACCTGGTACGCGCGGATGGCCACGCCGCCGTGGCCAATTCCGCGGCATTGGCGTTGGCCGGGATCGACCGCACGACGCCGGACCCGGAAGGCGGCCTGATAGAACGCGATGGCGCGGGCGAAGCCACCGGCATGCTGATCGACACCGCGCAAGGCTTGGCAAGGGCGAGGTTGCCGGAACCGACGCCGCAACAACGCCGCGAGGCGATCCGGACAGCGGCCGGACTCTATGCATCGCGTGGCTGGACCGGCATCGGCGACATGGCGATGGACTGGCAGGACGCGGCCCTGATCGAAGCATTGGCAAGCCGGGGCGAACTGCCGATCCGCGTCGATGGCTTCCTTGGCCAATCCGATGCCGGGCAGGTGATCGCCACCGGCCCGACACGGGATGCCAACGGCCTGTTCAATCTCCGCGGCATCAAGCTGTTCATGGACGGCGCGCTGGGCTCGCGTGGCGCGGCATTGTTCGCGCCCTATGCCGACCAGCCGCACAACACGGGCCTGCTGCTGATTTCGGAACGGCAACTGCAAGAGCTGCTGCCGCGCGCCCGGCAGGCGGGAGTGCAGGTCGTGATCCATGCCATCGGCGATCGCGGCAACCGGCTGGTGCTGGATGCGTTCGAGCAGGCCTTCGCGGACGATCCGGCGCGGCTGGCCGATGCGCGCTGGCGGGTCGAACATGCGCAGGTCCTGGCGCCCGACGACATCCCGCGTTTCGCCGGGCTGGGCGTCATCGCTTCCATGCAGCCCTCACATGCGATCGGCGACCTGCATTTCGCGCCCGCCCGGCTCGGGCCGGAACGGCTGGCCGGCGCCTATGCGTGGCGCAGCCTGCTGGACAGCGGCGCGGTGATCGCCGCCGGCTCCGATGCGCCGGTGGAGAAGGGCGACCCGCTGATCGAGTTCTATGCGGCCTTCCACCGCCACGACCTGGACGGATACGCCGGGCCGGACTGGCAGCCCGGGCAGGCGGTCACCCGCGACGAGGCCTTGCGCATGCTGACCTGGGGCCCTGCCTATGCCGTGGGGCGCGAGGATGTGCAGGGCACGCTGGAGGCGGGCAAGCGCGCCGACATCAGCGTGTTTTCCGTCGACCTGATGAATGCCGGGCCGCAGGAGATTCCCGTGGCGCATGCGGTGATGACCATCGTCGACGGGAAAGTGGTCTACCGCGCCGGCGAGTGAGTCGCCGTGGCGGCGCCTTGTGCGTGTTCAGCGTCCACCGCCACCTCCTCCTCCTCCGCCGCCTCCGGAGAATCCACCACCCCCCGAACCGGACGAACTGCCGGGCGGGGTGGATGACGACGCGATCTGCGAACTCAGGCTGCTGCCCATGGCCTTGCTGAAGCTTCCAAGGTCGCCGATCCGGCTGCCGCTGTACCAACCGATGCCGGCGGTTGCCGCTGCCACCGCCGCCGCGCCGGCGGCCAGGGTGAACTTCTTCGTCCAGGCGTCCTCGACTTCCAGCGCCACGGCATAGGGGAGCAACCGCTCGTAGCGTCCGGCATCCAGCAGGGGCGGGGCATCGGGACCGGGCATGTTCTTCAGCTCATCTCGCTCCGCCACGCCCAGGTACAGCTTGAGGCCTTCGATGTCGTCCATCAGCCTGCGGCCTTCCGCAGTGGGCGCCTTCACCAGTACGCCGAAGACGATCAACGCGGTCGTGGTGAGCGCCGCGACCAGGAAGATCAGCGGAATGCCTCCGCCCCCGCTGAATCCGAAGGCCATGGCGATGCCGATGGCGGCAATCAGCCATGCGGTCACGACATTGCCGGTATTGCGCTTGAAGAAGACCGGGTTGAAGCGCTTCTCCAGGTACCTGAGGTGTTCCAGTTTCGCGGAGGAGATCGTGGCGGCCTGGGTGTTCTTCAGGTCGAGCCGGGTGGCTCCCTTGGCGAACAGTTTCGCCAACAGGCTGCGCTGTCCGGCATGCACTGCCGGCATGGAGGGGGCGGTTTTTTCCAGCGCCCATTCGTCCTTGAGCAAGGTTTTCTCGCGATGGATGCGCAACGAACCGTGGACGGCCATGTCCAGCAGGTCGGAGGAGAAACAGCGGTTGTCGTATTTGCCCATGCGCTGCATGAAGCGCAGGTCGGCAGGGGTGTGTTCGGCGGGCGGGTCGTAGCGGGCAATGACGGTGCCGGGCGCGGGGTCGCGGCCGACCTTGTGCCAGCGGCGCAGGCAATAGGCCAGTACCAGCGCCAGGGTGACCAGCGCGATCAGCACGCCGCGGTTGTCGCGCAACAGCCAACCGGTGCGCTGCGCCCGCGAGGGTTCGGCCACCACGCCCTTGGGGAAGGTCAGCACGGTGGTGAAGCCCTGTCGCGGCGCCAGTGGACGGGTCAGCTGCCAGTGCGCGATGCCATTGGCCGGCCGGTCGGCGCTGAAGTCCTGGCCACGGTCGCCCTGGCGGCCGGTATGGCCCTCCAGGCCCATGGCCTCGACGGGTACCGGCTGTGGCAGGCGCACCTCCACCTTGCCGCTTTCGATGGGGAACACCCAGTCGTGGCCAATGGCGTTCCAGTACAGCTCGTCGTGTCCGTCGAAGAAACCGACCTGGCGATGGGTGCGATAGCGCAAGGTGAAAGTGAAGATGCCGGGCGTGGGCAGGAAGTCGTCGTTGCCGGTATTGATGCGCACGCCGTTGGCGATGCTTTCGGTGAACCAGGGTTCCGGACGGCCATCGCGCAGTACCTCGATCATGTCGAAATCCACCACCACGCGGTTGCCGGCGCGGTCGCGGTAGCGGGTGGGGAAGTCGCGGTAGATGCCGCGGCGGATCTGTTGGCCTTCGGCGCGGATGGTGATGCGTTCGGTCACGTCCAGCTGGCCATCGGTGCGGATGTCCACTTCGCTGTCGTAGGCCAGGATGCGTTCCTGCGCCTGCAGGCACAGTGGCGACAGGCACAGCAAGAGGGTCAGGACGAAGCGGATCATGAGTGCAGTTCCACCTTGACCGGCGCGCGTCCCGTGCCTTCGGCCTGGAAGAATTCCGCCGGCGCGAAGCCGAAGCCGCGCGCGACGACCAGGTCCGGCACGCGCTGGACGGCATCGTTGTAGTCGCGCACCGCGCCGTTGTAGAAGCGGCGGGCGTATTGCAGGTGTTCCTCCACCTGGACCAGGTCGCGGTGCAGTTGCGCGAAGTTCTCGCTGGCCTTCAGGTCGGGGTAGGCCTCACGGATGGCCAGCAGCCGGCCCAGCGCCTGTTCCAGCGCATTCTCCACCTGTCCCAGTCGTGCCGGACTGCGCAAGGCAAGCGCCTGCGCGCGCAGTTCGGTGACCGCTTCCAGCACCGCGCGTTCGTGCCCGGCGTAGCCCCGTACCGTGGCCACCAGTTGCGGCACCAGGTCGTGCCGGCGGGTCAGTTGCACGTCGATGTCGGCCCAGGCGGTGCGCGTCTGGTTGCGCAGCCGGACCAGGCGGTTGAACATGGCCGCGCCCCAGGCCAGCAGAGCCAGCAGCAGGCCGGTCGATACGAGTGCCATCGTCATCGTGGATTCCCTCCGGGTAGCCGCGGCATTATGCCCGCGGCACGCCCGGGATTCCGTGGATTTAGCCGGGGTTGGGGTCAATGGCGGATTCGGTTCTAGACTGATCCGGCAGCCGGGCATTGCCTGGTCCGCTGTCTCCCCTGCAATGGTGTCCCGAGCCTTCCGATGTTCCAGTTCCGCCTGTTGCCTGCCGCAGTTCTTGCCGTGATGTGCCTGCTGGTGGCGGGGTGCGCCCCGCAGGTGGAAACCGAGCCGCCGCTCCTGCTGGCGGACGAAGCCACGGCGGCCATCGGCGGCAATGTCAGCGATGGCGCCAGCGGCAATGGAACTCCGGCCGAAAACAAGCCGGCTCAGGCGCGTTCATCCACCGACTGGCCTGAAGTGGAGGTCCGGTCCGGTGAGGCCTATGTGGGTTGCGAGACCGATTACGCGGAAAAGGGGGACGGCGAGCGGCTGGTGTCGCTGGCGTATTCCGACGTGGTAGCCGCGTTGCAGCCCTGCCGGGAGCGCGGGATGTTGCGGTTGCGCTATCGCGGACGGATCGCCGCGGACTTCACCGACCTGGTCCAGCGCGTCGCCGACGTCGCCGCCCGGCTGGAAATAGGCAAGCGCGTGCTGGACATCGATTCCTTCGGCGGCCAGGTGGAGGATGCGATCCGGGCCGGGGACATCATCGCCGACAGCCGCTGGACGATCTGGGTCCGCGAGGATGCTTCCTGCCACAGCGCCTGCGTATTCGTGCTGGCCGCGGGCGACAACCGGCTGATCTCCGGCAGGGTGGGCATCCACCGGATCATCCGCATGAGTTCCACCGCCGCCTCGCGCAGCGAGCTCAACAAGGAATTGCGCGGCGTCCATGGCCGGGTCAAGGATTATTTCGAACGCAATGGCGTGGCGGTAGCGGTGGCCGACCTGATGATGAGCGTGCCCAATCGCAACCTGCGCCTGCTCAATGGCGAGGAGTTGAGGGAGTACGGGCTGGACGGGACCAATGCCGCGCAGGACGACCTGGAGCGCCTGCAGCAGATGCGCAAGTGCGGCGAAGCGTTCGTGCTGCGCAAGGATGCCTTCCTGCGCGTGTTCGACCGCCGTTGCAAACAGCCGGGCACGGAACTGGAGCAGGTGAACGCGTGCGGGCTGGCCTTGCGTCCGCAGTACGGGTTCCCGGACGAGATATGTCCGGCCGACAGTCCGTTCTCCGAATTCGACTTGCCGGATGCGGGCAGCATCCCGGAGAATCGGGTGGACATAGCGGTTGGAGCGGAGTCCGGCGAAGAGGACGACGATGCGGCGGTGAGTTTCGGAAATTGAGATTTGCGGGAAGATGCCGGAATCTCCGGAATGGGAGCGTCCGGCCCGTGCCGCGGAGCAGGGCCATGTTCCGGATGCCATTTGCAGGAAATACGGAGAGAACGATGAAGATGATGCAGAAAGCCCTTTTCGCCGCCTTGTTCATGGTGGCAGCCGGAGCCATGGCGCAGGAAGGAGGCGCGCAACCGCAGCCATTGACGCCCGAGCAGCAGGAACTGATCAAACGGCAGGATGCCGAATTGACCCAGGCGGCCCTGCAGGTGGTGCAGATGGTGGATGCCGGGGGTATTGCAGAGATATGGGATGGCCTGTCCCAGACCGTGAAGCCACTGATACCGAGGGACGATTTCATCCGCCACGTCGGCGACGACCGGGACCGGCTTGGCGCCGTGCAGTCGCGTGGCGAGGCTGTCGTGAGCCGTTCCCAGTTCGAAGCGGGCGGCGAGGTGCCGGAGGGGTTGTACATCAATGTTGCATTCCCCACCAAGTTCGCCAACCTCGAACAGCCGGTGCGTGAGCTGGTTTCGTTCCGCCTGGACGAAGACCGTACCTGGCGGGTGTCGGGTTATACCCTGCGCTGAGCGCGGAACCGGCATTGCCCGGACGATGGCCCGGCTGCGCGAGCGGCCGGGCTATTCCGTTTTTGGCGCCAGGACGCTGATCCGGGTGTCTCCGACGTCGATGGATTGTCCCGCGCGTATCTTGCAGGTCTTGCGCAGTTCCACCTGGCCATCCACCCTGACCTCGCCGCTGGCGACCAGGGCCTTGCCTGCGCCGCCGCTGTCGGCCAAGCCCGCCAGTTTCAGCAGCTGGTTGAGTTCGACATGGTCGCGGTCAAGTTCGAACTGGATGGTCTGCATGGCGGCAGTCTAACCAAGAGGCGGGGATGGCGTCCTGGATTCATTCCTTTTCGAACCGGGCGATTTCGTCGAGCAACTTCTGCCCGCGGCGGATGCCGTCGCCGCCGTCGTGCCGCGCCTGTTCGCCGGAAGCCTCCGGCAGCGCGCGTTGCGACCGCCCTGAGCGAATATGCCAGGCCCAGGTGCCGAGCAGCCCGGCCACGCCGATGCCGAGGCTGATCGGGATCCACAGGGGCGTAGCGGCGTTGGGATCCACCTCGCCGAGGCCTGCGAAGGCCACGACCACCAGCACCCACATGATCCACCACGGCAGGCCGCAGACGTTCGAGTTGACGACATGGAACCGCAGCAGGAACGCCATCCGTTTCTGGATCGCCACTACCGGCGCGGAGCAGTCGATGGATCCGATCAGGCCCATCGTGATGCCGGCCATTGCCGCCGTGACCGCGCCGAAGGCGTGGACCAGGATGCCGACAGCGAGCAGTGCGGGAATTTCGGTGTTGCGTGTCCAGCAGGCCACGCCGAGCAGGATCAGGCCGATGCCGAGCAGGAATTGCAGGAATTGTCCCCAGAACAGCGGGCGCAGGCTGCTGCGGACCTTGTCCAGCTTGCGCTCCTTGAGGATCTGGAATTGGAGTGCCTCCTGGCGTTCCAACTGCCGTCCCAGCGCTTGCCATGCATGTTTGAGTTCATCGGGTTCCATGGTGGTTTCCATCGTGTTTGAGGGCCGGTGTCAGATTTCGTTGCGGATGCGTTGTTTGAGCCTGCCGACCTTGGTGGCGGCATTGGTTTCGCTGATGCCCAGGATGTCGGCGATGTCGCGGTAGCTGCGTTCTTCCAGGTAGAGCAGCAGCAGTGCCCGGTCCAGCGGTTTGAGCGCGGCGATGAATGCCTGCAAGGCCTTGAGCTGAAGCTGCTGGTCGGGGTGCGGGGCATTGACGTCGGCCAGGTCGTGCAGGGTTTCGTCCAGCGGCACCGCATGCCGGCGCCTGCGCCCGTCGCCGCGCGCGAACGAAATGGCGACGTTCAGCGCGATCCGGTACAGCCAGGTGGAGAACATGCGTTCCGGGTCGTATCCGGGGAAGGCGCGCCAGGCCTGGGTGGCGATTTCCTGCGCAAGATCGGCGCGGTCGTCGGGATTCCAGGCATAGCTGTGCGCGACCTTGAGCACGATGCCGCGGTGGCGTTCGAGCAGTTCGGCGAATTGCTGTTGCGCTTCGGCCTTCATGGAGGTTGCCTGTGCCATCCCGGATGCGATCCTGAGCGTGTCGTCATGGGGATGATTCGCATCGGAGGGCGAATCATCACACAGCGGCTCCGGCGGTTTCTCCGGGCCATCCGGATTCCTAGATGGGTTCGACCGGTATCGGTGCCCGCAGGTCGGTCCTGTGCGGCCAACGCATGGCGTTCATCCGGAGCGCGAAGGTGGGGCCGGTGTCCATGGGCGTCGGGGGCGTAACCCCGACCTGCCGGTTCCGGGCGACAGCAGGGGCGGCAGGGCGCACAATACGCACCTGTTCTCACTGTCTGGCGCTTGCCGCATGTCCTCCGAATCCCCCGCAGCGCCGCTGTTCGCCGACCTGGGCCTGTCCGATGCCGTGATGGCGGCGGTGCGTGAAGTCGGCTACGAGTCGCCTTCTCCCATCCAGGCCGCCACCATTCCCGCGCTGCTGGCGGGCAAGGATCTGCTGGGCACCGCCCAGACCGGCACCGGCAAGACCGCCGCGTTCGCGCTGCCACTGCTGTCCCTGATCGATCTGGCGGCCGACAAGCCGCAGGTGCTGGTGCTGGCGCCGACCCGCGAACTGGCCATCCAGGTGGCCGAAGCCTTCCAGCGTTATGCGGCGCGGATTCCGGGCTTCCACGTGCTGCCCATCTACGGTGGGCAGAGCTATGCCCCGCAGTTGCAGGCGCTCAAGCGCGGCGTGCACGTGGTGGTGGGCACGCCGGGGCGCGTCATCGACCATCTGGAGCGCGGTTCGCTGGACCTGTCCGGGCTGACCACGCTGGTGCTGGACGAAGCCGACGAAATGCTGCGCATGGGCTTCATCGACGATGTGGAGACGGTGCTCAAGAAGACACCGGAAGCGCGCCAGGTGGCGCTGTTCTCGGCGACCATGCCGCCGGCGATCCGGCGCATCGCCCAGACTTACCTGAAGGCGCCGGTGGAAGTGAACATCACGGCCAAGACCACCACCGCCACCAATATCCGCCAGCGCTACTGGTTCGTCAGCGGCATGCACAAACTGGACGCGCTGACCCGCATCCTGGAGGCCGAACCGTTCGATGCGATGATCATCTTCGCCCGCACCAAGGCCGGCACCGAGGAACTGGCCGGGAAGCTGCAGGCGCGCGGATTGGCCGCCGCCGCGATCAACGGCGACATGCAGCAGCAGCAGCGCGAACGCACCATCCAGCAACTCAAGGACGGCAAGCTGGACGTGCTGGTGGCCACCGACGTGGCCGCGCGCGGACTGGACGTGGAGCGGATCAGCCACGTCCTCAACTACGACATCCCCTACGACACCGAGAGCTATGTGCACCGCATCGGCCGCACCGGCCGCGCCGGGCGCAGCGGCGAAGCGATCCTGTTCGTCACTCCTCGCGAAAAAGGCATGCTGCGGGCGATCGAACGCGCCACCCGCCAGCCGATCGAGGAAATGCAACTGCCCAGCGTCGAGGCGGTCAACGACCGGCGCGTGGCCAAGTTCCTGGGCCGCATCAGCGATGCCCTGGCCACCGGCGAGGCCGGCGAATACCGCGGTCTGATCGAAACCTACGAACGCGAGCACAACGTGCCGGCAGTCGAGATCGCCGCTGCGCTGGCGCGGCTGCTGCAAGGCGATACGCCGCTGTTGCTGGCGCCGGATCGCAAGCCGCCACCCCGCGAAACGTTCGACAGGCCGGCCCGTGCCGAGCGTCCGGCGCACCGTGGCGAGCGACCCGAGCGCGCGGAACGCCCGGCGCGCAGCGAACGGGGCGAACACGATGCCGGCTTCGCCGAACGCCCCTCCGCACCCAAGCCGCCGCGCGGTGCGCCCGAATTCGGCATGGAAACCTACCGGATCGAAGTGGGCCACGCGCACGGAGTCAAGCCGAACAACATCGTCGGCGCCATCGCCAACGAGGCCGGGCTGGAAAGCCGCTATATCGGCCGCATCGACATCCACGACGACCATACCGTGCTGGACCTGCCCGAAGGCATGCCGCGCGAAGTGCTGACCCACCTGAAGAAAGTCTGGGTGTCCGGCCAGCAGTTGCGCATCCACAAGCTGGGCGACGATGCCGGGACGGCCCCGCCCAAGCGCTTCAAGCCCAAGGACGGCAAGCCGAAAACGGGCAAGCCGGGCGGCAAGCCGCATGCGCCCAAGCCGCACCGCAAGGGACCGCCTAAAACGGACGGTTGAGCGGAGCCGGAGAAGGAGAGGATTTCCGCCCGCGCCCAATCCACCACATTTTCCTTTGTAGGAGCGGCTCTTGGCCGCGACCGCCTTTCGCGGTAAAGCCCCATCGCGGCCAAGAGCCGCTCCTACAGAGGGGAAGGATTGTCCGGTGGGCCGGAAACCGCGTCGATACACGACAAATCGTCGAGAATGGTCGCATGAGCAAACGCCTGAACAAGTACATCGCCGAGACGGGTTTCTGCTCGCGCCGGGAAGCCGACGACATGATCGCCACCCGCCGGGTGACGGTGAACGGCCTGCCCGCGGGCATCGGCACGCTGGTGGAAGAGGGCGACGACGTGCGGGTCGACGGACAGCCTATGAAGGCACGCAGCGCCAGGAGCGGCAAGCGCAGGCACGTCTACATCGCGCTGAACAAGCCGGTGGGCATCACCTGCACCACGGAAAGCGCGGTGAAGGACAACATCGTCGACTTCGTCGGCCACGAGCAGCGCATCTTCCCCATCGGCCGGCTGGACAAGGAGTCGGAAGGACTGATCCTGCTGACCAGCAACGGCGATATCGTCAATCGCATCCTGCGCGCGGAAAACCGGCACGAGAAGGAATACCTGGTGGCCGTCAACAAGCCGGTGACCGAGGAGTTCCTGCGCGGCATGGCGCGCGGGGTGCGCATCCACGGGCAAATGACCCTGCCGTGCCGGACCGGCCGGATCGGCAAGTTCGGTTTCCGCATCGTGCTGACCCAAGGGCTCAACCGGCAGATCCGGCTGATGGCGGCGGCGTTCGGCTACCGCGTCACCCAGTTGCGCCGGGTCCGCATCGACAACCTCCGCCTGGGCCCGCTCAAGCCGGGCCGCTGGCGCAACCTGACCGATCAGGAATTGAGCGGGCTGCTGCCGGAATTCGGGGACTGGTAGGCCCCGGATTGATCCGGATCATGCGGCAACGATCGTGCACCGGTTAGTATTGCGGGCAGGCAAGCGGCATGTCGCCGCCCGGTTTTGAGCGACGGAGACTGAATCATGAAGATTGTTCTGGCGGTGGATGGCAGCGAGATCGGCATGAGCGCGGTACGCCATGTGGTGGCCCTGGCGAAAGAGCTGAAGGAGCCGCCCAAGGTGACGCTGCTGTTCGCCGATCCGCCCCTGTTGAGGGCGGTGGCGGTCGAACTGGGTGCGGAAGGCGTGAAGAAATACCATGCCGAGAACGCGGAATTCGCGTTCAAGAAGGCGCGTGCCTTGCTCAAGCGCGCCAAGCTGGTGGCCAAGGAAGTCGCCGTGGTGGGCGAGCCGCCGGCCACCATCGTCAAGACCGCCAAGTCCGAGAAGGCCGACCTGATCGTGATGGGCAGCCACGGCCGCGGCGCGCTGAAGACGCTGTTCGTGGGCTCGGTGGCGATGAAGGTGATCGGCAGCAGCGAGATTCCGGTGACGATCGCGCGCTGACGCGCGCTCAGTCCAGTATGTTCTTGGCTTCGGAGGTTCCCAGAACCTCCGGATGCTCGATCCGCCGGCTGCGATTCAGCAGTGGGTGCAGGAACACGACACCCAGGATGATGGCTACGCCCAGGTAGAACTGCGGCGTCAGTTCGCGTTGTTCGCCCAGCAGCACGATGGCCAGCACGATGGCGTAGACCGGTTCCAGGTTGGTCACCAGTTGCACGCCGTAGGCGCTGAGGTGGCGCAGCGCCACCAGCGACAGGGCGAAGGGCAGCAACGTGCACAGCAGCGCCAGGACCAGCAACAGCAGGCTGTCGCGCAGATCGGGAAGCGCCAGCAGGTCGCCCGCGAACAGCGGGAACAGCAGCGGCATCAGCGGGGCCATGACGGTCAGCAGCAGCGTGCCGGCGCCGAGCTCCAGCGCGGTGACGGTCAGCGGATCGCTGTGTTCGACCAGCCGTTTGTTGAGCGAGCCGAAGATGGCCACGAACAAGGCCGACAACGCGCCGACCACGATGCCCGCGCGCATGCCCTCGGGCACGCCGCCGACCACCAGAGCCACGCCCGGCAGTACCGCGATGCCGAAGACCAGTTCGCGGATCGAAAATGGCCGGCGCGCCAGCCAGGGTTCCAGGATGGCGGTGAAGGCCGGCGCCAGCGCGATGCAGGTTGCCGCCACCGAGGCGTTCGCCAGCTTGATGGCGCCGTAGAACGTCAGCCAGTGCAGCGCCACCAGCGCGCCGATCCCGCAATAGGCCAGCATCAGCCGCGGCGGCATCGCCCGCAGTCCGCGCCAGACGCGCGGTACCAGCGCCAGCGCGACCACCACCAGCAGCATGCGCCACCAGACCAGCGGCAGCGCCGGCAGCGTGATCAGTTTTCCCAGGATGGCGGTGAAGCCCCATAGCAGCACGCAGAAGTGGATCTGCAGCAGGGCCTTGGTGTGTGGGGGCATCGGCATGCCGCCATTGTCGCCGAAGCCAGGGATGGAAGGCACACGGTCCGGCTGGGCGAGGCCCTTGTCCGTTGGCAGGCATGGCCGGTCCGCTGCGTGCGGTTCGGGTTACTGCGCGGGGAGGCACCTTGGCCGGCGGCATTGTCGGCGATGGGCGGACAGCGTCAGTCCTTCCATGGATCGTAGCTGCCGAACCACCACAGATGGCCTTCCAGGTCGCGGCAGGAGTAGCCGCGTCCGCCGTAGTCCTGATCCGCGATGTCGTCCACGATCTCCGCGCCGGCTGCCACGGCTTGCGCGTGATGGGCATCGGCATCGTCCACGATCACGCAGGCGCACTGGGTTTCCCGTCCGCCGATTTCGTCCGGCTGGACGATGCGCTTACTCCATTCGCCCGCGCTGTCGGCGGAACTGAGCATGATCATGCCGGTGCCGAAAGTGAGCTGGGCGTGGTGCACGATGCCGGCTTCGGCGTATACGGCGCGGCGCTCGAATCCGAACGCGTTGCACAGCCAGTCGATGGCGACATGCGCGTCGCGGTATTGCAGGCAGGGGATGATGGTGGAGGTCACGGCGGCGGCTCCCGGTGGACGGGTTCGACGATAGCGCCTCCTCGGTGAAACCGG
Organism: uncultured Pseudoxanthomonas sp.; assembly: GCA_964562135.1. Taxonomy (GTDB): domain Bacteria; phylum Pseudomonadota; class Gammaproteobacteria; order Xanthomonadales; family Xanthomonadaceae; genus Pseudoxanthomonas_A. Next base: position 24,925 of record CAZLSG010000003.1, on the reverse strand, counting down.
CGTTACCATGTCGCCGGACCCCATCAGGAGCCCCCATGTCCTGGACCACCTCCGATCTTTGCGATGCCCACCCGGATGTCCGGGTGGTCGATCCCGTATTTCGTAGCTACGGCGGCAGGCCGGCGTTTTCCGGCCGGATCGTGACCGTCCGCTGCTTCGAGGACAACTCGCGGGTGCGCGAGCTGGCCAACACGCCGGGCGAGTGCCGCGTCATCGTGGTGGACGGCGGCGGATCGCTGCGGCGCGCGCTGCTGGGCGACCAGATCGCCGCTGCGGCCGTCCGCAACGGCTGGTCCGGTCTGTTGATCCATGGCGCGGTGCGTGATGTGGATGCGCTGGCGGACACCGACCTGGGCGTGCAGGCACTGGCTTCGCATCCGATGAAGACCGACAAGCGCGGACTGGGCGATGTCGATGTCGCCGTCACCTTCGCCGGGGTGACCTTCGTGCCCGGCGACTGGCTGTACGCGGACCGCAACGGCGCGATCGTGTCGCCGCGGTCGTTGCTGGATTGAAGGCGTGCGAAAGCACCTTGCCCGTATGAATGCCCCATGGGCGCGATGCTTGTGCGTGAACGTAGGTCGGGGCTACGCCCCCGACGTCTCAAGGATGACCGGCAAACCCGAGCGTCGGCCACGTAGGGCCGACCTACGGCCGTGTCACTCGATGGGTTCGTCCAGGATCAACTGGCGGACGAAGCGTACCGGCGGCGCGCCGTAGGACAGCACCTGGTCGTGGTAGGCCTTCAGGTCGAAGGCGTCGCCGCGTTGCGCTTCCACCGCTTTGCGCATGTCGAAGTGTTCCTGCGCGCCGACGAAGTAGGTGGGCAACTGCGCCGAGGTCAGCTGCGCGCGGGTCCATTTGCCGGCGGCCTCGCTCTCCTGCTGGAAGGTCTGGCGCACCATCAGGTCCATGGCTTGTTCGCGGTCCCAGCCGTCCACGTGCACGCCCTGGTCGAGGATGGCGTTGGCGATGGTGCGCAGGTAGAACTTGAGTTGCACGAGCCGGAACAGCGGATCGTTGTCCAGGTAGCCGGCATCGGCCAGCATTTTTTCGGTGTAGACCGCCCAGCCTTCGGCGAACATGCCCGAGCGCAGCACCGCGCGCAGCGTGGAGGGATGGGTGGCCGAATGCGCGCCTTCCAGGTAATGGCCGGGCACGCCCTCGTGGATGCTGAGCAGGTGGATCATGTGGTCGTTGTATTCGCGCAGGAACGATTCCGCCTGCTCGTCGGTCCAGTCGTCGGGGATCGGCGAAATGGCATAGAACGTGTCCAGCCCCTTGTCCAGCGGGCCGGGCGAATCGGCATAGGCCACCGCCACGCCGCGCTGGAATTCCGGCATCAGGATGATCTGCACGGGCGTGTCGGGCACAGTCACCAGATCGTGCTCGCGCGTGAACGCGGTGGCATGGTCCAGCGAGGCGCGGGCTTCCTCGACCACCCGGTCGCGCGCCGGTTTTTCGGCGTAGGCCAGTTCCAGCGCGGCTTCGATGGCGGCCTGCTGTTGTTCCGGCGTCGGCTGGTCCAGCAGCGCGGGTGCGCCGGGCCGGTCCTTCAGCACGCTCTGCGCGATGGCGTACATCTCGCTGCGCACCCGCGCCAGTTCCGCCTCCGCGCGTTGTTTGATCTCGGCGCGCGACAGCGATGACAGCAACGAGAACTGCAGTTTCTGGTCGTACAGGGTCTGGCCGAGGCGGAATTCGCCCTGGGCATTGGGCACCAGTGTTCCGTCCAGCCAGGCCTGGTGTTCGGCCACGGCCTGTTCCAGCGACTCGATGGCTGCCTGCAGTCGCGCGCGGTCGGCGGGTGGCAGGGACTGTTGGTGCGGGGCGATGTAGTTCTTCACGATGTTCAGCACGCCGGCGTTCTGGCGCGCCGCTGTTTCCGCATGCGCTTTCGGCACCCGGCTCGGGTCGAGGTTCTCGCGCGCCTGCGCCAGCAGGGCGGGAATCTTTTCCATGCGGGCGATGGCCGATTGCAGGCGCTCGGGCAACGGAGCGAATTCTCGCGCCATCAGGTTGTACAGGGCGCTGCCGGCCAGTTGGCTGTACACCTGCGGGTCCCAGGCCCAGCCCTGCAACGTCTCCTGGTTCCAGATATCCGATTGCAACCGGTTGCGCAGGATGGCGGCGTCCACCTGGCTCTCGCGGGTGAGCGTGGCCGGGTCCAGGGTGTCCAGTTCGGCGAGGATGCCCTTGTTGAAAGCCAGTCTCTGCGCCCGGCCAGCCGGACTCAGGTCGTCGATTTCATGATCGTGACGATGTTCGCCGATCCGGGTGGCGCTCACGGGAGAGCTTCGCAGCCAGCCTTCCAGTGCACGTGCCGACAGTTCCGTGAACTGGGTGTCGGCGGCCGGGGCGGCGGCTTCGGCCGGGACGGCGGTGGCCGGTGGTTCGGCTTTCTGGCAGGCCGCGAGGGCGGCGATCATGGCAAGAACGAGCAGGCTGTGGCGCATGGCATCACCATCGGGCAAGGCGGGTGGAAGAGCCGACAAGCATAGGCGCGCGGCACGCTTCGCGCATCTGTCTTAGGATGGCGGCCTGGCCAAGGCGGGAGCGATACGATCATGCGCTACGAAGGAGGGTGCCACTGTGGGGGCATCGGGTTCGAGGTGGAAGGCGATATAGCCGAGGTTTACGATTGCAACTGTTCCATGTGCCGCAAGCGCGGCGGTTTGCTGTGGTTTGCGCCGCGTGAGGCGCTGGTCCTGAAAACGCCGGAATCCGGCTTGGGCACCTATACCTTCCATCGACACAGCATCCGGCATCATCATTGTCCGCAATGCGGGATCTCGCCGTTCAGCGAGGGCGAGGACCCCAAGAACGGACCGACGGTGTGCATCAATGTGCGCTGCCTTCCCGGCGTGGATCTGGCTGCGCTCAAAGTGGTGCCGATCGACGGCGCCAGTTTCTGACGGCGCGATCGGGAAATCGCCATGGCGGGCAGGAAACCGCCCGTCGACAAGGTTTAGACGAAACACAGCCCGCGGAGTTCGTGCATGCGTAATCCCCTGTTGCCTCTATTGGCCTGCCTTTCGCTGAGTGTCCCTGCGTGGGCGGAGGCATCCTGCCCGCCGGAGGGTACCGACCTCAAATCGCTGCAATTGCTCAAGGAGCAGGATTTCGCGTTGGCCGAAGACGACACGCGCAACCGGTTGGCCATGGGGTTGCTGGCTTGCCTGGGCGACCGCGATCCCGAATTGCGCGATGGCATCGCCTATGAGGCCATCACCATGTGGCTGCGCAGCAACCAGCTGGACATGATGCTGGTCAGGCGCATGCGCGAGCAGTTGTACGCCATGCTGGACGAAGAGGATGAAGAAGGTTTCCGCCGCCCGTTTGCCGCGTTGATGCTGTCGGAAGTGGCGCGCACGGACCGCATCCAGCCGTGGATGTCCCCGGCCGAGCGCGATGCGATGGTGGGCAGGGCGACCCGGTATCTGCGCTCGGTTCGCGATTACCGCGGCTTCGACGATGCCGACGGCTGGCGGCATGGCGTGGCGCACGGCGCGGATTGGCTGCTGCAGCTGACCTCCAATCCGGCGCTGGACCGGCGGCAGGTCCAGGACATCCTGGATGCGGTGGCCGAGCAGGTGGTGCCGGAGGCGCCGCATGCGTATGTATTCGGCGAGCCTGGCCGCCTGGTGCGGCCAGTGGTGTTTGCCGCTCGCGGCGGGCTGTTGAGCGAAGCGGACTGGCAGGCCTGGTTCGGCGCGTTGCCGGACCGGCTTGGCGATGAATCGCTGGCTTATCGCGACAACGGCTGGCTGGCGCGCCGGCACGACCTGTTGGCTTTCCTCACCAGCATGTATCTGGAAGCCGACCAGTCCACCGATGCGCGGGTGGCGGCACTGAAACCGGCCGTGGTGACGGCGTTGCGAAAAATCCCCTGATCAAGGCGATGGCAGCCCGATGTATCGCCGTGACGGGCTGGTGATGCCCGTCACGTGCAGGGAGCGCCGCGCGGGTTCCGGTTGAAGCCGGACGCCGGCTGGGCCAGACTCAGGGAGCTGCCGTTGTTGCAGGCGGTCCCTTGTCCCTTGAAATAAGGAGAACACGCATGGTCACGCGTCGTGATTGCCTCAAATTTTCCGTGGCCGCCGGTCTGGCGGCGGCATTCCCCTACGGTCGCTTGCTGGCGAGCGATGGCCAGCCATTGCTGACGCGGGCCATCCCCTCCACGGGCGAGCCATTGCCGTTGGTCGGGCTTGGCAGTTCGGCGACATTCTCGCAGGTGGCGCGCAGCGAGGATGTCACTGCCTTGCGCGAGGTATTGTCCGCGCTGGTCGCCGGGGGCGGCAGCGTGTTCGATACCGCGCCCAGCTACGGGGCTTCCGAAGAAGTGGCCGGCCGCATCGCGCAGGAAGAAGGCCTTGCCGACAAGTTGTTCTGGGCCACCAAGGTCAACGTGGCCGGGCGTGGCGAGGACGCGAAGGCCGACCCGGCCAAGGCGCGCGAGCAGATCGAAGCCTCGTTCCGGCACATCGGCAGGCAGGTCATCGATCTGATCCAGGTCCACAACCTGGGCGACGTGCCGACCCAACTGGGCATCCTGAAGGAACTGAAGGAGCAGGGGCGGCTGCGTTACATCGGCGTCACTTCCACCAGCAAGTCCGCGTATCCGCATCTGATCGAGGTGATGCGCAACGAACCACTGGATTTCATCGGCGTCGATTACGCCATCGACAACCGTGACGTCGAGGAAACCATCCTGCCGCTGGCGCAGGAGCGCGGCATCGGCGTGCTGGTCTATGTCCCGTTTGGCCGGACCCGGTTGTGGAGCCGCATCGGGGACACGCCGTTGCCGGAATGGGCGGCCGAGTTCGATGCCCATTCGTGGGCGCAGTTCCTGCTCAAGTACGTGGCCGCGCATCCGGCGGTGACCAGCATCACGCCGGCCACCAGCCGCGCACGCAACATGATCGACAATCTGGGCGCCGCGCGCGGCCGGTTGCCGGATGCGGCGCAGCGGCAGCGGATGATCGAGTTCATCGATTCGCTGCCTGCGGCCAGCTGAACCCCGTGCCGTGGCCGGCCCGGTCCGGGCCGGCCTGGCTTGTCAGCGTTGCGGCGGCGCACGCGCCGGCAATGGTACGTTGCACAGGTCGATATGCCCGGAAGGGCGCACGTACCAGCCGTCGCGGCGGTTGCGGCGCGCCTCGGTGGCGTCGGCGAAGGTTTGCGAGTCGGTGCGCAGCAATTGCAGCGGGGTGCGTTCGCTTTCCGGCACTTCGCTGGCCAGGCGGATCGCCTTGATCGGGGTGCGTTGCTCGGGTTTCTCGTGGAAGCCCATGGGGTCCGGTCCGCGCGGGATCACGCTCAGCCATTCCATGCCCTTCACCACGCGGCCCACGGTGGTGATGTTGCGGTCCAGTTGGCGTGGCGACTGGCCGATGACCACGTAGAGTTCGGTGCCGTTGCTGCTGTCCGGTTCCGCGCCGCGCCCCGCGCCGAGCGTGCCGTAGCAGTGGGTCAGCCAGGCCTGGCCGGCTGCGGGGTCCCGTGCGGCGGGGAAGCCGTCGACGAAACCGACTTCGGGCGCCCAGCCATCCGCGTCCGGCAGGCGGGTGAAGGCCAGTCCTTGCGCGTCGCGTGCGAATTCCGCCGGCAGCTTCGCCTTGGCCGCGCCCGTTGGAACGGCATTGTCCTCTCCGGCATCGGGATCGCCGAACTGGACCACGAAGTTGTCCTGCGAGCGATAGATGCTCAGGCCATCCCAGAAGCCATCCTTCGCCAGCGTGCGGATGTTGGCCACGTGCTCGGGGGCGAACGCGGGAGCCAGTTCGATGATCACGCGGCCGCTGGTTCCCGGAGGGGTGTCCAGTTCCATGTACAGCAGGCTGGATGGGTCCGGGGTGCGCCAGTCGGCATCGGGCGAGGCGTCAAGGATTTGCTGGGCGGAGCGATACGGCACAGGAGCCTCGGTCGCCTGCGCAAGGGCGGCAGGGGCGAGGATGAGGGTGCCGATCAGCAGGGTGGCATGGGTCAGGCGCATGGGTGCGGTCCGCAGGAGTGTCCTGCCGGATTCTAGAGGTTTGCCGCCAGCCTGCATTTTTCGGGTATCCGCGGAGCGGAAAATCCGCCTGTTCCACGATGCCATGACTACCGGCACATTCACTATACTCAACTTGATAATAGAGTGATCTCCAACATAGCCATACCGTCCGTTGAGGGGGCGCCATGAGTGAACCGGATGTCCACCTGAAGAAGTTCCAGAAGGAACTGAGCTCCGGCACGGTTTCGCTGGCCTTGCTGGCGGTGCTGGCCAGGGCCGGGGAGCCGCTTTACGGCTATCTGATCGCCAAGCGGCTGGAGCAGGTGGGGCAGGGAGTGCTCAGCGGCAAGCAGAGCGCGCTCTACCCGGTATTGCGCAACCTGGAGGCTGCGGGCCTGCTGGAGAGTTTCGTGGAGCCTTCCATGGCCGGTCCCCCGCGCCGCTATTACCGTATTACCGAGGCAGGGCGCGAGACCCTGCGCGAATGGGCCGCCGCCTGGCGCGCCACCCGTGATTCCGTCGATTCCGTCCTGTTGGGGATTCCAGAATGAATACCGCATCGCCTTCCGAAAAAAGCCTGCCCACCACGATTCCGGAATACCTGGAGCAGTTGCGCGCCGCCCTGCGTGGCGCCGACCCGGCCATGATCCAGGATGCGCTCTACGACGCCGAGGAATACCTGCGCTCCGAGCTGGCCGAACAGGCCGGCAGGAGCGAGGCCGAGGTGATCGCTTCGGTGGCCGGCAGCTACGGCGCGCCGGAGGAAGTGGCCGACATCTACCGCGACACCGAGGTTACGGTGGCCCGTGCGTTGCGTCCGCCGGCCCCGCCCAAGCGCAAATCGGCGCTGGGACGTTTCTTCGGCGTGGCGGCGGACCCCCGCACCTATGGGTCGTTGTTCTACATGTTGCTGTCGCTGGCCACCGGCATCTTCTATTTCACCTGGGTGGTGACGGGACTCAGTATGTCGATAGGCTTGCTTGTCCTGATCATCGGCATTCCTCTGCTGCTGCTGTTCCTGCTGTCGGTGCGTGTGTTGTCGCTGGTGGAAGGGCGCATCGTGGAAGTGATGCTGGGCGAACGCATGCCGCGCCGGCCGCTGTACACGCAACGCGACAAGCCGTGGCTGTCGCGCATCGGCGAAATGTTCACCGACGTGCGCACCTGGACCGCGATGCTGTACATGTTGCTGATGCTGCCGCTGGGCATTGCTTACTTCACCGTGGTGGTGACGCTGCTGTCGGTGGCGCTGGGCCTCATCGCCTCGCCGCTGGGCATCTGGCTGGATAGTTCGGTCTGGATATCCGGCGTGAATGTCGTCACTGATGCACCTTGGGTGCTGCCACTGCTGTCGCTGGTGGGTGTGCTGATGCTGTTCGGCACCCTGCATTTGGCGCGTGGTGTCGGCAAGTTGCACGGCTTGATTGCCAAGCACCTGCTGGTGCGCGACCCGGTAGTGTGATCCGGGTGATTCCTGGTTGGCATGCACAGCGGCCAGGATTCCCTCGCACCGGATGTTCCGAGGTGGCGTGGTCGCGCATCGGAAGGCTGGATGCCAAGGCAGGATTGCACAGCATTTTTGATCCAGCCAACAAAGAAAATGCCCCGCATGGCGGGGCATTTTCGTATCCATGTCAGTCTGGTCGGACAGAGTACTTGCGTATGAAATCGCGCACCTGCGGGTAGACCTTCTCGCGCCAGCGGCGGCCGCTGAAGATGCCGTAATGGCCGGCGCCTTCCACGAGCAGATGCTTGCGGTGCGCTTTCGGTATGCCGGTGCACAGGTCCTGCGCGGCTTCGGTCTGGCCGAGGCCGGAGATGTCGTCCAGTTCGCCCTCGATGCTCATCAGCGCGGTCTTGCGGATGGCGGCCGGGTCCACCCGCTCGCCCTTGACCTTCCACTTGCCGCGCGGCAGCAGGAACTCCTGGAACACGGTGTTGATGGTGTCCAGGTAGTACTTCGCCGGCATGTCCAGCACCGCGTTGTATTCGTCGTAGAAACGGCGGTGAGAATCGGCATCGTCCAGGTCGCCCTTGACTAGGTCCGAGTAGAAATCCCAGTGCGACATGAAATGCCGGCTGGGGTTCATGGCGATGAAGCCGGCATGCTGCAGGAACCCGGGATAGACCTCGCGGCCTTCGCCCGGGTACGGGGCAGGCACCGTGTGGATCACGTTGTTCTCGAACCAGGCCAATGATTTCCGGGTGGCGAGATTGTTGACCTGGGTGGGGCTGCGGCGGGTATCGATGGGTCCGCCCATCATGACCAGCGAGCGCGGCGTGGGTTCGCCGCGCGCGGCCATCAGCGACACTGCCGCCAGCACCGGCACGGTGGGCTGGCAGACGCTGATGACGTGCAGGTTCTTCGCGCCGATGTGGCGGATGAACTCTTCGATGTAGGCGACGTAGTCGTCCAGGCCGAAGTCGCCTTCGGCCAGCGGCACCATGCGGGCATCGACCCAGTCGGTCACGTAGACCTTGTGGTCGCGCAGCAGGGTGCTGACCGTATCGCGCAGCAGCGTGGCATGGTGGCCGGACAAGGGTGCCACCACCAGCACGGTGGGGTCGTCCTTCAGCGCGGTGATGCTGGCGGCGTCGTCGGTGTAGCGCTTGAAGCGCAGCAGGCGGCAAAACGGCTTGCGCAGCGCCTCGATTTCGACCACGGGGATGGAGTGCCCGTTGCGTTCGACGGCAGCGATGCCCCAGGCAGGCTTCTCGTAGTCCTTGCCGATCCGGTAGACCAGCTCGTTGCCGGCGGCGATGCGGTCGGCGCCGGGGACGGTGGACAACCAACTGCTGGGGGTGGAGAACATCCGTGCATTGGCTTCGGCCATATAGGCCAAGGGCGCCATCCATGCGCGGCCGAGTTCGTGGATCTTGTACAGGGTCATGGCAGGAGTGTACCGTTTCTCAGCCATTGTTGCATTGCAACATAGCACAAAATGACATCGGTGGGCACCGTACTTTGGTCAGTGGCCTTCCAAGGCGGTCACGCCGTCCCGCAATTCCGGGGACAGCCAGCAGTGCGATCCCAGCGGCGTGAACCCGGCGGCCTCGAAGCGTTGGCGGTAGAAACGGGCATTGCGCGGGTGGAATTGCGCCATGTCCCCTTCGATGGCGTCTTCGCGGGTGAAGGTTTCCAGGAAGGCGATGCCGCCGCAGAGCTCGGCGAGGCCGGGCAGGCCGCGATCCAGTTCGCGGGCAGGCAGGTAGTGCAACACATCGGCGCAGACCAGCAGGTCTGCGGGCGGGCAGGGCCGCAGGCGGGCGAAGTCGCCGAAGCGGGCCGGATGCAGGTTGCGCGCGCGTCCGTAGCGCTCGATGGCATACGGGCTGTTGTCGAAGCCGAGATAGGTGATCCGGGGGCGCAATTTCAGCAAGGGCGCGCGCCAGGCGCCTTCGCCGCAGCCGATGTCCAGGACGCTGCGGATGGGGCGTTCCAGGTGGTATTCGGCAGTGGCCACGGCCAGGGCCACCTTGCGCGCCAGCCGGGCGGCGCCACCAATCTCGCGTCGGTTGTACCAGTGTTCGAAATAGGCGCGGTCGTAGCGTTTCTGCATCGCGATGGATCCTGAGCTTCTGGTGGCTGGTGGCGGTGTGTCATCCTATCGCGAGCCACGAGGAGCCAGCCGCATGCCATATTTCTGGGTCAAGACCTTCCATCTCCTGTTCGTGATCGCGTGGATGGCGGCGGTGTTCTACCTGCCCCGCATCCTGGTCAACCTGGCCGAAACAAAAGGGCAGGAACAGGTGCAGGCGCGCCTTGGTCTGATGGGGCGGAGGCTGTACCGCTTCGGCCACATCATGTTCGGGCTGGCCTTCGTGCCGGGATTGGTGTTGTGGCTGGGGTACCGCGTGATCCCGGGTTTTCCGACCATGGTGGGAGCGGGGACCGGCTGGATGCATGCCAAGCTGACCCTGGTGCTGGCGCTGTTCGCCTACTACATCGTCAGCGGGCGCTGGCTGAAAGGGCTGGACAAGGGCAAGGCGCTGCCTTCTTCCAAAGCGCTGCGCTGGTTCAACGAGGTGCCGGTGTTCGCCTTGCTGGCCATTCTCTGGCTGGTGGTGTTCAAGTCATTCTGAGTTTGCGCGCAGGACATCGCGCCATCGAACGCGCCTGCCGACGGCATTGTAGGAGCGGCCCTTGGCCGCGATGAAGCTTCACCGGTAAAGCCCATCGCGGCCAAAGGCCGCTCCTACCGTGCGGGTTTCTCGAAGTCCGCCGGTCGCGGCAAATCCACGGGGATGCCTCTTGCATCGCAGGTGCCGGCCGCGCACAGGCGCTGGCGCAGCTGCGGGGTGGATTGCACGATGAAGTGGTAGATGGCGTTCTGTTCGAAGGTGCCGCGGATGGCCTGGCTGCCCGGACCATGCGCCCAGACGCCCACGTCTTCGCCACCGTGGGTTTCGGCTTTGAGCGGGATCAGCGATTCCTGCATGTAGTCCGGATGCTCGGTGTCGACGTGAGTAAGGTCGGGCCGGCCTTCGGCGGGTTCGAAATGGCTGGGGGCATGCAGGAAACGTTTGGGGCCGGCGGGCTGGCGGTTGCTTTGACCGGTGTTGCCCGGGCCGTTGGCGTATCCGAGGGTGGTGAAGGGCAATCCGGTGAGGTCACGGGTCAGCGCGCCTTCGGGGCTGGCTTCGCTGCTCCGGCCGCGCACCTTGCCCAGGATGGGGTTGCCGCGGGCGGGATAGCCTGCAAAGTTCAGGGTGTGGGAATGGTCTGCCGTCACGACGATCAACGTGTCGGCGGCCGAAGTGGCATCGAGAGCGGCCTGCACGGCTTCCGACAGCGCAATGGTGTCGGTCAGGGCCCGATGGGCGTTGCCGTCATGATGGGCATGGTCGATGCGGGCGGCTTCCACCATCAGCACGTAACCCTGGCGGTTGCGCGACAGGATGTCGATGGCGGCGCGCGTCATTTCGGCCAGGCTGGGCTCGCCGGCGCGGTCGTCCGGCCGGTCGTGCTCGTACTGCATGTGGTCGTATTCGAACAGCCCCAGCAGGGCGGCGGATTGCCCCGCATTGCGGAACTGTTCGAGGTTCCAGGCATAGGCGCCCTGCGGATGCCTGTCCTGCCACTCCGCAATCAGGTCGCGGCCGTCCAGGCGCTTGCCGACCTTGTCGTCGTATTCCGGGTCGCGTTGCGAGACCGGCATGAACTGGCCCCGGCCGCCGCCGAGGACTATGCGGGGGCCATGGCCGAAGCGCGAGGCGTCAATCAGTTGCTGGGCGATGTCGCGGCAGCCGTGGGCCACCGCTTCGGCGGGCAGCTCGGTGTCGTTTTCCCAGTTGCGGTCCGGGGAGTGGGCGTAGGTCGCCGCGGGCGTGGCATGGGTCAGGCGCGCGGTGGACACGATGCCGGTGGCCAGGCCGGCGCTGTCGGCCAGTTGCAGCCAGGTCAGGGCGTGCTTGGAAAGACTGTCGGCGCAATCGTTGCGTTTCCCCGCATGCACGCCGATGGCGCCCATGTGGCTTTTCACGCCGGTGGTGATGGCGGTCATGGTGCCGGCCGAATCCGGCGTCTGCGCGTTGGTGTTGTAGGTCTTGCTGAAGCCGGTATGCGGGAAGGTCTCCCACGCAAGCAGGTTCTCTTCGCCCGTGCGGCCCTTGCGCTGGCCATCCAGGATGCGGGCCGCGGCGACGGTGGTCAGGCTCATGCCATCGCCCAGGAACAGGATCACGTTTTTCGCGCGTCCGTCCATGGCGCCGTTGCGCGCTGCGTGGGCGGCTCCATTGCGGTACCACCATTCGGGCGTCTGTTCCGCGACGGTAGGGGCGGGAGGGACTTCCACTTTCAGGGCGCCGGAGGTGGCGGCGGCCGGGCGGGATGTCGGTGAGGTGGAGCAGGCGGCCAGCAGGGCCAGGAAGGCAAGCAGGGACTTTTGCGGCGGCATCGGAAAGCGTGCGAACAAGGGTGGCTACATTATGCCAGCCGCAGAATGTCCTGCCGATGACAGGGCGGTGTTCCAGCAGGGACATCGCCAAGCGGGGCGTGGCTGGGCTATCGTGCGGGCCTCTTCGGCAGAGATTGCGCATGAAACTGGTATCGGCATGGTTGCAAATCCCGTTCTGGCAGCGAGTGGCCGGCGCGTTCGTGCTGGGCGCGCTGGCGGGCTGGCTGATGGGGCCGGCGGCCGGCATCTGGTTGCAGCCGCTGGGCACGCTGTACGTCAACCTGATCCGGATGATCGCGGTGCCGCTGGTGTTCTTCGCGGTGATCAACGCGGTATCGGCATTGCACGGGCAGCAGTCGGTGGCCGCGCTGGGCGGGCGCACGTTCGCCTGGTTCGCGATCACCGCGACGCTGGCGGTGGGCGTGGGTCTCGCGGTGGCGTGGGCGTTCGATCCGGGCGTGGGCGTCAGCCTGGAGCCGCCGACGGACTATGCACCGCGCGATGTGCCCACGCCGGTCGAGGTACTGCTGAATATCGTGCCGACCAACCCGTTCGCGGCGCTGGCCGAAGGCAAGATCCTGCAGGTGATCTTCTTCGCCGGGCTGCTGGGCTTCGCGCTGGTCAAGCTGGGAGAGCGCACCGAAGGTTTGCGCAGGATCGTCGGCCAGGCCAGCGAGACGATGATCCAGGTCACCCGCTTCGTGCTGGAGATGACGCCGCTGGGTACCTTCGGCCTGATCGCGGCGTTGGTGGGTACCTACGGATTCGAGAAACTGCTGCCGCTGGGCAATTTCGTGGTCGCCCTGTATGTCGCCTGCACGCTGCATATCGTGTTCGTGTACGGCGGACTGCTGCTTGCGCATGGCTTGAATCCGCTCAAATTCTTCCGCGGCGCGGCACCGGGCATGCAGGTGGCTTTCGTCAGTTCGTCCAGTTTCGCCTCGATGCCGGTGTCGTTGCGCTGCGTCACCCACAATCTGGGCGTGAACCGGGATTACGCCGCGTTCGCGGTGCCGCTGGGCGCCAGCATCAAGATGGACGGCTGCGGCGCGATCTATCCGGCGCTGGCGGCGATCTTCGCCGCGCAGTACTACGGCATCGAGCTGAGCTTCGCGCAGTACGTGGCGATCCTGTTCGCCTCCGTGCTGGGCAGTTTCGGCACCGCCGGCGTACCGGGCACGGCGGTGGTGATGGCCACCGTGGTGCTGACCGCCGCGGGATTGCCGTTGCAGGTGCTGGGCATCCTGTTGGCCATCGACCGCGTGCTGGACATGATGCGCACCATGACCAACGTGACCGGACAGATGCTGGTGCCGGTGCTGGTGGCGAAGGAGACCGGGTTGCTGGATCGTGCGGTCTACGATGCGGCGTCGAGCAATGTGGGCATCGAGGACGACCCGCGCGGTGTCAGCTGAGGCGAATGGCGCTCATTCGGCCTTCCGCCGGTTGAGCCAGAACGCGAATATCGCGGCGGTGAAGAACATCATCAGGCTGTAGATCGCCGCCGGCACCGACATGACGGAATTCGACAGCACGTTGAGGGCGATGTAGATGGCCAGGGTGCCGTTGTGGATGCCGATTTCCATGGCGATCGCGATCGCCTGGCGGCGCGGCAGCTTCAGCGCCAGCGGCGCGCCGTAGCCCACGCCCATGCTGATCAGGTTGAACAGCAGGCAGGCCAGGCCAACCGCCGCGAACCATGTCAGCAGCGTTTGCCAGGCCTGTGCCACGGCGGCCACGATCAGCAGCACCAGCACCAACACGGCCAGCAGCCGCAACGGCTTTTCGGTGCGGGCCGCGAAGCCCGGCGAACGGGCGCGGATGAACATGCCCAGCAGGACCGGCAGCACGATGATGACGGCGACCTCGATGATCTTCTTCACCGGCGGCGGCACGTATTGGCCGCTGCCGAAGAAATGTTCCAGCGACAGATTGAGGATGAGCGGCAGGGTGACCAGGCACAGCAGGCTGTTGATCGCGGTCAGGGTGATGTTGAGGGCCACGTCGCCGCGCGCCAGGTGGCTGTAGATGTTGGCGGTGGCGCCGCCGGGCGAGGCGGCCAGCAGCATCAGGCCGACCGCCAGTTCCGGGGGAAGCCTGAAGATGAGCGCCAGGCCGAAGGCGGCCCAGGGCAGGATCAATATCTGCAAGCCGAGGCCGGTCAGCACGGCGCGCGGATAGCGTGCGATGCGGCGGAAATCGTCCGTGGTCAGCCCCAGGCCCAGGCCGAACATGATGGTGCCCAGCGCGAGCGGAAGCAGCAGATTGGTCAGCAGTGATGCTTGCATCGGTCGTTGGTCCCGGGATTATTCGATGGGGTTGGCTGGGCGGCGGATGGTTCGCGAAGCCAGCCAGGCCAACGGCACCGGCAACAGGAATCCGAGCGTGTTCATCCACAGGGGATGCGGAATGGCCAGGGCATTCATCAGCGTGCCGAGCACGATCAGCACGCCGATGGAAATCGCGGCAAAGCCGCGATGACGCGCGCTGATGCGGGCCGCGACCCAGCCGCCGATGAAGCTGGCCAATGCCCAGCCGGCCACCACCCAGGCTTTTTTGCCGGTGGAAGACATCGCCACCAGCCTGGCCAGGTCCGCTTCATTCTGCAGGGACATGCCGTCCGGTGGCGGGAAGAACAGGAAGCCCGCGGCTTCCCAGCCGAGCATGAAGACGACCGCGACGATGAGGCCTGCGATGATCGCGAGCGCTGTCCTGAGCATGCGTGGTTCCCCCGGTGGACCGGCGGCCAGCATGGCCTGCCAAGGTCCGGCAACGCAATCCGCAGTGCGGCAAGTAGGCGTTATGCGCTGAAGCCGGGCGCTACAGCACGAAGGCCCTGAACTGGAGTCCCAGCCCGGCCATGTCTTCAGGCTCGCCAATCATGTCGGCCCTGAGCAGCGGGCGCGCGTCGATCCATTTTTTCGAGAAGATCAGGTTCAGCGCGCTGCCCTCCGCGGCCAGTTCCAGTTTCGGGATCGGCCCGGAGTCCTGCGAACGGTGCAGCAGGACGGCCAGGCGCAGCAATGCCGCCTTGCGCACCGTGCTCAACAGCAGCCGGTCCGGGATGGCGTCGAAGGCGGTCTTGGGAATGCTGCGCCGCTGCGTGCGGACCAGTGCGGCCAGCACTTGCTGCTCCTGCCGCGAGAAACCGGCGATGTCCGAATGTTCCAGCAGATAGGCGCCATGCACGTGATACTGGCTGTGCGCCACGGCGAGGCCGATTTCGTGCAGGCGCGCGGCCCAGCCCAGCATGCGGGCATCGTGGTCGTCCAGGGCCCAGGCATCGGCCACCTGCTCGAACAGGCGCATCGCGGTGGCTTCCACCCGCGCGGACTGGATTTCGTCGATGCCGTAGCGCTGCATCGCGGCGGCGACCGAGGCGTCGCGCGGATCGTTTTCGCTGCCGCGCCCCAGCATGTCGTACAGGATGCCTTCGCGCATCGCCGCCTTGCTGACCATCAGCCTTTGCAGACCCAGTGCTTCGAACGCGGCTTCCAGCACCAGCACGCCGCCGGCGATGATCGGGCGGCGGTCGTTGGACAGGCCTGGCAGATCGATGGCGTCGATGCGGTCCGCCTGCAGCAGGCGGTCGCGCAACTGCGGCAGCGCCTCGGCGGTGATGGCGCCCTTGGTGAGCTTCATCGCGGCGCAGATTTCGCCAATGGCCTTGTGCGTGCCCGATGAGCCCACCGCCTCTTGCCAGCCCAGTTTGCGGTACAGGGTGGCGAATTGCTGGAATTCCGCGCCGACTTCGTTCAGTGCATCCCTCCAGCGCTTCCTGGACAGCTTGCCATTGGGGAAGAAGCGGCGGGTGCTGGCGATGCAGCCTACCTGCAGGCTTTCGCGTTCGAGCGTTTCGAAGCTGCGGCCGATGATGAATTCGGTGGAGCCGCCCCCGATGTCGATGACCAGGCGCAACTGTCCCGGGCGGGGCGGTTGCGCGTGGGCGACGCCGAGGTAGATCAGGCGCGCTTCCTCGCGCCCGGAGACCACTTCGATGCCATGACCCAGTGCGGCTTCGGCCGGCACCAGGAATTCCTGCGGCGAGCTGAGCTGGCGCACGGCGTTGGTGGCCAAGGCGCGGATGCGCGGCGCGGGGATCTCGCGGATGCGTTGGCCGAAACGTTCCAGGCATTCCAGCGCCCGCTGCCGCGCAGCCGCGGACAGGCCGCCCTTGCCATCCAGCCCGTCGCCCATGCGCACGGTTTCGCGCAGGCGGTCCACCACGCGCAACTGGCCCAGGGTGTAGCGGGCCACGATCATGTGGAAACTGTTGGAACCCAGGTCGATGGCCGCCAGGTGGTCGCCATCCTGCAGCGGTACGGAAGCGGAGGAGGAATAGGAAGGCATGCGGAAATCTTAGCCGATGCCGGCATCCCGGCCTAAGCGGCGGGATGTCCGGGCAGTCCGCACTGCCGGCGCGGATCGTGCGCAGGCGCGCAAATGCAGGCTCACAGTTGCGCCAGCAGCGTCGCTTGCGCGGAGTGGGGCTTCTTGCCGGCAGCGGGCGCCAGTTTGGCGTATTGGCCGTCGCTTCCCAGTTCCCACGCCTGCATGTTGTCGTCGAGATAGTTCAGCAGTACCTCGTGGTGGATCCTGTCCGCCAGCTCCTCGTCGAGGATCGGGAAGCAGGTTTCCACGCGGCGGAGCAGGTTGCGTTCCAGCCAGTCGGCGCTGGCGCAATACAGTTCGGGTGCGCCATCGTTGCCGAACCAGTACACGCGGCTGTGTTCCAGGAAGCGGCCGACGATGGAACGCACCCGGATGTTCTCGGAGATGCCCGGCACGCCCGGGCGCAAGGTGCAGGCGCCGCGGACCAGCAGGTCCACCTTCACGCCGGCTTGCGAGGCCGTATACAGCGCGCGGATCACCTGGGGTTCGTTGAGCGCATTCATCTTGGCGATGATGCGCCCGGGCTTGCCGGCGCGGGCGAACTTGGCTTCGCGCTCGATGCGCTTGATGATGCCGGCGTGCAGGGTGAACGGCGATTGCAGCAGGCGCTTGAGCTTGATGGCCGGTGCCATGCCGGACATCTGCAGGAACAACTGGTGCACGTCGCTGCCGATGTCCGGGTCGCAGGTGACCAGGCCCAGGTCGGTGTAGGCGCGCGCGGTGCCGCTGTGGTAGTTGCCGGTGCCCATGTGCACGTAGCGGCGCAGCTTGCGGCCTTCGCGGCGCACGATCAGCAGCATCTTGGCGTGGGTCTTGTAGCCCACCACGCCGTACACCACCTGCACGCCGGCGGCCTGCAGGCGGTCGGCCAGACCCAGGTTGGCTTCCTCGTCGAAGCGCGCGCGCAATTCGACCACCACGGTCACGTCCTTGCCGTTGCGCGCCGCCTGCACCAGGGCATCGACGATGGCCGAGTCCTTGCCGGTGCGGTACAGGGTCTGCTTGATGGCCAGCACCTGCGGATCGGTGGCGGCTTGCTTGATCAGCTCCAGTACCGGCGCGAATGAATCGAATGGATGGTGCAGCAGGATGTCGCCTTCGCTGGCGACCTCGAACATGTTGTCCATGCCCGGGAGCGTGCGCGGGGTATAGGGCGGGAACTTGAGTTCCGGCCGGTGCACCATGTCGTAGACCTGGATGACGCGGTTGAGGTTGACCGGGCCGTTGATGCGGTAGACCGCGTTGTCGGTGAGCTTGAAGTTCTCCAGCAGCATGCGGACGATCGGCTTGGGGCAGTCCTCGGCGATCTCCAGGCGTTCGGCGGCCAGGAAGCCGCGTCCGGCCAGTTCGTCGCGCAATGCCAGCGCCAGGTTTTCGGTTTCCTCTTCGTCCACCACCAGTTCGGAGTTGCGGGTCACCCGGAACTGGTAGGCGCCCTTGACCTCCATGCCGGGGAACAGCTCGTCGACGAAGGCCGACAACACCGAGGAAAGGAAGACGAAACCGGTGCCGCCGCCGGACAGGCTGGGCGGCAACTGGATGATGCGCGGCAGCGAGCGCGGCGCGCGCACGATGGCCAGGTGGCCGGCGCGTCCGAAGGCGTCCTTGCCGCGTACCATCACCACGATGTTCAGCGATTTGTTGAGGATCTGCGGGAAGGGGTGCGCCGGGTCCAGCCCCAGCGGCGACAGCACCGGCATGATCTCGTTGCGGAAATAGGCGCGCAGCCAGCGCGTCTGCCGCGCGTTCCATACCTGCCGGCTCAGAACGCCGACGCCGGCCTCCGCCAGCGCCGGGCGCAGGACTTCGTTCCAGCAGTGGTACTGCGCGCTGACCAGCTTGGCCGCGCGTTCGTGGATGCGGTCGAGTACCTCCGCCGGACGCATGCCGTCGGCGGCCGGGGGCAGGCCGAAGTCCAGCGCCTGCCGCATGCTGGCGGCGCGGATCTCGAAGAATTCATCCAGGTTGGTGCAGGAGATGCACAGGAAGCGCAGCCGTTCCAGCAGCGGAACCTCGGGGTCCATCGCCTGCGCCAGCACGCGGAAGTTGAAGTCGAGCTGCGACAGTTCCCGGTTGAAGTACAGCGCGGGATCGCGCAATGGATCGGTGCTGCCGGCGACGATGTCCGGTTTGTGCTTCTGGACGGTGCTCATGGGATGGATTCGATGGTGGATTTGACGGAGTCGTGCGGTTGCACCCGGTTGGCCCCGAAGTGGATGGAGAATGTGCTGCCCTGGCCGACCCGGCTTTCGATATGCAGGCGCGCCTGGTGCAGGTTGAGCACGTGCTTCACGATGGACAGGCCCAGGCCGGTGCCGCCGCTCTCGCGCGAGCGGCTGGTTGAGACGCGATAGAAGCGCTCGGTGATGCGCGGCAGGTGGGACTCCGGGATGCCGTGCCCGGTGTCGCTGACACTGAGCACGGCGCCGTCCTCGTCGCGGGCGAAACGGATGCGGATGGCGCCGCCGGTGGGCGTGTAGCGGACGGCATTGCTGACCAGGTTGGAAAATGCGCTGTGCAATTCCTTGTTGGAGCCCCACAGGTCGCAGCCGGCCTCGTCTTCCACCAGGATGGTGTGGCGGTTCTGGCTGAGCGCCTCGGCCTCGCGCCTCAGGGTGGCCAGCATCGGACCCATGGCCACGCTTTCGTCCGGCAGGCTGTCCTGCACTTCCAGTCGCGACAGGGTCAGCAGGTCTTCCACCAGTTGCGCCATGCGCTGCGATTGCTTCTGCATTTCCGACAGCATGGGCGCCCATTCCGGGAAATCGGCCGGGTCCAGCATGTCCAGGTAACCATGCACGACGGTCAGGGGCGTGCGCAGTTCGTGGGACACGTTGGCCACGAAGTCGCGGCGCATCTGTTCCAGCCGCAGCAATTTGCTGACATCGCGCGCGACCAGCAGCCAGTATTCGTCCGAATACGGGATCAGCCGCAGGTTCAGGCGCAGGTTGGAGTCGACGGGCGAAGCCGCATCCAGCATCGGTTCGGCATTGCGGCCGGCGGCAAGCCAGTGCGACATCGGCAGCGGTTGCAGGCGCTCACCGACGGCGGTGCCGATGTCGCGGGGCGACTGCAGGCCCAGCAGGTCGGTGGCGGCCCGGTTGAACCACACCACGCGCTGGTTGTTGCGCTCTATCACCACCACCGCGTCCGGCAGGGCGGCGGCGGCGGCCCGGTAGGCGCGCAGGATGGACAGCAAGCGGCGTTTGCGCGCGCGCATCTCCTGCTGGCTGCGGTACAGCAGGCGGTCCAGTTCGCTCCACACGCCCTGGCCTTGCGCGGGCTGGAAGCGTTTCCGCACGGTGAGCTGGAGCAGAAGACGCCGCAGCCGCCAGTAGTGCCATCCGGTGATCGCCAGCGCGGTCACCGCGAGTACCGGCCACGGGTGTCCCGCCAGCACGCCGGCCACCAGTGCGACCGACAGGATCAGGGCCAGCCTGCCGAGCGTTTTCAACCAGGCCGAGCGGATATGTCGGGGCATGCCGGGGATTGTGGCAGATGCATGTGACGGTGAGTGTGCGAAGCGTTGCAGCGGTTGGCTGGACAAGGTGATGGGCGCTGGCGTGTTGGATGCAGGCTTCAGACCGAAGCCGAGAAACGGTAGCCGGAACCGCGCACGGTCTGCACCATGGCATCCACGCCGAACGGTTCCAGTGTCTTGCGCAGGCGCCGGATGTGCACGTCCACGGTGCGTTCCTCCACGTAGACGCTGCCCCCCCATACATGGTCGAGCAGGTGGCTGCGGCTGTAGACGCGCTCGGCGTGGGTCATGAAGAAATGCAGCAGGCGGTATTCGGTGGGGCCGATGGGGACCGGTGCGTCGGCCACGAACACCCGATGTGCGGCGCCGTCGATGCGGATGCTGCCCACGCTGACGCTGCCGTCCTCGTCGTCGTCGCGCGCACGGCGCATCACGGCGCGTATCCGGGCCAGCAGTTCGCGGGCGGAGAAGGGCTTGACCACGTAGTCGTCCACTCCGGCTTCAAGCCCGCCGACGCGGTCGTTCTCCTCGCCGCGGGCGGTCAGCATGATGATGGGCACGTCGCGGGTCAGCGCGTCCTTGCGCCAGCGCCGCGCCAGTTCCAGGCCGCTGCTGCCGGGCAGCATCCAGTCCAGCAGGATCAGGTCGGGCACGCGGTCGGCGATGGCGTTCTGCGCCTCGCGCGCATCCCCGGCATGGATGGGCTCGTATTCGCCCTTGCGCAGGGCGAAGGCCACCATGTCGCGGATGGCAGGTTCATCGTCGACGATCAGGATGCGCTTGTGCACGCGAATACCGTCTGTGTGGGGACGGGAACAGTAGACGACAATTTTATGACCGAAACATGACAGTCATCATGGGGCGGGGCGACCGTTCCGCGTTCAGCGCCGGCCCCGGCCGGAAATGTCCGGATCGCGGATGCCTTGCCGGTGCAGCTCGAGCACCTGGGGCGTGATGGCGTTGATCCGGGCATCGATCCGGGCGCGGGCGTAATAATCCAGGTCGTCGCGTTTCTTGAGGTTCTGCAACTGGACCAGCGCCTGTTCGGCGCGGCCGTTGAGGAAAGCGGCTTCGGCATGGGCTTCGCCTGCGCGTATCGCGTCGCCGGCCAGTTCGTTGGCGCGGGCGAATTGCAGCTGGAACAGCGGATCGTTGGCCGACGCGGCCAGCAGCGGCCTCAGGATGGCCTGGGCCTGTTGGCCGGCTTCGCGCGTGCCCTGTTCATTGAGGATCCGGGCGAAGGTCAATGCAACCGCGCGGTTGCCGGGCATCTGCCGCAGCAGGGAAGAGAAGCGCTGGTTGGCGGCGGTGGCATTGCCGCTGCGGGACTCGGCCTCGCCGGTCGCCAGCGCCAGCCACAGGTTGTCCGGATGTTGGGCGAGCAACGGTTTCAATTCGGCCAGGGCCTGCGTGTTGTTGCCGCCCTGCAAATGGGCGAGCGCCAGTCCGTAGCGCTGGGCGTCGGTCAGTTCGCGGCCGCTTTCGCGACGCATGTTTTCGTATTCGCGGACGGCGCTGATGTGCGTGTCGGCGGTGAGCACGCGCAAGCGTTCCCTGGCCCAGTCGAACTGGCCGGTGCTGCCGCGCCCCAGGGTTTCGGCGGGCAGGGTGACCTGGATGGGAAGCAGGGGATTGTCGCTGGCGGTAGTGGGCAGGGTGATGGAGCGGGGATTGAAACTCTCGACCCTTTCGCCGCCGCCCGGTACCCGGGTGACCAGATTGACGTGTTCCTTGCGCATCTGCTCGGCGCGCTGGCGCGCTTCGCTGATGCGGGTGGTGGTGACCGGATGGGTGCGCAGGTAATCGGGCAGGCGGTCGCGTTCGTTGCCCATGTTGCCGCGGGTGGCCTGGGCCATGCGCTCGAAGAAATCCGCCATGCCGCCCACGTCGTAACCGGCGCGGTCCAGCGTGCGGATCCCGACCCGGTCGGCTTCCGACTCGTTGGAGCGGGTGTAGTTGATCTGGTTCTGTTGCATCAGTCCCATGGCGCTGGCCACGGCGGCCTGGGTGGCTTCGCCGCTAGAGCTGCCGCCGGCCGCCTGCGCCAGTGCGATCGCGCCCAGCATGCCGAGCAGGATCGGGATCTGGTCGCGCTGCGCGCGTTCCACCCCGCGCAACACGTGCTGCTGGGTGACGTGGGCGATTTCGTGCGAAAGCACGCCGGCGACTTCGTCCTCGCGGTTCGCGGTCAATACCAGGCCCGCGTTCATGCCGATGTAGCCGCCGAGGGTGGCGAAGGCATTGATCTGGCGGTCCTTCAGCATGAAAAAGGTATAGGGCTGCCCGGTCTGGTCGCTGTGCGCGCCCAGGCGAGTGCCCACGGTCTGCAGCCAGTTGTCCAGCAAGGGATCTTCCAGCAGGTAGCCGTAGTTGCGCAGTTCGCGCAGCAGCATGGCGCCGTATTCGGCCTGTCGGGCGGGCGTCAGCAACTCGCCGGCCGATGAGCCGATGTCGGGAAGCTTGGCTTCCGGCGATGTTTGCGCCGTGGAGGCGGCGGGAAGGGCCAGGGCCAATGCAGTGGCGAGCAGGAGCGGGCGCAAACGTGACTCCGGGAGTCCGGCGGACCGGGGATGCGGGGAGAATGACGCCTAAGCCGGCCGGTGGCGTGAATAACGGGTTAATCCGCCGGGTTCCATTCATTCGCTCCGGCCAATGCCGCGGCCATATCCCCTATCCTTGGCGAAAAATTTCAGGAATATTCCATGAACCAGAGTGCCGACGAAGTTGCCGGCTTTCCGCGCATCGTCATCTACACCACTGCCGTCTGCCCGTATTGCGTGGCCGCCAAGAACTTCCTGCGCAGCCGGGGCCAAACCTGGGACGAGGTGCGCGTGGATCTGGATCCGGCCGAACGCGAAAAGCTCGTGGCGCGCACCCGCCGGACCAGTGTCCCGCAGATTTTCATCGGCGAGGTGCACGTGGGAGGGTATGACGATCTGATTGCGCTGCATCGCGCCGGTGGCCTGGAATCC
This sequence comes from uncultured Pseudoxanthomonas sp., assembly GCA_964562135.1. Taxonomy (GTDB): domain Bacteria; phylum Pseudomonadota; class Gammaproteobacteria; order Xanthomonadales; family Xanthomonadaceae; genus Pseudoxanthomonas_A. The sequence goes on along the minus strand of CAZLSG010000003.1, from coordinate 2,188 downwards.
TTGCTGGGTGGGGCATCCGCATGAGCTCGGGCGATGGCGACGGCAATGACCGGTTGCGCGAATTCACCGAATTCCGCCAGCGCATGAACCAGCGCATCCTGGCCGAACCCAACCAGGTCGTCCGCCGTTTCTTCGCGCTGGACACGCAGACCTACCAGGCCGGCGCGCTGGACGTGAAGACCAAGGAACTGCTGGGCCTGGTGGCCTCGCTGGTGCTGCGTTGCGATGACTGCATCAGTTACCACGTGGCCCAGTGCAGGGAAGCGGGGGTGGCCCGCGACGAGTTTTTCGAGGCTTTTTCGGTAGGTCTGGTGGTGGGGGGCTCCATCGTGATCCCGCACCTGCGCCGGGCGGTGGATTTTCTTGACCAGATGGAACAGGGGGCTGCCGAAGCGCCCGCGGCGCACAACCACGCCTGAATGTCCGCCGCTGCGTCTCCGACCAAGGTCGATTTGGGGGCGTCATGCCCGTTCAGGCATAATTGGAAGACGAAATATCCCCCTTGCGCGTTCGGCGCCTGTGCCGATGCGCGCCTCTGTTCGGAATCCCAATTCAAATGACCCAGACGATTACGGTCATCCGTGGCGACGGCATCGGCCCGGAGATCATGGACGCCACCCTGCACGTGCTTGACGCACTGAAGACCGGCTTGAGCTACGAAGAAGCCGATGCCGGCCTGATGGCACTGGAAAAGCACGGCGAACTGTTGCCGCAGTCCACCCTGGATTCGATCCGCAAGCACGGCGTGGCGCTGAAGAGTCCGCTGACCACGCCGGTGGGCGAGGGTTTCAGCTCGATCAACGTGGCCCTGCGCCGCCACTTCGACCTGTACGCCAACGTGCGCCCGGCCAAGTCGTTCCCCAACACCAAGTCGCGTTTCCCGGCCGGCGTCGACCTGATCACGGTGCGCGAGAACACCGAGGGCGCCTACATCGGCGAGGGCCAGTCCCTTTCGGAAGACGGCGAAACCGCGCTGCTGACCCAGAAGATCACCCGCAAGGGTTCCGAGCGCATCGTGCGTTATGCCTTCGACCTGGCCCGCAAGACTGGCCGCAAGAAGATCACGGTGGTGCACAAGGCCAACATCCTGAAGACGACCTCGGGCCTGTTCCTGAAGGTGGCGCGCGAAGTGGCCGCGCAGTACCCGGACATCCAGTGCAACGAGATGATCGTGGACAACACCTGCATGCAGCTGGTGATGCGCCCGGAACAGTTCGACATCATCGTCACCACCAACCTGTTCGGCGACATCATCTCCGACCTGTGCGCCGGCCTGGTGGGCGGCCTGGGCCTGGCACCGGGCGCCAACATCGGTGTCGATGCGGCGATCTTCGAGGCCGTGCACGGCTCGGCACCGGACATCGCGGGCAAGGGTATCGCCAATCCGTGCGCGTTGCTGCTCGGCGCGGCGCAGATGCTCGACCACATCGGCCAGCCGGACAAGGCCGAGCGCTTGCGCGCGGCCATCATCGCCACGCTGGAAGCCAGGGATTCGCTGACCCCGGACCTGGGCGGCGAGGGCAGCACCATGTCGTTCGCCAAGGCCATCGCCAGCCGCGTCTGACAAGGCAAGGCAGACTGATGCAAAAACGGGACGCCCTTGGGCGTCCCGTTTTCGTTTGTGCGCTGTCCCGGACGAAGCCGGGGGCGGCTTATTCGCGCAGTTTCGACAGCAGGCGCAGGAACTCGATGTACAGCCACACCAGCGTCACCATCAGGCCGAACGCCGCATACCATTCCATGTACTTGGGCGCGCGGCGCTCGACGCCGGTTTCGATGAAATCGAAGTCCAGCACCAGGTTCAGCGCCGCGATCACCACCACGAACAGGCTGAAACCGATGCCGATGATGCCGGACTCGTGGATCAACGGAATCCGGATGTTGAAGAAGCCCAGGATGAGGGTGGCCAGGTAGACCAGGAAGATGCCGCCGGTGGCCGCCACCACGCCCATCTTGAACTTTTCCGTGGCCTTGATCAGGCCGCTGCGGTAGGCCATCAGCATGGCGAACAGGGTGCCGAAGGTCAGCAGCACAGCCTGCATGACGATGCCTTCGTACAGGTGCGCGAACATGGCGGAGATCGCGCCCAGGAAGAAGCCTTCCACCAGCGCGTACAGCGGCGCGGTGACCGGTGCCCAGGTCTTCTTGAAGATGGTCACCATGGCCAGGATGAAGCCGCCGATCAGGC
>CAZLSG010000002.1:2223-96736 GCA_964562135.1 uncultured Pseudoxanthomonas sp. | reverse complement strand
GGGTTGGCCTGCCAGATTTCCGGCCACAGCCACGGCTTCTTGAGGAAGCGCGCGGAAATGTCCCACAGGGTGTCACCCCGTTTCACCACGTAGGTGTCGGGATGGCTGGCCGACATCTCGCTTGCTGCGGCGTACGCGGCAACGGTCAGCATGGCGGCTACGAGAACCGAACTAAGACGTTTGAACATGATGGTATCTACCTGATTCCCCGACAGGCGGCACCCACTATAGTGCAGAATTCAGGGTAGAGCGCAAGCGCCCGCGCTAGAATCTGTGAGGCCCTTGCCGGAATCCGCCGGCGGCCCCATATCCTTTCGCACCATGGCCCTGCTCCCGATCCTCGAATTCCCAGACCCCCGGTTGCGCACCAAGGCGGCCCCGGTGGCGTCCTCGCGCGTGGCCGAGCCGGCTTTCCAGCAACTGCTCGACGACATGTTCGAAACCATGTACGAGGCGCCCGGCATCGGCCTGGCGGCCAGCCAGGTGGACGTGCACCAGCGTTTCATGGTCATCGACGTGAGCGAGGACAAGAGCCAGCGCCATGTGTTCATCAACCCGGAAATCATCGAAAAGTCCGGCGAGCAGGTTTACCAGGAAGGCTGCCTGTCGGTGCCGGGCATCTTCGCCGACGTGACCCGCGCCGACGCCATTACCGTGCGTTACCTGGACCGCCACGGCCAGCCGCAGGAGCTCAGCACCGATGGCCTGCTGGCGGTGTGCATCCAGCACGAGATGGACCACCTGGAAGGCAAGTTGTTCGTCGATTACCTCTCGCCGCTGAAGCGCGAGATGGTGCGCAAGAAGCTGGCCAAGCAGCGCAGGCTGGCAGCGCAAGCCTGAGCGCCGTAGGCCGGCGACTCTCCCGTTTCCCGTTCCGGATTGCCCATGAGAATCGTTTTTGCCGGCACCCCCGATTTCGCGGTGCCTTCGCTGCGCGCCGCCGCGCAACGCGGCGAGGTTGCGGCGGTCTATACCCAGCCCGACCGCCCGGCCGGCCGCGGCCGGGCCCTGGCGGCTTCGCCGGTGAAGCAGGAGGCCATCGGCCGTGGCATCCCGGTCGTGCAGCCCGAATCGCTCAAGTCCGCCGAAGCGCAGGAAGCCCTGCGCCAGCTCGCGCCGGACCTGCTGGTGGTGGTGGCCTACGGCCTGATCCTGCCGCAAGCGGTGCTGGACATTCCGCGCTTCGGGTGCTGGAACGTGCATGCCTCGCTGCTGCCGCGCTGGCGCGGCGCCGCGCCCATCCAGCGCGCCATCGAAGCCGGCGACGCGGAAACCGGCGTCTGCCTGATGCAGATGGAGGCCGGGCTGGATACCGGCCCCGTGCTGTTGTCGCTGTCCACGCCCGTGGGCGAAGACGACACGGGCGGGCAACTGCATGACCGTCTGGCCGAATTGGGCGCGCAGGTCCTGTCCGATGGGCTGGGCCTGCTGAGGCTGGGCCTGCGCCCGGTGGCGCAACCGCAGGCCGTCGAAGGCGTGACCTACGCGCGCAAGCTGGAAAAGCACGAGGGGCGTCTGGACTGGACGCAGCCCGCCGTCGCGCTGGCGCGCAAGGTGCGCGCCTTCAATCCGTGGCCGGTGGCCGAGGGCCGGGTGGCCGGCGAGCGCTTGCGCATCCACGGCGCGGCGGCGCTGGATGAAGCGCATGCCGCCGAACCGGGGGCCCTGCTGCGGGCCGGCCGCGACGGACTGGATGTCGCCTGCGGCGAGGGCGTGCTGCGCCTGCGCACGGTGCAGCGGGAAGGCGGCAAGGCCATCACCGCCGCCGACTACCTCAACGCGCGGCGCGACCTGGCCGCGCCATGAAGCCGACGGCTCCGGGCGCCGCCGTCCGTGCCCAGGCTGCGCGGGTACTGGATGCGGTATTGCACCGGGGCCGTTCGTTGAAGGCCGAGCTGGCGGCTGCCCTGCCAGCCGTCGCCGATCCGCGCGACCGCGCCCTGCTGGAAGCGATCTGCTTCTCCGCCCTGCGCCGGCGCGCCCGCTACGACGCGGCCCTGCGCGCGTGGTTGCAGAAACCACCCGGCCGCCGCGATGGCGACCTCACGGCCTTGTTGATGGCGGGCTTCGCCCAACTGGATGCCATGGGCCTGCCGCCGCATGCGGCCCTGTCGGCCACGGTGGATGCCGCGCGCGTGCTGGGCAGGGAGCGACAGGCGGGGATGGTCAATGCCGTGTTGAGGCGCGCGCTGCGCGAAGGCTTCCCCGATTTCGATCCGGCCTCCGCATGGCCTGCCTGGCTGCGTGACCAGGTCCGCCACGACTGGGGCGAGCATGCCCCGGCCATCTTCGCCGCCAGTGCGGAAGAGGCGCCGTTGTGGCTGCGGGTCAACCGCCGCCGCACGGCGCGCGACGACCATGCGCAGCGCTTGCGGGAAGCGGGAATCGATGCCGTCGTGGAACCCATGCTGGCGGATGGCCTGCGCCTCGACGTGCCGGTGCCGGTGACGTCGCTGCCCGGCTTTGCGGATGGCGCGGTATCGGTCCAGGATGGCTCGGCCCAGCATGTAGCCGATGTTCTTTCGCCCGAGCCGGGCAGCCGCGTGCTGGACGCCTGCGCCGCTCCCGGCGGCAAGACCGCGCATCTGCTGGAGCGCGACCCGAGCCTCCGCGTGCTGGCGCTGGACGTGGACGCCGCGCGGCTGGCCCGCGTGCGCGACACCCTGCTACGGGTCGGCGCGGAAGCGACGTTGCGGGTTGCCGATGCCACGGCCCTGGAGACTTGGTGGGATGGCGAACCCTTCGATGCCGTGCTGCTGGACGCGCCATGTTCGGCCACCGGCATCGTCAGGCGGCAGCCGGACGTGCTGCTGCATCGGCGGCCCGAGGACATCGCGGCCCTGGCCGCGTTGCAGGCGCGGTTGCTGGACGCCTTGTGGCGCGCCGTGAGGCCGGGGGGCGTGCTGGCGTATGCCACCTGCTCCTTGCTCAAGCAGGAAAACGAAGACCAAGTGACGGCCTTCCTCCAGCGTGCATCGGACGCCCGCGCCGAACCGCTGGACGATCGCTTCGGCCATGCGTCGGGTCCCGGCAGGCAGCGGCTGCCGGGCGAGGCCGGCATGGACGGTTTCTACTACGCCCGGCTGGTGAAGGCAGGATAGGCTGCGGTGGTCGTCCCGGTTCCGGACGCCGATGCGCGGATGCGATACTCCATGCCTGCGCCCATGCACGATCGCGGATAATCGCTTGCCATGACGTCACCCGTCGCCAGCGTCATCTTCAGCACCTACAACCAGCCGGAGTGGCTGGAGAAGACCTTGCTCGGCTTCGCCGCGCAGGACCGGGATGATTTCGAAGTGGTGGTGGCCGACGATGGCTCGCGCGAGGAAACGCGCGAACGCATCGAGACGCTGCGACCGCGCCTGCCGTTCGCGCTGCAGCACGTGTGGCAGCCGGACGACGGTTTCCGGAAGTGCCGCATATTGAACAAGGCCATCCTGGCCAGTGGCAGCGATTACCTGGTCTTCACCGACGGCGACTGCATCCCGCGCCGCGACTTCATTTCGCAGCACATCCGCCTGCGCGAACCCGGGCGTTTCCTTTCCGGCGGCTATTTCAAGTTGCCGATGGCCATCAGCCAGGCCATCGATGCGGGCGACATCGCCAGCAACCGCTGCTTCGAACTGGGCTGGCTGCGCACGCACGGCCTGCCGTTCGCGGCCCGCAACGCCAAGCTGGCGGCGCATGGCGCTGCGGCACGGTTGCTGGATGCCCTGGTCACCACCCGCGCGAGCTGGAACGGCCACAACGCCTCGGGGTGGAAGCGCGATCTGGTCGCGGCCAACGGCTTCGACGAGCGCATGGGTTACGGCGGCGAAGACCGCGAGCTCGGCGAACGGTTGGAGAACGCCGGCCTGCGCGGCAAGCGCATCCGCCATCGCGCCATCGTGCTGCACCTGGACCATCCGCGCGGCTACGTGAAGGACGAGATCATCGCTGGCAACAATGCCATCCGCGAACATACCCGCACCCAGCGCCTTGCACGGACCGCGCACGGGCTGGACGCGGTGCGCAGCGAGCAAGCATGAGCACGGACGTGTCTTCCACAACCCGTTGCGCACAGGCCGGTTGAAGCAGGAATGCCGCGCATGTCCGCTCCCGTCGCCAGCATCATCATCAGCACCTACAACCACCCGGCCTGGTTGCGGCGCTGCCTGTGGGGCTATGCCTGCCAGGATCGCCACGACTTCGAGATGGTCATCGTCGACGACGGTTCCGGCGAGGAAACCCGGCAGCTGATCGAAAGCATGCGGCCCGCGTTGCCGTTCCCGCTGCGGCATGTGTGGCACGAAGACGACGGCTTCCGCAAATGCGTCATCCTCAATCGCGGCATCGAAGCCGCGCGTTCGGACTACCTGGTCTTCTCGGACGGCGATTGCGTGCCGCGTGCCGATTTCGTTTCGCAGCACCTGCGCTTGCGTGAACCGGGGCGGTATCTTGGTGGCGGCTACTGCAAGCTGACCATGGACGTGAGCCTGAAAATCGACCGCGAGGTCATCGAGCGCGGGCTGCACACCGATCTGGCATGGCTCAAGGCCAACGGATTGCCGCGCAAGAAGCGCTCCCTGAAATTGTGGGCGCAGCCCGGCTGGCGTGAGCGCATGCTCAATGCGCTGACGACCACGAAGCCGCGCTGGGCCGGCAACAATGCGTCCGGCTGGAAAGCCGACCTGGTGCGGGTCAACGGCTTCGACGAGCGGATGACCTATGGCGGCGAAGACCTGGAGTTGGGCGAGCGCCTGGGCCATGCCGGCGTACCGGGCAAGCAGATCCGCTTTTCCGCGGTCTGCGTGCATCTGGATCATGCGCGCGGCTACGTGAAGCCGGAGATGAAGGCCGCCAACCAGCGCATCCGCGATGCGGTGAAGGCGAACCGCAGCACGTGGACCGATTACGGGCTGGTACGTGCGCCGGTGGAGTGAGGGCCGCTGTCGTTCGACCGGGATGCGTGTTGCAGATCCAGGAGCGCCCGGTATTTGGCCAGCACGTAGCGGGCATGGGCGCGGTGGTACAGCCAGCCTTCGCGGCCGTCCAGGAGGGCGGCGCGCAGCAGGTAGGCCTTGATCATGCAAGCGGCTGCGTGCAGCCAGCCGGCGCCGCGCCAGGTCCGCTTGCCGTCACGGAACCGCTGCCGCGCCCACAATTGCGCATAGCGCCGGTTCTTGCGCTCATGGCCTTCGAGCGAGCGGGCGGTGTCGTGTTCGATTTCGGCGTCCAGCGGAAGCAGCCGCTTCCTGTCCAGGTCCGGGCATTCGTGGACCAGCGCCTCCAGATAACGCCAGCCGGGGCGGACCAGCCGTTCGGAAGGCTCCCCTCCACGCAGGCGGCGGCCCAGGAACCAGTTCCTGCGCGTCAATACCCAGCCATCGGCCTGTTCGATGGCCCCGCTCCGGAAGAGTGCGCGGATGGTTTCTTCTGCTCCTTCGGCCAGCCATTCGTCGGCGTCCAGCAACAGCAGCCACGGCTGCGTGGCCAAGCCCATCGCCATGTTCTTCTGCGCGGCGAATCCAAGCCAGTCCTGGTGGTGCACGATGGCTCCGTGCGCGCGTGCAATGGCCACGGTGTCGTCCTCAGAGCCGCTGTCCAGCACGATCAATTCGCTGCACAACGGGCGCATCGAAGCCAGGCAACGGCCGATGCGGTCCGCTTCGTTGCGGGTGATCACGACGCCGGAGAGGGGGATCCGGATCGACATGGGGAAGGGGGAAGTAGGGGTGGGAAAGCGCATGTTGTCGCGCATTCCGTTTACGCCATGTGTACGACTGTCATGGTGGTTAAGGTGCCGTTGAGCCGGGTGCGAAAGTCACCATCTCAGGCGGCGCCGGGCCAGCGACCTGGCCAGGCGCGCATGCAGTTCCCGGGCTTCGGCCTCGGGCAGGAAGCGGATGTGCAGGGAGGGTGCGAAGGGGCCTGCGCCCGCCGTGTCCAGCCACAGGCTGGCGGTCCCCATCCAGCGATCAATCGGTGAGCGGCCGAGCTGCAGCGACTGCAGCTTGTCGATTTCCGCGAAGCGCCACCAGCGCGACCACCAGCCGCCGCGCGCGGCGACCAGCTCCCCATCCACCACGTAGGCCGCACGGCGCGCATGCTGGCGTGATTCGTAGGCCGTCCACGGCAACACCAGCAACGGCAGCGCCGACCACCACGCGCCGGACCAGAACAGCAGGGCGAGCGAAGCGCCGGCCAGGAACAGGGCCGTGGGCATGAACAGCCGCCACCAGGCGCGCTCCGGAATGGCGACCCAGTCTTCACGCGGCCACCGAGCGTGTGGCAACAGGTGCCGGACCAGTTGGTCGCAGCGCTCCGGCGTGGCGATGGGCGCGAGTTCCTTGAGCGCGCGCGAGGGGCCGCCGGAAGCGTCTTCGGCCTGTCCGGACACGGCCGTGTCGATGCGCAAGGCGCGACGTCCAAGCAGCCGGTGCAGCAAGGTTTCCTGCAAGGTCCAGGCCTGGATGCGGCGGCGCGCGACACTGGTGCGCAGGCGGGTCAGCAGTCCGCGCTCCACGGTCAGGCGGCGCTGTTCTTCGGTCAGCCTGAAACCGTAGTACTGCACCATGGCCAATGCCACCGACAGCAGGCGCAGCATGAACACCGCCACGCCCAGCACCGCCATCGCCAGGGTGCCGGTGGCCAGCCAACCGGCACCCCAGTGGCCGGCATAGCCCAGGGCGGCACGCACGGAGTCCTCTGCAAGGCTGCCCATGAACCGCTCCGGCAAGACCTGCCAGGCCAGGCCGAAGGCGGCGGCAATCACGATCATGCCGCGGTTGGATGCAAGCCCAAGCCGGACCACTTCCGCCGGCGGCAGCGACAGCAACTCGTCGGCGGCTGACGGGGTGGCGCCTTCGGTTCCGGTCGCAACCCCGCGATGGCGCACCAACCGCTCCAGCGCGAGCGCATCGGGCAGGCTGAGCACGCGCATCTCCGCTTCCGGCTTCGGGCTGCCGGCGGATTCCAGCCGCACTTCCGCCACGTTGAACAGGCGATGCAGCAACGATTGGTGGATGCCGACGTTGTGGATGCGCGCGAACGGCACTTCGCGCAGGGTGCGCTGGAAAAGTCCGCTGCGGATGCTCAGCCCGGTCTCGCCGATGCGGTAACGGTAGGTGAAGTACTGCAGCAGCGAGATCGTAACCAGCACGGCGATGCCGATCAGTGGCCACAGTGCATAGCGGTCGCCTCGCCCCAGGAACAGCAGCACCAGCAAAGGCACGATGAACTGCCTGAGTTGTTGCAGCAGCACGAACAGCCACGACCACGGGTGCAGGCGCTGCTCGGGCGAACCGCCGGCATGGAGGGGCGTGTCCATTACAGCGCGTCGTCGTCGTGGTCCGCCTGCCGGGCCAGCCGGTTGCGCAGGTTTTCGGCATCCTCCACGTCCAGGCCGGAGACCGACACCGCCGCATGCCGCGTGCCGGCGGTATGGATGACCAGGGTGCCGAGGCCGAAGTAGCGCTCCAGCGGGCCGCGCCGCAGGTCCAGGTGCTGCACGCGCGTGGCCGGCACCCGGGTTTCGGTTTGCCACCAGCGCCCGCGCTGCACGGCGAAACCGTCCTCGTCCAGTTTCCACAGCGTGCGCCGGTGGCGCTTCACGCCCAGCCAGGCCCCGAAGGACGCCGCGACAACCACGGCCACGGGCGTGGCCAGCCACGGACTGGCGAAACCCGAGGTCAGCGACAGCACGAAGCCGGCGATGCCGGCCGGCACCGCGAACCCCAACGCGCTGCCCAGCGCCGCGAGCTTGGCGCCGCGGGCCGGCAAGCGGGTCCAGTCGCGGGGCAGCTCCGGCTCCGGTGGCGCAGGCTGCGTCCAGGCGGGCGGAAGCGGGGGTGGCTGCAGGGTCTCGGTCATGGGGTCAGTACGGGTATGTTTCGCCACTGCCGGCAGGGCGGGCGCCGAAGCGTTTGTAGGTCCATTGGTACTGGGCCGGGTCGCGGCGCGTGATGCGTTCCACCGCCCCGTTGAGCGCGGCCACCGCGACACGGGCATCGGCGTCGGCAATGCCTTCCGGCGCCGGTTCGATGTGCAGGGCGAAATCCGGTCCGGGGCCGATCCGTTCGCACCACGCCATCAGCACCACCGCGTCGGTGCGCTCGGCCAACCGCGACAGCAGGGTCATGGTCAGCGCCTGGATGCCGAAGAACGGGGCGAATTCGCCATCGCCGGCCTTGGGTTGCTGGTCGGGCAGGATGCCGACCGTGCCGCCGTCCTTCAGCACCTTCCACAACCGGCGTACGGCCGGCCCTTCGGCGCGGATCTGGCGGATGCCGTCGCCACTGCGCGCGCGCAGCAGGAAGGCGTTGCCCATGTCGGATTCGGGCGGCTTGTAGACGATCGAGATGGGCGTGCGGGTGGCCAGGTACTGGTTCAGCAGTTCCCAGTTGCCGAAGTGGGGGGCGGCGACGATCACGCCACGGCCCGAGGCCAGCGCTTCGTCCAGCAGGGATTCGCCATGTTTTTCGCGCAGGCGGCCCAGGTTTTCCGCGTGCGGCCGGGTCCAGAAGCGCAGGGTTTCCAGCGCCTGCCGGGCCGTGGTGCGCAGGATGGCGCGGTGCAGGTCTTCGCGCTGGCTGGGCAGCAGGTCGGAGAACGCCAGCTCCAGGTTGCGGCGGGCCACCCGGCTTTCGCGGGCATCCAGGGTGCGCCATGCCCAGGCCAGCAGGTCGCCCAGCCGGTTCAGCCACGCCCAGGGCAACCGCACGACCAGCGCGGTCAGGGAGTACAGGCCGTTGGCAAGGGTTTCCGCTTTCATTGCACCAGTCTAACGGTTGACCGTCCGCGGGCTCACCGTCAGCATCGCTTGCATGCTTGCCTTGATACAGCGCGTGACCCGCGCCGCCGTGACCGTGGAAGACGAAACCGTGGGCGCCATCGGACCAGGCCTGCTGGCATTGGTGGCGGTGGAGCCGGGCGATGACGAGCCCCGGATCCGGCGGCTGGCCGAGCGCTTGCTGGGCTACCGGGTATTTCCCGACCAGGCCGGGCGAATGAACCTGTCCCTGTCCGATACCGGTGGCGGCCTGCTGCTGGTCAGCCAGTTCACCCTGGCGGCCGACACCCGTTCGGGCATGCGGCCCAGCTTCAGCACCGCCGCCCCGCCCGAAGAGGCTGAACGCGGCTTCAACCGGTTGGTCGGGATCTGCCGGCAAAATCACCCGGAAAGGGTGGAAACCGGCCGCTTCGGTGCCCATATGGTCATCAGCCTGGTCAATGACGGCCCGGTGACCTTCCTGCTTCGCCCCTGACCGGTGCTGGACCGTAAAGGGCGAAACCCCGCAGCACCGACCCCGGCCTGCGGCGGCGCGAGTGGGCAGGAGATGAGCTATTCCCGACCTGGCGCGGTATAATGCTAGGTTCACTTCATTACGCCCCTTAGCCGGTGCCCGAACACCCATGGCCAACGAACGTCCTGCGCAACAATCCGACATCAAGCTACTGATCAGCAAGGGCCTCGAGCAGGGCTACCTGACGTACGCCGAAGTCAACGACCACCTGCCCGACGACCTGGTCGATCCGGAGCAGATCGAAGACATCATCGGCATGATCAACGGCATGGGCATCGAGGTGCACGAGATCGCGCCCGATGTGGAAACCCTGCTCTTGGCCGGCAGCACCACCGGCGGCCGCGAGGTCGACGACACCGCCGCCGAGGAAGCCGCCGCCGCGCTGACCCTGGATACCGAAGGCGGCCGCACCACCGACCCGGTGCGCATGTACATGCGCGAAATGGGCACCGTGGAGCTGCTGACCCGCGAAGGCGAAATCGCCATCGCCAAGCGCATCGAAGAGGGCCTGATGCAGGTCCAGGCCTCGCTGGGCAACTTCCCCTGCGCGGTCGGGATGCTGCTGGAGGACTACGAGCTCGTGCAGGCGGGCAAGAAGCGCCTGGCGGAAGTGATCGTGGGCTTCAACGACATCGAAGAGCCTGCCGAAGAATCCCCGGTGGCCGAAGTGGAAGTCGCCGACAGCGATGCCGAAGGCGACGAGGACGATGCCGACGACGACGTGGCCGAAGAGCCGGGCCCCACCGGTCCGGACCCGGAGGAAGTCGCGCGCCGCATGCAGGCGCTGGCCGACCTCCATGCCAAGTTCAAGAAGGCTTACGCCAAGCATGGCCCCGACAACAAGGCGGCGACCAAGCTGCGCGCCGAGATGAGCGAGGTCTTCGTCACCCTCAAGCTGCCGTTGCCGCTGACCGATGTGCTGGTCAGGAAACTGCGCGAAGTGGTGGGGCAGATCAAGGACCACGAACGCCAGGTGCTGCACCTGTCCACCCACGTGGCCAAGATGCCGCGCAAGGACTTCATCCGCGCGTGGGAAGGCAACCAGACCAACCTGGGCTGGGTGGACGAACTGCTCAAGCGCAAGCAGAAGTGGTCGTCGGCGCTGCGCGATGTGAAGGACAAGATCATCTCCGAGCAGGAAGCCACCATCGCCGTCGAAAAGGCGATGTACCTGAGCCTGGCCGAGATCAAGGAAATCAGCCGCGCCATGGCGTACGGCGAGGCCAAGGCGCGCAAGGCCAAGAAGGAAATGGTCGAGGCCAACCTGCGCCTGGTGATCTCCATCGCCAAGAAGTACACCAACCGCGGCCTGCAGTTCCTGGACCTGATCCAGGAAGGCAACATCGGCCTGATGAAGGCGGTGGACAAGTTCGAATTCCGCCGTGGCTTCAAGTTCTCCACCTACGCCACGTGGTGGATCCGCCAGGCCATCACCCGCTCCATCGCCGACCAGGCGCGCACCATCCGCATCCCGGTGCACATGATCGAAACGATCAACAAGCTGAACCGGATTTCCCGGCAGATGCTCCAGCAGTACGGCCGCGAGGCCACGCCGGAGGAACTGGCCAAGGAAATGGACATGCCGGAGGACAAGATCCGCAAGGTGATGAAGATCGCCAAGGAGCCGATCTCCATGGAAACCCCGATCGGCGACGACGAGGATTCGCATCTGGGCGATTTCATCGAAGACACCAACGTCGAATCGCCGATCGACAACACGGTCAACATCAACCTGATGGAAACCGTGCGCGACGTGCTGGCCGGCCTGACTCCGCGCGAGGCCAAGGTGCTGCGCATGCGCTTCGGCATCGACATGAACACCGACCACACGCTGGAAGAGGTGGGCAAGCAGTTCGACGTCACCCGCGAGCGCATCCGCCAGATAGAGGCCAAGGCCCTGCGCAAGCTGCGCCATCCCAGCCGCTCCGAGCAGCTGCGCAGCTTCCTCGACATCGACTGATTCCATCGCGGATCCCGTATCTGCGATGCAACGCCCGGCTTCGGCCGGGCGTTTTGCTTTCTGCGCCAGCGGGCGGCGAGTTAAGCTTCCACTTCCGCTTCATCACGGTGATGGACATGGAACTGAACTTTCACGGCGCTGCCGGCGTGGTCACCGGCTCCTGCCATCACCTGCAGGTCGGCAACCGCCAGCTGTTGCTGGATTGCGGTCTGTTCCAGGGGCCGCGCGCGGAAGAAGCGCGCAATGCGGCGCCGTTCCCGTTCGACCCGAAAGCGATCGACGCGGTGGTGCTCAGCCATGCGCACCTGGACCATTGCGGGCGCCTGCCCCTGCTGGCGCGGCGCGGGTTCGACGGCCCCGTCTATTCGCATCCGGCGTCCATCGACCTGGTGCGCGTGTTGCTGAAGGACGCGGCCTACCTGGCAATGGCGGACACCGAGCGCGAGAACCGCAAACGCGCCCGCAAGGGCACGAAACTGCTCAAGCCGCTGTTCGATATGGACGACGTCGATGCGGTCATGCGCCTGATGCGTCCGCTTCCGTTCGGTGGGCAAACCGAGCTGTTGCCGGGCGTGCGCGCCACACTGCTGCCTGCAGGCCACATACTGGGCGCGGCCAGCATCGTGCTGGACCTCGAGGAAGCAGGCCGGCAGCGCCGGGTGGTGTTCAGTGGCGACCTGGGGCCGGACGGCACCTGCCTGCTGCCCGATCCGCAGCCGCCGGCCAGTGCCGACCTGGTGCTGATGGAAAGCACCTATGGCGACCGCAACCACCGCTCGCGGGAAGCCACCCTCCGGGAGATCGGCGAAGTTATCAATGCCGCCTGGGATGCCGGCGGCAACCTGCTGGTCCCGGCCTTCGCCATCGGGCGCACGCAGGAACTGCTGACCTTGTTCGCGCAGCATCGCGAGGCATGGGGGCTGGACCGCTGGCTGATCTTCCTGGACAGTCCCATGGCCATCCAGGCCACCGCCATCCATGACCGCCACGCCGAACTGTTCAACGACGAGGCGCGGCGTTTCGCCGGCCAGCGCGACCTGCACGAACTGCTGCCCAACCTGCATGAGACCCCGGAAACGGCGCAATCGATGCAGATCAACAACATCCGCCGCGGCGCGCTGATCATCGCCGGCAGCGGCATGTGCACCGGCGGACGCATCCTGCACCACCTGCGCCACAACCTGTGGCGCCGCGAGTGCCAGGTGATGATCATCGGCTACCAGAGCCACGGCACCCTGGGGCGCAAGCTGGTGGACGGTGCCGAGCGCGTGCGCATCTACGGCGAGGACGTGCGCGTGGCGGCCGGCATCCATACCATCGGTGGACTTTCAGCGCATGCCGGCCAGGACGAACTGGCGGCATGGTATGGCGCCATTGCCGGGCGTCCGCCGGTATATCTGGTGCACGGCGAGGCGCGCGGTCGCGATGGACTGGCCGCACGGCTGGCCGAGGACTACGGTGTCCGAGCGTACCTGCCGGAGCATGATGCGCAAGTGCCCCTGTGACGGATGAAGATTCGCATCCATCCATGTTCCATCGTCACCCGCTGGTACCAAGAAACGGAAAATGTTCCTCAGCATGGCAGTTCGCGCAAAGGAGGATGCATTTCGCCAGTTCGATGCGTATGTCGGTTTCACTTCTGTTCGACAGGTTGCGGATGTCGAGGTTGAAGCGTTTGCTGGCCGGATTGATGTGATGCCAAGTGAGTGCGGCGATGTTGCGGTGGTATCCGCAGCGGGTGCAGCGACCGCCGGCCCCTGCGATCAACTGGATCTTGCGCCTCAGGCCCCGCTCCTGCTGGCTAGCGTAATTCTGATGGCGCACATTGGTGTTGGCGTTCTTGCATGCCCGGGAACAGAAACGACGTTGACGCCCTTGAAGGCAGCGACCGCAGGTGATGCACTTCAGATCGGATTTCATCCTGAAAGAATAATCTGAATTGCCCGGTTGCGTCCTTGAATCGAGTAAGATTCATCGCCTACGGGCCTATAGCTCAACGGTTAGAGCAGAGGACTCATCGAAAGGTGACCCCGGCATCGGAAGGGCCGGTGGAAAAACGGGATGAATTCAGGGAAACCGCAGCGGTCAGGCCGGCGGCAATCCTGAGCCAAGCCGGCGGTACACCGCCGGAAGGTGCAGAGACTACCTGGGGGCTTGAGTGCCCTTGATAACAGGCTGGAGCGTCCCGCACCCCACCAGCGTCAAAGCTGAGGGTGATGAGATAGTCCGCGCCGGAAGGAAACTTCTGGAACAAGCGAATCCTTTGGTTCCAGGTTCGAATCCTGGTGGGCCCACCAAGCGACCAATCCAGCACGATCC
This sequence comes from uncultured Pseudoxanthomonas sp., assembly GCA_964562135.1. GTDB lineage: Bacteria > Pseudomonadota > Gammaproteobacteria > Xanthomonadales > Xanthomonadaceae > Pseudoxanthomonas_A. The sequence goes on along the minus strand of CAZLSG010000002.1, from coordinate 83,173 downwards.
GATACGGTCCGGTGAAGTACGAAAAACCCCTGATTTTTAGGGGTTTTTGTTCCAGAGCATCCTGGATGATCGCATTGCATCCGGACGAAAATGGAGTCATGCTGTGAGTCAGAGGCCGGCCCCTCAACCCTCTGACTCACATTTGCCTGACTCACATGCTTACGGACACCAAGCTACGAGCGTTGAAGCCCCGCACGAATGCCTATCGCATCGCGGATACGAACGGGCTGTGCGTCGAAGTGCGTCCGACTGGCGCGAAGGTCTGGCGTTATCGTTACCGCTATGCCGGCAAGGCGAGCATGATCACGCTCGACGAATATCCGGCCATGTCGCTGATGCTGGCGCGTGCCGAGCGCGACCGGCTGCGCTCACTGCTCAGGGGTGGCGCGAACCCGGCTCAGGTAGCCCGAGTAGAGCGGGCCGCGCAGATCGAACGCGCGGGCACTACTTTCGAAGTCATCGCCACTGAACTGTTGAACAAGCGCGCAAGGGAAGGCTTGAGCCCTGGCTCGGTCAAACGCGAGCGGCGGCTCATCGAGAAAGACTTGGCCTCCATCGCGGACCTACCTGTGACGGACGTGAGTGCCCCCGTACTCTTGTCGGCGCTGCGCAAGCTGGAGAAGCGTGGTGTAGTGGAGACTGCGCATCGCGCACGCGCGGTGGCTAACCAGGTTTTCCGTTATGCCATTGCCACGGGTCGCGCCGAGCGCAATCCAGCCGCGGATCTGGCCGGCGCGCTGGAGACGCCCCGGACACAGCATTTCGCCAGCGTGACCGAACCCGAAAAGATCGGCGATTTGCTGCGCGCGCTGTACGGTTACAGCGGATCGCCTGTGACCCTCGCCGCGCTGAAACTTGCCCCGCTCGTGTTCGTGCGCCCCGGCGAACTGCGTCAGGCCCGCTGGGCGGACATCAACCTGGATGCTGGAGAGTGGCGTTTCATCGCCAGCAAGACCGGCATTTCGCATATCGTTCCGCTGTCGACCCAGGCGGTGGAAATCCTGCGCGAACTGTATCCGCTGACCAAGCGCAGCGAGTACGTGTTCCCCGGAGTGCGTAGTGCTGTGCGGCCAATGAGCGAGAACACCGTCAACGCCGCCCTGCGCAACTTGGGCTTCGACGGCGACACCATGACTGGGCACGGGTTCCGGGCGATGGCTCGCACGGTACTGGATGAGGTCTTGGGTTTCCGGCCGGACTTCATCGAGCATCAGTTGGCGCACGCTGTGCGCGATCCCTTGGGCCGCGCCTACAACCGCGCAACACATTTACCCGCACGCCGGCAGATGATGCAGGCGTGGGCCGATTATCTAGATGCCTTGCGCGCCGGAAAGAAGCCTGCAGACTTCACGCAAGCGACACAAAATGAGGCGGTCAGCGCCCATACAAGGAAATCGAGGCTGGCATGAGCCGTATGGTGCCATAACCGGGACGCGGGACTTCTGCTGTCATCCATGATCCGGATCCAGCGATGGTCGACTGCGTTCGACTACGGCCAACCCAGGGCGGACCAGCGAGAGTCGCTGGCGCGCTGCAATGCGCTCCAGGAAGATCTATGCAACTACCTGCTGATATTCCCAGAATGATGTAATAGAAGCCATGTGGTTCGGGAACTCTTAGAAGAAGGTGGAGCTACCGAGAACTGACCAATTTCATTCGGATAAATACGAGAAGCACTGCTTGGGTAGCTTCGGGTTCCGTTTTGCGATTCCAGTGGCCCCTGTTCATTGTCGTATCAACGTTACGACAATCCACCCGGCCATTCAGGAGAATGTACGATGAGCATCAAGGCACCTCCAATATGCGGGCTGATCCTAGTTTCTGGGGTGCGCATATGCGCTAAGATGCCTACAAGTGCTGATCGATTTTTGCTGCCATGCTGAAGGTTACTGCCGCATCCGAAATCAGCTCCATCTGCCCTTGTTCCGTGCCGGAGGTTTTCGAGGAGCTCGAGACGTCTGAGCGCGCGATCCGGAACCTCGTTAAGGCGACAATTCCTCGCCTGCTGAGAAGCGATTCTCACGCCCTCCTTGTTGAAGAAATGGAAGTCTGTTCAGGGCGCGCGAGGGTGGACCTGGCGGTCATTGGGAATCATTTGATCGGCATAGAGCTCAAAGGCCCGAAAGACGATGTGAGTCGGCTGCCAGGCCAGGCAAAAGCATATTCGCAGTGCTTCGATCGCGTGGTGCTGGTTGTGCATGAGTCTCTTGTCGACAAAGCAAGACCTCTGGTGCCGGATTGGTGGGGTTTGGCCGTTAGCTTGCACAAGAATGGCAAGCTTACTTACAAGTTTGAGCGTCGTCCGAAGCCAAATCCGGGCTTGGATCTGGATGCGTTGTTGTCGCTGCTATGGCGAGAAGAGATGGACTCCCTTCTTGTGGATCTTCTCGGAAGCACGCCCAAGCCCAGGGCAACAAAAAAGACAATTCGAGCCGAGCTGATCGCCCAAATAGAGCCGCCCGCCTTGCGGTACGCAGGGTTGAAGAAGCTGCGCGAGAGAACGGACTGGCGCACGATTCCGGTGCATCAGTAGCTAAGTTGCGTGCGCGCTGGCGGTAAAGGTGATGTGATGGTTTGCGCAGGCGGTAATCCAGGAGCCCGGGCTTCCAGCGGTACCGACTCGCTGAGAGCGATCCCAGATGTACTTGTCGCCGTAGCTGTAATCCTTTCCGCAATACTCATCCAAAGCGACGATCTCATCTGCGATGGCATAGTACTGATCGTAACCGTCGGGATGGCTGGAGAATGCACTCCCTCGCACGACAAACCATGAGTCCTCGAGGGTGTAAACGGCCTTAGGAGTCATCACTTTGCTGATCAGCTTCCAATCCAGCTCCACCACCGATGGCGGCAGGATGGTGTAGTCCGCAAACCAAATCCTGGTGTCGATTTCATAATCGACAACGCCATAGAAGATGTCTTGCTCGATGCGCGGCAGGTAGCGCCGGTCCTTTGTCGGAACGGCGAGGGTGAGCTGGTCTGGAATTCCGTAGCCGCCGACGATGATTCCCGCCCAAGTCGATGTCTTCAATAATTCGAGCAGGCGTTTGATCTGCTTGATGACTGCGTCCTTGTCGGCGTCGTACAGGCTTTGCATGTCCAGCAGCAAGTAGACCTGTGCTGGAGCGATGGAGTCAGCGGTCAATAGGTTCTGAATCCCCTTATTGGTCAGCGTGGCCGTGCTGACATCGGTTGCATCCAATCGGATGCATATTTCCATCTGCTCCTGCTTCTTTCTGACGGCAAGGGCCGCTGCATTGTGGTCGGCATCGCGGTGCAAGCCGGTGACGGGAATCGGCCGAGCTCCTCCCTTTGCGATTGCATCGGACGCGCCGACCAGCGGGTGGGTGCCATCCGAAAGGCGGAAAGCAGGGTCCAGTTCGCTCGAGTCGACGAAGACTGCGTTGAGGTCCCCCACAATGCTTCCAGTGCGCGCGATATTCCGCTCGACGAATTTCTGCCCATCGGCCTGGTCGATGGTCTTGGTCGGAGCTGCCACATCGAACAGGGGAATCAAATGCTGTCGGGATGCTTTCTTGACGTGCTTGAACGCAAGTCTTTCGCTTTGCCTGTTCCTGAGGATGGGCGAGTACATGAACATCAATCCCTGAAAATTGAGCTACGGACTTCGCCGAAACCGATGACGTCATTGAATATGCGGAACTCTCTGCGTTCAAAGCGGATCCTTCCGGCAACGATTGCTGCATGTATCTTGAGTTGCTTAGCCAGATTGATGACGCTGCCTTCATCGCCGCGCCGATGCGCATCGCTTCTGAGCCATACATCTCGAGGGATCAGGCTGTCTTTCGCGAAGGCATTGGCTTCGGCTTCCAGCTCGGATTCTTCGTTTTCCTCCTCCTCCGAGTCAACGAACACGTCGCTGCTAGGTTGATTCAGATGCAGGGCGATATGCCCGATCTCGTGCAGCAGCGTGAACCAGAAGTTGTCTAGACGATCATGGCGCAATGTCATTGCCAGCACAGGGCCGGTATCTTTGGTGTGGAGAGATGCCCCGTCGACGGACATGCCTGGCAGGCCGCTTTCGGTCACCACACGGATTCCAATTTCCCGAACGGCATCCAAAGCGCGTCGTGGCCCATCTTCCAATGGGCTCAGTCTGACCAGATGTCGGACAAATTCGTCGTCAATGCGCGACGCTTGGAAAACCACATTGTTCACTTGTTCCTGTGCTGCGCTGGTTATATGCGCTATCCATGCGGTGGTCGCGATCTCATCGATCAAGCTCCGCTTGGCGCTGAGCCGTCTTCCCTTGAACATGGCATAGGCAAGCTCAGGAGTCGTGTTCACTGAAAAGAACTCGAAAAGCGCGGTGCTTCGCTCCGCGACTTTGTCCCGGACGGAAGTTGCGCGTGGGGTAATCCATTTGCGGCGGGACATTTCCCGGGCGGTGTCGGACCGGGCGAGTTCGGCGAAGAATTCCTTGAACTCCACCGGGTCCGGCTGCGGGCTCAAGTTCGCGCCAATGATCGGAACATCAGGGAGGTCCGATTTTGTGATTTGGGAGACCCATTTCTGGCCCAAGGAAAACGTCGTCATGTTCTCTCCTTTCCCAGGAATTTCATTGCCGATCCAGCATCGAACTCGAAATACCTGAGGTTGTGATAGTTCGGGTCGATGTCCATATCGTTCATCCCGATCCGGCGGTAAAAGCCCTCGGACGAAGGCAATGCATGCAAACCGCAGCGACCGTCCATGCCAAGTGCCCGGCTTGTCTCCACCGCGGCACCCAGCATCACCGTTCCCAGCTTGCGGAACCGCTCGGGGTTCTGAATCGAGGCTCTGTTCCAAGGCGCAACGGCGAGATAGTCGACATAGACGATCGGCGCGCTGGAGCCCGCTTCGCGCGATTGTTCGCCGAACAGGAGCACCATTGCCGCTTCCACGTGGGCCGCGTTCAGCAGGCCGTAGACGCGCCTGTTGGTACCTGGAGCAAAGGAACACTTTTGCCTCCAGTCCCAGTGTTTGTCGGGTATTCCAAGCCGGCCCAGGATCTCCCTGAAGACTTCAACCGACCGCAGGGCTTCGGGTCGGGTAAAGAATTCCAAAAGCGCCAGGTCATACTGGCGCTGCGCGACAGGCGACCACTGCCCTTCAATGTAGGCGACATGATCTTCGTCCAGCCCTTCGACCAGCTCAACCCTGAGTGGCCTGCCATGCTCAGGACTTTCAATCTCAAATGATTCAAGTACGCGGACCACGTGATTACGCTTCCGGCCTATGAAGTGCTTTTGTCATGCGGAGCTCCTGAGTAACCTGTAAGTGGAAATACTATAGCCCGGCCAGCGAGGGCACTCCCAGGAAAATGCTCTTTGCGGTCAAAGTACGCCTCGCATGTATCAGCACGAATACCTGTTTGGTATTGGTGAATGACTCAGCCACGCACTCATGCAGAACGCCATTGGCGTCGTTCAACCCGAGCGACCTTTTCCCCGAACTCTTCCTGCCGACAACTGGCACCAATGCGCCAATATCATCGTCGGGGGTGTATGAGTCCTGCCACATAATCCCACCAAACATCGCCTTGAAGCTTTCGGAACACACGACCCGACGCAGGGTTGCTCGAAAGCCGACGCCGGCTTCTACTTCCGGCATGTTCAACACCACCACAGCACATGCGCGGTGGTTTTTTGAAACGTACTGGCGTATGGCCGCGTAAATGGAGGCATTGAACTGAGGGGCCAATCGGATCGGCGTCCAGATTTCGAATGGTTTCTGCTCAGCCATATCCCGGAAGGTATCGAGTTGGAACAGAACCTCCGAAGCAAAATTATTCGCTTCGCGATCAAACAAATCGGCGGTATCCGGATCAAGCGCTTTCTCGCAATCCTCGACAACCGCGTACATCGGGCGCTGCCAAGGCAGGAATCCGTGAGCGCATTCATGCAGGCGGACGAACCTCTTGCGCACCACGATCATGGTCTGATCGAGAAAGACCAGGCCTTCCGAAGCCATAAAAAGCCCCAGCACCTTGGACAACGCGCGTTTGATCGATTGCCCGGCCTTCTGCGCCTTGCCAATGATCTTGTCGACGAAAGAAGGGTTCAGCACGTCCTCTTCGATTTCCCGGATACGCGCAACCGCCATGATCTGTTCGGTAGGGGTAGGCAAAACGCCGAATACCGACGCTTCGCGGAGTGCCCGTTCCGCTTCCTTTCTTACCCGCGCTAACTGGCCGGGGGTCAAACTCGCATCATCCGGCCTTGGCATGGACTACTTCTTCTTTGATCGCAGGAAGGTTAAGTATTCGAGCAATTGATTCTCTTCGTCGGCCGAAAGATTATCGATTGCAAACGTTGCGGCGCGTCCGTGCTTAGCACCTTGGGGTCGCGTCGCTTTCGGCAAGATGTAACCGGCTCGCTGCATCAATGTCTCGTAGTCGGTGCTGAGTGCAGTTGATAGCGCGTAAAGAATATGGGGAGAAGGCTTGGTGATCTTGCCGCTCTCCAGTTGGCTCAGGTAGCCATTGGAGACCTCTTTGTTGGTTGCTTCCTCTACGTCACGCAGGGTCATGCTGACGTCCTGGCGGGCTTTCCTGATGAGGGTGCCAAGTGCGCTTGTTTGCACGGTTTCGGTCGCCGCCTTACTGTCGCGGTCGTCCTTTCTGGTCATAAATACCTCTCTCGCGTTTTGCAGGATCCCGGGGGCCGGGATGGCAAAAATAGCAGAAAGTGCTAAGTTCGTCAAGCAAGATCAATGACGCTTGACAAACTTAGCAAGCGCCATATAATTAGCAGCACCGGCATGGGCCGGCCCCACGTCGGAGAACGACAATGCAAGCAGACTCAAGCGGTGCTACTCCCGGCCACCAGACGATCCAGGTCGCCGGTTTCTCTCTGGTTTTCAGCGAGGTCACGATTTCCACGACTACGCCTACCGGCGCCCAGCTGGCTCAGGCGGCAGGGTTCGGTCCAAAGCAACAAGCCACCGTCCTGGCGATTCTCGACAACGGGGAACTGGAGGACATTCGCCCTGACGAAGTGGTACGCCTGCGTGACACCACCGGAAAATTCGTCATCGTGGAAAGCGACCGGAGCTACAAGCTGACCATCGACGGTGTTCGGTTCGACTGGCCATGCCGTGTCGTGTCCGGGGGCCAGATTCGAAAGCTGGGCAAGGTTCCCGCTGAGCACGAGGTGTATCTGGAACTGCCGGGTCCGGTGGAGCGCGTGGTCCATGAGCACGATCTGGTGGACCTGGACGAATCCGGAGTGGAGGAGTTCAAGGCGCGCAAGCGCCATTGGAAGCTGAACGTGCAGGGGGTCATGCTCGTGGTTCACGAACCGACCATCGTCGTGAGCCAGGCGATCAGGAGCGCCGGATTCGATCCGGATAAGAACTGGATCATCATCCTGCGTGTAAAGGGCCAGCCTAAGCAGGAAGTGGAGCTGGATTTCGTCATCGACCTGCGGATGCACGGAATCGAGAAGCTCCGGCTCACGCCCCGCGAAGTGAACAACGGTGAGGGGCCATCAGCCCCTCGCCGGATGTTCAGCCTTCTCGAAATCGACGTGCGCTTCCTCGATGGCCTTGGACTGCACTGGGAAACCGTGGTCGACGGGGCGTCAAGCGGCCAAGGTCGTCGATGGCTGCTGATCCGCAACTACCCTGTCCCGGATGGATTCACCGTGGAGCACGCGCTCTTGGCCTTGGAAATCCCCCTGACCTACCCAAGCGCGCAGATCGACATGTTCTACACCAGCCCCCCGCTGGCATTGAAGACCGGCCGTCCCATCGACCGTACCCAGGTATCCGCCAACATCCTGGGAACCGAGTTCAACGGCTGGTCGCGTCATCGCGGTCCGCAGTCACAATGGAATCCTGCGTCCGACAATGTCATGACTCACTTTGCCCTGGTCGAGTCGGCACTGGCAAAGGAGATCGGCGAATGAACTTCCCGGCCGTGCTGGCATTTGCCGGGGTCCAGCATGACCTCGTGCGGGCACATCTCTTTCCCGGCGACGGACTGGAAGCGGCTGCAGTGTTGATCTGCAGCCGCTCCGCAGAACCCAGGGTCCGTTTGTTGGTGCGCGACATCATCCTGGTTCCACATGGCGCCTGCCGTACCCGGAATAGGAATGCGATCACATGGCCTGGGGAATACGTCGAGCAGGCAATCGACCGTGCCGAAGCGCAAGACCTCACGATCGTGCTGATCCATTCCCATCCGGGTGGACTGCTGGCCTTCTCCGCGGCCGACGACCAAAGCGACCAGGAGATGGTGCCGAGTCTGTTGCAGAGCCATGGCGACTACCATGGCTCCGCCATCATGACGCCCGATGGAGCCATGCGGGCCAGATGCTATGGCAAGAACCTGCGGCCGCAGCCGATCGAACTGGTAACGGCCGCGGGGCATGACCTGCTTTACTGGTGGAACCAAGATGCCGAGTCAGAGGCAGTTGTCGCCAAGCCGGTAGCGTTTACCAGTGGCATGACCAAGGAATTGCACCGGCTGACCGCCATGGTGGTGGGTGTTTCCGGAACCGGCTCAGTTACCGCTGAGCAGCTGTGCCGATTGGGCTTCGGTCGCGTCAAGCTGGTCGAGTTCGATTCCATGGAGCTGAAGAATCTCAATCGCATTCTGAATTCCAGTCTCGACGATGCTCATGCGGGTCGATTGAAAGCCGAAATGTTCGCCGATGCAGTCATCGGTTATCGCGGAGAGGGAGTCGCCGAAGCAATTCCCCTGTCTCTCCTGACCCGGGAAGCGGTCATCGCCGCAGGACAGTGCGATGTGCTGTTCTGTTGCGTCGATTCAGTGGAAGCCAGACAGATTGCGGATCTGATAGCCGCGGCGTATCTGCTGCCGTTGTTCGATGTGGGCGTCGTCATTCCGACCCGCGATGCGGGAGGACTGCCGGCCATCGGTGATGTGTGCGGACGCATCGACTACATACAACCGGGACGATCGTCTCTCAGGGATCGCGGGGTCTATTCGCCCGAAAGCCTGCGTGCGGAATATCTGCGTATGAATGCGCCGGAGGCGCATGCGGAAGAACTGGAGGCCGGCTACATCAAGGGAATCATCGATGAGGCGCCTGCGGTGATCAGCTTGAACATGCGCGCGGCGTCGGCATGCGTGAACGAGTTCATAGCAAGGGCCTATCCTTATCGACAGGATTCGAATCAGCTATACGCCAGAACACAGTTCAGCCTGGCCGCCTGCGAAGAGGAGTACACGCCGGAAAGCGATTTCTCCTCCGATGCGAATGCAGCCATCCTGGGGCGGGGCTCCCTCGAGCCGCTGCTCGGCTTGCCGTTCTTGACGGCTCCAGCCGCGGGCGCACGACCATGAGAACTCCTCTCTGGTGGCGGCGCCTGAAGGCCAGACTCCTGCCGCCTCGTCGCCTGCATGTAGTGGAGGGGGATAGTTTGCCTGATCGCATTCCGTTTCGGGACGCTGTTCTGGCGCGAGAGGACGAGGAGGACTGGTGTGTCGGCATGCGATGCCCGTGCGGATGCAGGCAGAAGATCGAGCTGCTGCTCATCCATGGCGTCGCCCCGCGCTGGGACCTAACCGTGGATGCCAAAGGGTTGCCTAGCCTCAAGCCATCGATATGGCTGAAGAATGGGTGTCGATCCCACTTCTGGCTAAAGAGCGGTCGCGTCCATTGGTGTGATTGAGGATACGGAATGGTTGTCTTTCATACGATGGAACTCAAGAATAGCCGCATTCCTTGATGCTTAGACAAGAAAGAAGAACGAGCGCATGGCGGTTAACAGAATTGATATTCGCAGTTGGCTTGATATCCAAGATGAGTTTCACCATGGATTGATTGTTGGCAATGGTGGCAGCGTTGCTGTCCACTCAGCATTTTCGTACGGCTCGCTGTTTGAAGCGGCAAGGGCTGCTGGGCACATAACAGCGCAGGTCAGTGATGTATTCGACCGTTTTGGAACAACAGATTTTGAACTTGTGCTGCGGAGATTGTGGCAGGCAACCTTGGTCAATAGCGCTCTCGAAATTCCAGCGGGCCGTGTGGAAGTGGCATATGAGCAAGTTCGCGCGGCACTTATAGCGACAATTAGAGAAACTCACGTCAGCTATGAAGGAGCCCTGCCGCATCTCGCGCCAATCTATCGCTTTATGCAAAGATTCGAGACCGTCATCTCGTTGAACTATGACTTGGTTGTCTATTGGGCGGCCATGCTAGGAAATCGTGATCTTGGGGTATGGTTTAAAGATTGCTTTCGCTATCGCAGGTTCGACGAGAATTGGAGGGAATATCGCCGGCCCTATGGTCGCGCGACAGGTTCTACGCTTTTCTTCTACCCTCACGGAAACTTGGTGCTAGCCAGAAATCAAGATGGCGAAGAAAAGAAGATTGTTGCAGCGACGAATGATGATCTGTTGGAGAGCATATTGGATAGCTGGGAAGGATCCAATGTCGTACCTTTGTTCGTGTGTGAAGGAACTAGTGCCGATAAGCTGAAATCAATAGGAACTTCACAATACTTGCAAGCGATCGTCAATGATCCTCTCCGGGATTTGGGTGAATCGCTCGTCATCTATGGGTGGTCTTTTGGTGAGCAGGAGCAGCACATCCTTGACCAATTGAAATTGAATCCACCCCGACAGGTGGCTGTATCGGTGCATGAAGGGAATCAAGCGTTCGCCTTTCACGCGCAACAGCGGATGTTTGGAATTGGAATCGAAGAAGTCGTGTTCTTTGCAACGGATAGCCCCGGCTGCTGGAATATAGACTTGGTATAGGGTATGGCGCCCGGGCGTTGTTACTTGGTCCCATTGCGTTCGCGCTGGCGGAACCGCTTCATATATGCGTCGTCCACCAGATCATCGGGTTCCAGATCTAATGCACAATTAGCCAACGAGGCTAGTGTCTTGTCTGTGAGCTTGAAGCCTCTGGGTAATCGGTCGTAGTTCTCTGCGATGGAGGCATGCAGTGCCTTGAAGAAGTCAGCTCGTGACGGGCGCGTTGCCGTGGTGGCGGCTTTCGTCATGGGGTCCGTGGCTTCCATTGCCGCATTTCCGGCGTCGGATGCTAGCTCCTGTATGAAGTCGCTCAAGGATGGCCAATACTTGAGGTCGAACTGGCCACAAAGCGCATCCAAGCGTTCTTGTACGTAGGACTTGAATAGATAGTTGTCTTGGGAGGCCGCTTCGATCACGCCGCAAACATGATAATGGGTGTCGCTGCTGAAGCCTGATGTGTTGTGCAGGTCGGAGCGCTGCTCCAGCAGCGTCGCTAGCTCGGCCGCGATCTTTGCAATTCGCTGATTGACTTTTGAGAGATCATTGCGCGCGACGCGTGCTTCCATGATCTTCTTGGGATTCCAGAAAGCGGCTGTGCTTAATACCAGCTCAAGGAAGATCTGAAGCGCTGGCGGATGCGTGCGGAGCTTGCTGTGCAATTCTTCGTAGACATCCTTTAGCTCAAGCCTGCGAGCTAGCAGTCGATCCGTAACGGCATTTTCGCTGGGCAGGATGTCGTGCTCGATGTTGTAGCGCTTCCCTTCGATAAGGATGTTTTCGCATATTTGTTGTGCGTTGATCGATCGCAATGCGTTCATGGTTTGACCCTGATGGTTGACGCTTGCAGCGTATTTAACCAAGGCCGCATTGTCGGTACCTCAGTGGAAACTATCGACCAGATTCTCAGGTACCTGCGTAAGCTTCCCCGTCAAGCAGACATTCCAAAAGTAGAACTTCCGGCGACTTGTTGACGAGGCTCGGCAGGCGTCAGATCGCCCAGCGCGTCATGCGGTCGTTGCTCGTTGTACTCGATCATCCACCACCATGCCGCTTCGCGCACGTCATCAAGTCGAACGAACAGGTACTGGCTCAGCACTTCCTCGCCGAAGGTGCGGTTGAAGCGTTCGATGTAGGCGTTCTGGTTGGGCTTTCCTGGCTGGATGTGTTGGATCGCCATGCCGTTGGCCTTGGCCCACTGCACGAACGTTTCGCCCAGGAACTCAACCGATCCAACGAAATCCTTGCTGGAACCAAAGGCGAGTCCGGCAATTTCGCAGTGCTTGTATTCCGTAGCCGTGTTGGCTGGAAGTGTGGTAGACACCAGCAGGCTTGCGGCCAGAATCAGCATCCTGTTCCATGCGCTCATTGAATGATCTTCCTCGATCAACCTCGCTAACCTTAGCACCACACCTACGGTTCTCGGGTGGGCGTGGCAGAGAAGCTGGCCGCTAACGGGCGATATATCGAGGTCATGTCTGCTTGCGAATATTTAGGTGCAATCAGGCATGATGTGATGTTTCAGCGCGCTTCTTCATGAACAATTCCAATCCCTTCGAGCCTTCTGGTGAACTCAGCCCTTTGCTGATAGAGGCGCTGACAAGCAATGTCCCGATGAACAGCCGTTTCCGGCCTAGAAGTGTAGTTGTTGCAGATATCAACAATTCTTTGATTGTCTGCGATTGATGCCACGCCCATCACGATAGATATCCCCATGGTCAAGAGGATCAATCCTCCTAAACCCATTAGAACCTTTCGCCTTAGTGTCTCGGCTTTAAACTCCGCGACTTCGGCAGCTCTCACAATGGACAGATAGAACCATCCCATAGCCACCGCGACCCCACCAGTGGCAATTGCGTTCTTGTGTAGTAACACGCCATGGACAGCCTCTGAGCCTAGGGTGGCGATGGAAAACGCTGCAAGAGCAGTAGCCAGCGCCCAGTTCCGCCCAAGCTCAAGCGTCGCCTCAAGGAGCTTGCTCCTTCCAGGAGGAGAAGGAGGAGCACTCTGTGCTTTCTCAGGCTCGGGCTTTGTTTCGTCCACTGGCTGTCCATTCTGTTGGTTCATGGTCAACGATTTCTCCATGGGAATCGCATGCTGATGAAAAGCCAGTGTGGCGATCCCTCGCGGTGTCGTCTGTCAGTTATATGTGCGTGGCCATGTAAGAAAATTCTGACAGGAGTTAAGATAAAACCTCTGTTGGGATAGGGTTCTGATTCACATGCCTTCCCGTGTTCTCCGACAGATGGTTTGCTGTGGCGCCGGATTGATGGGGGATGCCATTGCATGGTTCATGCATGTACGCTACGACCAGCGGCTTGGGGAGGCTAGCGATTGCTGGACGCAGGGAGGGGGCTATGAAGAAGTGGGGACTTCTTGTCGGGCTGTTCGTGGTTGGCCTTGTTCAGGCCAGCGACGTGGATATCCGATACGTCAATACCGACTCGTTGAACGTTCGCAGCGCACCATCCGGCTCAGTGGTGGGGACCTTGCCTCGTAGTGCTGCTGTGGTGGTCCACCAGCAGAGCGGCAATTGGGCAATGGTTTCTGATGAGCGGCACAGCCGGCGCTGGGTGTCGGCTGATCTCTTGTGCACGGGTGCCAGGTGCTGGGAGCGAAGTGGCAGCGGCTACACAGTCACCCCGCAGAGGCAAAGCTATACCGCTCCTGCCAGGCAGAGCTATTCCCCCACATCAGGCTGTCCCTGTTCGGGTTCCCGCAACTGCACAGGGCCGAGAGGTGGCAGGTATTGCATCACATCGGGCGGGAACAAGCGGTATCGTTGATCGCTGGCAGGCGGAAAAGATTAAGAGTGATGACAGAACGCCAATCGTCTTCTCAGGACCATAAGTGGATGTGGTGCGGAAACCTCATCGGTTGTATCCGTTGTGTGCTGACCATGTGCTTATTGCTAGCCGGTGTTGTGGGCGCGCCCTACTTCTTGTGTCATGGGGCAGCAGGGAATGCATTTGGATGGTTCTTAGCCGTTGTGGCCGTGGCACTTTGGGTACAGCCTGTTTTTGAACTTTCTTGGTTTAGCGGCATTCTGGGGGTGGTGATTCTGGTAGTTGGTTATGGTCTTTTTGTAGCCGGATCAAATGGACGGATTGCGCAATACGCGGAAGACCAGAAACTGGCCATTGAAACGCTGAAAGTAGTACAAGATAGCGAAGTGATGCGAGTAGCTGGATCGCGGAATAGGTCAGTGCCAATTGAGCTGGAGATGCGCTTAAAGGAGGCTTGTGGGGCGCATCAGTGGGTCACGGGCCCTACTCGGATGACACATGGTGCAATCGGGGTCTTGATGCCATCGGTGTTGGTCCTTATGGATCCGGTGTTGCCTAACTGGATTAGGCGTGAGCCGCCGATCCCGAATGATTGCCTCAGGCATCGCAAAGAAATTGAGGCGCTGGATCCGAGCTACTTCGGTGCTCAGGCCAAGGCTCAGTAGGCGATCGAGGATGACTGCACCGCTGATGTGTCCCGAGTGCGGCACGCGGTGGATGCGGTCAGCAGGATGGGACTGTTCAGTGGGGACGGCTGTAGACGTTGATGTCAAGCCGCTCCAGATGGTGGAGAGCGAGGGGTTCGAAACCTGCTGGACTGCTTAGCAGGTCGGTTGGCTGCTGTTTCATCACGCGGTGAGACAGGGTGCGATGATCAGGGTCTATGGGTAAGGGGTGTCCTAGGGGGTTGTATCCACTAGAGGTGGGGATCACCGTTAGAAGATGGTTGAGGGGCTGTGGTAAGGGGGAGGGGTGCCCCCGGCGGCAATCACCACCCCTGTTGCGGGTGCGATAAGGCCCTGAGATAGTCCCCTTGGAGGAGTGCTATTAGAGGGAGCGAGATGGATAGTCTCGGAGGTTGATGAGACTGTCTGCCAAAGGAGTATGCGTGAGGACCATCGCGTTTTCCAGGATATCCACGCTGCTGCATCGCGAAGCTGGTGCTTGGCGCGATCCGCGTTATGACTTATAAAGCATGACTAGGATACGATTGCCTCCTCGCCCTTATAGGCTAGAAGTGGCCAAGATCGTTAAAGAGGCTGACCTGTCAGTGCTTCATCGAGATGTGGCGACCGCATTCTGGGTTCTGATTCAAGAGCTAAAAGATGACCAAAGAAAACTCGTTTTGCTGGCGGAGCAGGGCATCCCTGAAGCTGGAGATTTCTTTGATGTCGTTAGTGTCGCCAAATATTTTCGGGGTGATCCGCGAAGAAAATTGCTACGTCTCAAATTCTATGACCTGGAACGAAAGGGACATAGTGTCCGTTTCATTTATGCAGTGTTCGAGCCATCTCGGCTGATCATCATTCTCGCGGCAGCTCCTCGTAGGTGGAACTATGCAACCGAAGACGATTTGGGAAAGCGAATCGCTAGCGACTACGATAGGTTCTCAGAGAAGTACGGTTGACCGTGCTTCCCGTGTTCGTGCAGCACGAACTTCCACTTTCAGTGGTGTTCGGTCACGTGCATGGTTTTATAGCATCAATCAGCTTTCGTCTGAAGACGACTTTGCCGACGTCGAGGCTGAGGTGGTTGCATTGGAGCGGAGTGATTCCGAAAGTGTTGCCGAGGCAAGAAAATGGGCTGGAGAACATCTCTATAGCAATCCAACGGAATCACTCCGTGCGCTTAGGTTGAGCAGGGGGTTCTCACAAAGCGCGCTGGCTACTGCAATGGGTGTTAATCAGGGCCAGATGTCTCGTTGGGAGAACGGCAGGGCGGATATGAGGGTATCAACGCTCAAGCGAATTGCCGCAGTATTGGGGGTCGATCAAAAGGATGTCTTCGCAGCCGCATGTGGTGGTTGCATGGAAGAGGATTGCGGCAATGCCTGATGTGAGATTCACGGTCTTGTTCTGTGATGAACTGAGCCGAGAAGAATCTGGGCAGTTTTCGCTTATTAGGCTTTATGCGCCGCTTGTGATCATCAAAGATCCTGGCCCGATTCATGTGACTACGGTCGCATTCGTGCGTGGAGCCATGGGGGCTGACCTGTCTAGCTATGACCTTTCGGTCAACTATTCCGTGGATGGTGGGCGGGATGCGCGGCATAGTTTTCCACCGCTACCGAGTATTGAAATAGCTGCTAAGGCGGCGGGCCTTGTGGACAAGGCCGCCGCAGTTCGGGAGGAGCTTGGCTTCTGCGAGGGGCAGCTGGTGGGTGCCCTCCAAATAGAGGGAATTGAATTTGAGAAGACCTGTGTCTTCACCGCAGAGCTTAATGGCGAAAAAATTTGGAGATCTGTTTTCGTCAGAGAAAGCCAAGCCTCTCCAAGGGTGCACAAAGTGAGGCAGTCAGAGAAGGTGCAAGCGAAGGCGCCGGCCAAGCGTACCGCTACCAGAAAAGCCGCGAAGAAGAGAAGCTCCGATTCCAAGTAGGTATCACCCATAGCTAGGCATTACTCATTCCTTGACCAATGTGAGCTGACTTTCTGGAAAAGCTAAAGGAGAAGATTGGCGCGCCCTAAAGGTAGATTGAACAGGCTGGGCTATCGACTGAGGGCAACTCGGTGAAAGTGAGTAAGATTGCGAGTAATGCTCCGATCCAATCTTCTTGATGTCAAATAAAAACAATGGCCTACAGCAACATTTCGGTTGCTGGTGGGCTACCAAATAGACGTCTGCAGACGTCTGCCGGCGTTCGGAAAATGCAGAAATAACCCGGGTGATTTGCGTTAGTTAGACCGTCCGTCCGTGTCCGTCTACATCCGCTTGCACCCGATGGAAAGGTGAGTCGGCCTGTGTGTCATTGGATGGCATCGGGCTGTCCTGACTCGCATCCTGACGGACACCGAACTCCGTGCGCTCAAGCCGAGGGAATCCTCGTATCGGATTGCCGATGCGAGTGGCCTGTGCATTGAGGTTCGGCTGGCTGGCACGAAGGTGTGGCGCCTGGAATCGTGCCTCTATCCGTTCAGGTCGTGGAGATCCTGACTGAACCCTATACCGCTGGCCAGGCTGAAGAGCGTTTGTGTCTTCCGGCGTCCGCGGTGTCGCAAGGCCCATGTCCGGGAACACGATCAATGCTGCCCTCCGCGCATTTGGCTTCGATGACAGCACGACTGGACACGGACTCCGGGCAACGGCGCGCACTGTGCTGAATGAGGTGCCGGGTTAGACCAGCGTTGCCTGCTGAAGGATGCGCGGGGTGCCGCCATGGTGCCGATAGCGCGTGCGAATCATGCCGTCCGAGCTTATTTCCAAATAAGTCATTGAATTTATGGAGCTTTATAAGGCCTCTGCACATGACGTGCGGGCACGGATTCGACTGGTTGACAACCCGGTGAGCCAGGTCTATATTTTTTACATATAAATATATGTTTTAAATATAGTGTGACTATTCGGCGTCATGGCATGTTGGTTTGTCTGCATGGATCGCTGATTTCGAACAACACAAAACCGGGAGGGGGAACAATGAGCAGCAGGCAGAACAGGCTATGGTTGGGGATGTCCGCAGTAATGGTGCTGTGGGGGAGCGCAGCCGCTCCGGCAGCCATGGCATCCGCGCAAGCGGACCAGGATGAAGACTCCAGGCCCGGTAAAGAGGAGGGCACGACGAGCGCGAATGCGGCCGTGACTCTCGACCAGGTCGTGGTGACGGCGCGAAGGCGTTCGGAGTCGGTGCGTGAAATCCCGACCAGCATCGATGCTTTCACCGGGGACCGCCTGAAGGAGCTTGGCTACAACGGCGTGGAAGATGTGCTGAAGCTGTCGCCGGGCGTCACGTTCGAGGCGGGCTTCACGCCATCGAGTTCGTCGATCATCGTCCGCGGCATCACCAACGATTCGCGTGGCGTCGGTCCGCGCACGGTCGGCCGCTTTTACGGCAACGTGCCGCTGACGAACTCCTCGATCATGGGCGTGGAGCCGGATCTGGACATGTTCGACATGTCTTCGATCGAGGTGCTGAAGGGGCCACAAGGCACTCTGTTCGGCGGCTCCGCGCTGGCGGGCGCGATCCGTTACGTGCCGAACATGCCCGAATACGACGGCTTCCACGGGGCCGCATCCATGGGCATCGGCCAGACGGCCTCCAGCGGAGGCCTGAATTCCGAATACGCGCTCATGCTCAACATGCCGGTCAGCGATACGTTCGCTGTTCGTTTCGCCGGCAGCGTGCGCGACATGGCGGGCTTCCTGGACAACGCCCTCACCGGTGAAAAGGACATCAACGATTTCAGGACCGAACAGGCACGGGTGATTGCCTCCTGGCAGGCGACCGAATCGTTCAACCTGACGGGTCAATACCTGAAATATACCGGCGAACTCGGCGGGTTCAATTATGTCGACGGCAGGGTGCCGGCGCGCGTCCGCACCAAGCTGATGCTCGACGATTACGAGGACTCGAACGTTGACCTGTACGGCTTGAGCGCGACCTGGGATCTCGGTCGCTCGAGTCTGGTCTTCGAAAGCAACCGGCTCAAGAAGGACCGCGACCAGTACAACGACGTCACCCAGTTCCTCGGGCTGGTGGGGACGGGGATTACAGTAGGCCAGAACTTCCTGGAGGCCACGGATCAGACCACGCATGAGTTGCGCATCGTCTCCAACGAGCCCAGTGCGGGAGATGGATTGCTGGGTGGCTGGGACTACACGGCAGGCCTGTTCTACATGGATTCCGACCAGACGCGGCCAGTGGCGCTCGACCTGACATTCCCCACCCACATCATCAAGCAGGGAGGCGGTGCGACCATCGGGGCCAGGGAGAAGGCGTTCTATTTCGACCTGACGCGCCGGCTGGGCGAAAAGTTCGAGCTGAACCTGGGCGGAAGATACTTCGATCAGTGGACCCGCGGCGGGAACTTCATGGATTTCGCCTACTCGTCGCTGAACCCGCCGGGCATTCCGGACGGCGTCGAGTTCATTCCCAACTACGGCACGTTCCAGACGCTGGAGGAAACCGGATTCAACCCGAAGGCGGCATTGCGCTGGTTCGCCAGCGACAACGTGACCGTGATCGGCAGTTATGCGCAGGGATTCCGGTTTGGCGGAATCAACGGATTCACGCTGGAGCCGGAGGTGCCGGTACCGTTCACGTACGGATCGGACGAAATAAACAATTACGAGATCGGAGTGCGGACGAACTGGGCTGACAACCGGGTGACCGCGGATTTCACCGCGTTCTACATCGACTGGAACAACCTGCAGATACTGCAACGCGCAGGCATCTATGCGTTTGTGGACAACGTCGGCGCTGCCGAAGTGAAGGGCCTGGAAGGTGCCGTAAGCGCATTGGTGGGCGATCACTGGACCGTGATGGTCAATGCCAGCTACCAGAATGCCAGGACTGCGGAGTTCTTCCAGTCTGGCGAGTTCGGCCCGGTTGCCTCGGGTACGCGCCTGCCGCAGTCCCCGCGCCTGACGGGTGCCGCACAGCTCCGTTACCAGCGCTGGCAGGGTCCGCTGTGGATCGACGGGTCGCTCACCTATTCTTATCGGGGAAGTTCGACGAACAATCTGATCAACACGGTTCCCCTGGATGCTTTCGGCACGTTCGACCTGGCATTCGGCGTGCAGAACACCGAGATGAAGATGCAGCCCAGGATCAGCCTGGTTGCCAAGAACATCATGGATGAAAGCGCGGCAATCTTCGGTTTCAGTCTGGTCAACGTCACCGATGTGATATCCACCAATCAACCGCGCCAGATCATGCTGCGGCTCGATCTTTCGTTCTGACGAGGGGGCGGAGCATGTTCATGAGAACGGCATGCCAGGGCGTGCTGGCGGGTCTGGCGTTGCTGCTGATCCCGGGTGCGCCATCGGTTGCCGGTGTGTGCATGGTGGCTCCGGAGGCCGTTGGCGTGTCCAGCGGAAGATTGGGCAGGCTGGATACTGCGATGCAGGCCTATGTTGACGAGCAGAAGGCGGCCGGCATCGTCGCCTATGTGGCCCGTGGTGGCCGGGTCGTGCATCTGCGCGGATACGGCATGGCCGATATCGAGGCCGGGCGCGCAATGGCGCCTGACACGCTGTTCCGCATGGCATCGATGACCAAGCTGATGACCAGCGTGGCGGCGATGGCGCTGGTCGAGGAGGGAAGGCTGGCGCTGGAGGATCCGTTGGCAAAGTACTTGCCGGCCTTTGCCGGCCCGGAGGTCGCGGTGGTGGATGCGCCGGGGGGTGAAATGCGCTTGGAGCCCGCCCGGCGTCCGATCACGATCCGCGACCTCATGACGCACACCTCGGGCATTCCTTATGGGTACGGCCAGAGTGGCGCCTTGTGGAAGGAAGCGGGCCTGTTCGGTGGTTATTACCTTGAGCGCGACGAATCGATGGCGGGGCTGGTGGAGAGGATGGCGACGCTGCCGCTGGATGCGCAACCCGGTGAACGCTTCGTCTATGGCCACAGCACCGACATCCTCGGCGTCGTGATCGAGCAGGTGTCCGGGATGTCGCTGGATGCATTCCTCCGCGAGCGCCTGTTTGAGCCGCTTGGGCTCAGGGACACGCACTTCTATGTTCCGCCCGCCGATGCGGAGAGGATGTCGGCGGTCTATGCGGCAGGCCCGGAAGGACTCCGGCGCGCCGACGGTCCGGATCCTCTGGATGGTCAGGGGCATTTCGTCGATGGCCCCAGGAAAGTGTTCTCCGGTGGAGCGGGGGTGGTGAGCACGGCCGCCGATTACGGGCGTTTCCTGGAGATGATGTTGAACGATGGCGAAGTCGATGGCGTGCGCATCCTGTCCAGGCAAGCGATCGAATTGATGACGGCCAACCATGTCGGTCAGTTGTTCGCCACGGATTTCGCGCCCCGCCCGGGGATGGGGTTCGGCCTGGGCGTGGCGATCATGCTCGATCCGGGAGAAGCCGGCATGTTCGGTTCGTCCGGTTCGTACGGGTTTTCCGGCGCTTACTTCACCCATTTCTGGGTGGATCCGGAAGAGCGCACGGTGATGATTGTGCTTGCGCAATTGCGACCGGCCATGGATCCGTCCCTGCACGTGAAGTTCCGGACGCTGGCCTACCAGTCACTTGTCGGGCCACCGGTGGTGGTTGGCAAGCCGGGCTGTAGCGTCCGATGATGGGGCCTTGTGGAGTGCTGCGGTGAGGGAGGGCGTGGTGGCGGTATTCGATATCCCGGCTGGAGTTCACAGCCGTTCGATCACTCATGAAAATCCTTCCGGAGAGCCCGGCAAGGGTGGGCGGGCCAGCAGTCCGCTGGGTCCGGGGCGCAAGGGCGCACCGGCCACGATGATCCCCGCCGGGGAAACCGTGGAAATCGCCGCCATCGACGGCCCGGGCGTGATCCGGCATATCTGGGTGGCCACGTACGACGTCGCCGATCTGCTGCGCGGGTTGACGGTGCGAATCTACTGGGAAGGACAGGAACATCCCAGTGTGGAGGCGCCGTTGGGCGACTTCTTCGGTTTCGCGCACGGCAAGTCGCCCCCTTATGCATCCGCGGTGCATTCGGTGGGCGAGAAGGGCGCGTTCAACATCTGGTTGCCGATGCCCTTCCTGCGGCATGCGCGCATCACCGTCACCAATGAGCTCAGGATCCCGGCGCTTTTCTTCTACCAGGTCGACTTCACCGTCGGCGATCCGCTCAAGCCCGGCGTGGGCAGGCTGCATGCCCTGTTCCGCAGGGAAAACCCGACGGTGGCCAGAAGCGATTTCGAGCTGTTGCCGCTACGCCAGGGCAAGGGCCGTTACATCGGCAGCGTGATCGGCGTGCGGCCACAAGGGCCGCATTGGTGGGGAGAGGGCGAGGCCAAGTTCTTCATCGATGGCGATGAGGCGTTTCCCACGATCGTCGGGACCGGTTCGGAAGACTACGTCGGCCTGGGGTGGTGCGTGCAGCAGACGCCCTTCCCGTATCACGGCGCCAGTCTGGTGAGCAAAGGGCTCGCGCCGAACATGGCGGGGCCGGTGTCGATGTATCGCTGGCATCTGCCCGATCCGGTTTATTGGCATGAGTCCGTGCGGGTGGCGATCCAGCAGATCGGCGTGGAGATCACCCCGGCCACGGCGCCGCGCTCGTTCGGGCAATATCTGGACTGCCTGCGCGAGCGCCAGGACGATTGGTCGTGCTGCACGTTCTGGTACGAACCGACACCCAGCGCCGGGTTGCCTGCCTATCCGTCGCTGGAAGAACGCCTGCGCGACCTGGAACTGGAGGAAAACCTGGAAGGGCTGCCGCTGCAGGCCGGCTTCGTGACCGAGAACACGTTGTAGTTTCGAATCCGCTTTGCCCAACGCCCGGCTGTAGCGCCGCGGGGGCCATCCATCGGAGCTGTTGAATGCCGCAAGCCAAGTTCTATGGATGGCGCATGACGCTGGTTTGCCTGATCGTCCAGGCGATCGCCGGCGGCATCACGATATATCTCTACAGCATCTTCGCCGGAGAGGTGGAGAGGGCATTCGAGGCCAAGCGCGCGACCGTGATGCTGGCCGCGACCGGGCACGCGGTGGTGTCCGCCCTGGTCGGGCCGAAGCTGGGTGCGCTGATGGACTGCCGCCGGTTGCGCTGGACCATGATCGCCTGCGCCACCGCGATGGGTCTGGGCTTCATGCTGATTCCGCTGGTGCCGAGCGTATGGGGATTCGTGGTGGGTTTCACCCTTTTGATCTCCATCGGATCGGCGGGACTGACCACATTGTTCTCCCCGCTGCTGCTGTCGCGCTGGTTCGTCCGCAAGCGCGGTTTTGCGATGGGCATTGCCGCGTTGGGCAGCCAGCTTGGTGGCTTCACGCTTCCGCCGGTGGTGGCGCTCCTGATCGAGCGCATCGGTTGGCAGGCGGCGATGCAACTGGTCGGGCTGTTCGCGCTGGTCACGATTTCCGCGCTGATGTACTGGGCCGTGATCGATCGCCCCGAGGATTGTGGCCAGTATCCCGACGGCCGGCCAGTGACCGGCACGGATGCGCTTCCGTCAGAAGAAGTGAGCGGCGACGCCTCCCTGTGGACCGTCTTGCGCGACACGAACTTCTGGCTCGCGGCGATCGGCGTCGGCTTGGTCATTGCCGTGTTCAGCGCGGTGTTGACCAACCTGTCGATCTTCGCCACCGATCTGGGCGAGCCGCTCGAGCGTGGCGCGATGCTCCTGTCGCTGTTTGCGTTCGTCGGCATAGTGACCAGTCCGCTGATCGGGCGAATGTGCGATCTGCTGGATATTCGCGTTGTGTTCGCGGGCATCGTCTCGATGAGCATGCTGGCGCTGATCATCTACGCCTACGCGCAGGACTACCGCGGATTGGTGGTGGCGACGTCGATCGCGGCGGCGGTGGGCGGAGGGGTGACCCCGTTCATCGGCGCGCTGATCGGCAGCCTGTTCGATTTGCGGGTCTACGGGCGCGCGACGGGCAGCCTGATCCTGGTCGCCGTTGGCGTGTCGTCGCTGGTGCCGGTGCTGTCCGGGTGGCTGTACGACACCTCCGGCAGCTACCGGGCAATGTTCCAGATTCTCGCGGTCCTGCTGGCCCTCGTGCTGGCCTGCATGCCTTTCATCAAGCCGCTTCGGGCACGTGCCCCATCGCCCGCGATATGAGGCGCGCGGCGTTCGCGGTCATGGCCTGTGCGCTGTCGATGTCGACCGGGTGCGAGTCGTCCAGATACGAAAAGAACGGAACAACCAAGGCGGCGATGAGATGGCCGGTGTGGTCGAACACCGGGTAGCCGATATCGCGGACGTTGCCGATCTGGGCGCTGTCGATCAGTTCGAAGCCCTGTTTCAGGACGCGGTCGACGATCCTGTCCAGCTCGGCGCGGGCCGGGCGGCGGTGGTACTTGGGGATGCGGTCGATCATCGCCGCCCGCTCCGGCTTCGTGGCGTAGGCCAGGATCAGGTGCCCCGAGCAACTATCGAGCAGGGGCGCCTCGGCGCCGAGGCGGACGCTGAGGATGCGCTCAGAGGGCGAATCCTGCTGGGCGACGACGTGGCCCTTGCCTTCGTAGTAGATCACCAGGTGGCAAGATTGCTCGCAACGGTAGCTCAGGTCCCGCATGAGCGGGCCGGCGACCACGGTCAGCCGCTGCACCGGCCGGAAGCGATGTGCAAGCTCGAACAGCTTCAGCGTGGCCGCGTACTTGTCCGAATTTCCAGGCATGTGGATGTAGCCGCGCTGCTCCAGCACCACCAGCATGCGGAACAGTTCGCTGACGGACCTGTTGAGGCGGTTCGCGATGCCCGACAGGGTCAGGCCGGACTCTTCGCCCGATAGCAGTTCGAGGATGTCCAGCCCTTTTTCGAGCGCAGGGGCAGAGTACTGCCGGCGTGTTGTCGTCTTCTTCGCTGCTCTTGCGGCCATCCGGCTTGGCTCCTCGGGGAAAGGGCCCGTCCCCCGGGCCATGGTGGAAATGATACGTCCACGCCGCACGATCCGTCACGGTTGACATTTTTACATATAGTAATTAATTTTATATATGACGTTAAACTGGGGCCACAGGGGCAATGGACAGTACAATCACGGATCTGCGCGTACGCGATATCCGCTTCCCGACCTCGCGCACGTTCGTGGGCTCGGACGCGACCAACAAGGACCCGGATTACTCCGCGGCATACCTGCAGCTCGAGTGCGCGGACGGAAGCCGCGGCTACGGCCTGATCTTCACCATCGGCCGCGGCAACGATCTCTGCTGCGGGGCGGTGGAGGCGATGCGCCACCTGGTCGTGGGCAGGAGCCTGGAAGGCATCACCGGGAACATGGGCGCGTTTTGCGAGCACATGCGCTCGGACAGCCAGCTGCGCTGGCTGGGGCCGGAAAAGGGCGTCGTGCACATGGCGGCCGGCTGCATCGTGAATGCCGTCTGGGACCTGTGGGCGCGGCGCGAAGAAAAGCCCGTCTGGCGGCTTGCGTGCGACCTTTCGCCGGAGCAGTTCGTGGACAGCGTGGACCTGCGCTACCTGAGCGACGTACTGACGAGGGAGGAAGCGCTTGCGATCGTGCGCGCCAACGCATCGACGAAGGCCGGGCGGATCGCGCATCTGCAGGCGAAGGGCTACCCGGCCTACACCACGTCGGCCGGCTGGCTGGGCTACGATGACGACAAGCTGAGGGCGCTGTGCAAAGAGGCGATCGACCAGGGCTTCCGCACCATCAAGCTCAAGGTCGGCGAGAACCTGGATGACGACATCCGTCGCATCCGTATTGCGCGCGAGACGGTCGGCGAAGACGTGCGCATCATGATCGATGCCAACCAGACCTGGGAGGTGGACGAGGCGATTGCCTGGGTGAACAGCCTGCGCGAGTACAGGCCGGCCTTCATCGAGGAGCCGACCAGTCCGGACGACGTGCTCGGCCACCTCAAGATCAAGCGTGCGCTGGACGGTATCGGGGTGGCTTCCGGCGAGCATTGCCAGAACCGGATCGTGTTCAAGCAGTTCATCGAATCGGGTGCGCTGGATGTGGTCCAGGTCGATGCATGCCGCATGGGGGGGCTGAGCGAAATGCTCAGCGTGGGGCTGGTCGCCGCAAAATTCGGCAAGCCGGTCTGGCCGCATGCGGGGGGCGTTGGCCTGTGCGAGTACGTCCAGCATTATTCGATGATCGATTACGTCATGCTGTCGGCCAGTCTGGAGGGCCGGGTGGTCGAGTACGTGGATCATTTGCATGAACACTTCGAGGACCCATGCGTGATCCGCGATGGCTGCTACGCCGTGCCGGCGCAGGCGGGTTTCAGCATCAGGATGCTCGACACGTCGCTGGACCGGTACGAATATCCGCAAGGCGCCGAATGGCGCGAACCGGTGGTGGCGGAGTGATTTCGCGGCGTGCAACCGGCTGGCGTTGGCGTGCGGTGGCAGGGCGGGATGCGGTGCGCCATGGTTGACGAAGCGATCGGGTTGCGCAGGTTGGGCCGCACGTCGTTGCGATTGACCGAGCTCGGCTTCGGCGCGGCGGGAATAGGCAACCTCTACGCACCTGTCGACGATCGCATCGCAGGGGAGGCGCTCGACATGGCCTGGCATGCGGGCGTGCGCTATGTCGATACCGCGCCGTACTACGGTTTCGGACTGAGCGAACGACGGGTCGGCGATGCCTTGCGCCGGCATGCGCGCGATGGGGACGCATGGATTGCATCGACCAAGGTCGGACGATTGCTGCGGCCCAGGGATGGGGCGCCATTGGACCAGGTCCGCCATGGATTCGCGGGCGGCCTGCCGTTCGATCCGTACTTCGATTACTCCTACGACGGCGTGATGCGCTCGTTCGATGACAGCATGCAGCGCATGAACTTGCCGGCCATCGATATCCTGCTGGTGCATGACATCGGGCGTGCAACGCACGGAGATGCATGCCACGCGCAGGGCGCTGCGTTCTGGGACGGCGGCTACCGCGCGCTCGAACGCCTGCGCGCCGAAGGACGGATCAAGGCGATCGGCCTGGGCGTGAACGAGTGGCAGGTGTGCGAGGAGTTCATGGCGCGCGCCGATTTCGATTGTTTCCTGCTGGCCGGCCGCTACACGTTGCTGGAACAGGGCGCGCTGGAGCGTTTCATGCCCGAGTGCGAGAGGCGCGGCATTGGGTTGGTGCTGGGCGGCATCTACAACTCCGGCATCCTCGCCACCGGCGTGAGCGCCGATGGCGGAGGCCGGTACGACTACGCGCCCGCTCCGTCGGGGGTGATCGAAAGAGTGCGCAGGCTGCAGCAGGTGTGCGACTCGCATGGCGTGTCGCTGGCCGCGGCAGCGCTGCAGTTCCCGCTTGCTCATCCGCAGGTCGCCAGCGTGATTCCCGGCGCGACGAGTCCGGAGGAATTCGCGGCGGGCATGGCCCATTACCGCGAACCGATTCCCGCCGGCCTGTGGTCGGATCTCAGGAACGAGGAACTGATCGCCGCCGCCGCGCCGGTACCGTCGGGAAGGCATGCGTTGGCAACCGGAGCGATGCGGTGATCGTTGACGCACACCAACATTACTGGCGCCTGGATCGCGGTGACTACGACTGGCTGACGCCCGCCCTGGGACCGCTCTGCCGCGATTTCCTGCCGGACGATCTGGCCCCCAGGCTGGCGCAGGCTGGTATCGACAGGACCGTGCTCGTGCAGGCCGCGGCGACCGAAGCGGAGACGCGCTATCTCGTCGAGGTCGCTCATGACACACCTTCGGTTGCGGGCATTGTGGGATGGACGGACATGGCGGCTGCGGATGCGTCGGATCGCATTTTCGCGTTGAGGGACGCTGCGGGCAGTGTCCTGAAAGGCATCCGCCCGATGATCCAGGACATCCCCGAGGATGGCTGGGTGTCGTCGCGCGGGGTGGACGCCGCGTTCGCTGCGCTGGAGTCCGCGGGCATGACGTTCGATGCGCTGGTGCACCCGCGGCATCTGACGGCCCTGCTTGCGCGGCTGGAACGCAATCCGGGCCTGCGCACGGTGATCGACCATTGCGCGAAGCCGGACATCGCCCATGGCCGCTTCGATGCCTGGGCCCATGGGATGCGGAATATCGCGCGCCACACCGGCGCCAGTTGCAAGCTTTCAGGACTGTTGACGCAGCTTGGCGAGGGTCAGCCCGTCGATGCCGTGCGTCCGTATGTCGAGCTGGTGCTGGACGAATTCGGCGCGCAACGCGTGGTGTGGGGCAGCGATTGGCCGGTACTCGAAATGCATTCTGACTATGCCGACTGGCTGCGGTTCTCCCGGTCGTTGCTGGCGGGCATTCCGTCCGATGACGCGGACGCGGTCTTCGGAGGCAATGCGGTTCGCTTCTATGGCCTGTGAGCAGGCCGCGTACCGGCGTCGGCCGGGTTGAGGGTGGAGAGATGCAGATGCTGGAACAGCGATTGAAGGGAAAGAAGTGCCTGGTGACCGCTGCCGCGCAGGGCATTGGCCGGGAAACGGCGCTGCGCTTCGCGCGCGAAGGCGCGGAGGTGCTGGCGGTGGACATCGCCGGGGATCCGCTGGCTGCACTTGCCGAGGAGCATGCCGGCATCCGGGCGCATCGCCTGGACGTGACCGATGCCGTCGCCGTGGATGCGCTGGGCCGTGAGCATGCGTTCGAGGTGGTATTCAACTGTGTCGGTTACGTGCACCACGGCACCATCCTCGATTGCGACGATGAGGCATGGCGCAGGTCGTTCACGCTCAACGTCGATTCGATGTACCGCGTCTGTCGCGCTGTCCTCGGAGCGATGGTGTCCCGTGGCGGTGGGGTCATCATCAACATGTCGTCGGTCGCCTCGAGCATCGCCGGTGTGCCCAATCGCTTCGCCTACGGTACGACCAAGGCCGCGGTAATCGGGTTGACCAAGGCGATCGCCGCGGACTTCGTCGACAAGGGCATCCGTTGCAACGCGGTGTGCCCGGGGACCATCCGCACGCCGTCGCTGGAACAGCGGATCGCGGCGCTGCCCGGCGATTCCGAGGCGAACTGGCGGGCATTCGTGCAGCGCCAGCCGGTCGGCAGGCTGGGCGAGGCCACGGAGGTGGCCGCGCTGGTCGCCTATCTGGCGAGCGACGAGGCGGCCTTCACCACCGGGGCGCTGCACGTCATCGACGGCGGCTGGACAAATTGATCGGCGAGCGGGCCTGTCCGGTCCGCTTCGGCCGGCATCAGCATTCATCGGGAGAACAGCATTGAAATTCGTTCGTCATGGCGAGGCCGGGCATGAACGTCCCGGCATTGTGGATGCGCACGGCCGTGTACGGGATCTGCGTGGCATCGTGTCCGATATCGATGGCGGGATCTTTTCGGCGGAGATGCAGGCCGGTCTGCAGGGGCTCGACATCGATGCCTTGCCCGTGGTTGCCGAAGGCGTGCGCCTTGGCCCGTGCATAACGGGTGTCGGAAAGATCGTCTGCATCGGCCTTAACTACTCCGATCATGCCGCCGAATCCGGGATGGCCGTACCGCCGGAACCGGTGATCTTCATGAAGGCGACCACGGCGATCAGCGGGCCCTTCGACGACGTGATCCTGCCGCGCGGGTCGGTCAAGACCGACTGGGAGGTGGAACTGGCGGTGGTCATCGGGCGCAGGGCGCGCTACGTCGAGGAATCCGATGCGATGCGGCACGTCGGTGGATACTGCGTCATCAACGACCTGTCCGAGCGCGAGTTCCAGCTCGAGCGTTCCGGCCAATGGGTGAAAGGCAAGAGTTGCGACACCTTCGCGCCGCTCGGCCCGTGGCTGGCGACACGGGACGAGGTCGCCGACGCGCAGGCGCTGGGCATGTGGCTGGACGTCAATGGCCGCCGTTACCAGGACGGCAGCACCGCCACCATGGTGTACCAGGTGCCTTATCTGGTGAGTTACCTCAGCCGGTTCATGACGCTCGAGCCCGGCGACATCATTTCGACAGGAACGCCGCCGGGCGTTGGCCTGGGCCAGAAGCCTCCGAGGTATCTGCGGCCCGGCGACGTGATGGAGCTGTCGATCGACGGGTTGGGCATGCAGCGCCAGCGGGTCGTGCCCTGCGACATCGACTGAGCAGGCGGCGGCGGACCGGATTCGGGCCGCATCCGTCCGGATTCCGTCCGGTCATGCCCTTGGTTGGCTGGATGCGATGTCGGCATCGACATGGGCCGCGCCGCGCCAGAACAGCCAGGCGGCGACCAGGTTGAGCGGGATCACGCAGACCAGCGCGTAACGCAGCGAATTTGCGCCTGCGATCGATTGCAGGGCGTCGCTGATGCCGCCCACCAGCAGCGGACCGAAGCCCATGCCGACAAGGTGCACCACGATCAGGAACACCGCGACCGATACCGCGCGCATGTTGTTCTTGGTCAATCGCTGGAGCAGGGTCAGCACCGGCGGCAGGATGATCGCCGCGACGGTCACGGGTGCGACCAGCAGGAGCATCGCCAGGTTGGCGCTCTGGGCCAGGAACGCGGCAAAGTACAGCGGCAGGCTCAGCAGCACCGCCAGCGCCGGGACGCGCAGGTAGGAGGCCGGATTCCTGTTCGCGAAGCCATCGGCCATCCACCCGCCCGCGATCATCCCGGCCGCTCCGCCGATGCCGAAGACCAGCCCCACCGAGGCGGCCATCTGCATCAGGTCCATGCCATGCGAGCGCATGAAGAACGCGGGGGTCCAGTTGTTGATCGCGGCGCCCACGAAACCGACGATGGCGAATGCCGGGAAGAAATAGCGGCAGCTTTTCTTGCCGTAGAGGTGGCGGATGGTCTCGAGGATGGAGTAGCTGGCTTTCTCGGGAGTCGACGAGGCGTCGTCCAGTCGCCCGCGCACCGGTTCCCGGAATGTCAACCAGAACAGCAGGGTCAGCGCCAGTCCCGTTATGCCGAGGACGACGAAGGTCGGGCGCCATCCCCACGAACTGGCCAGCCATCCGCCCGCCAGGCCGGCGAGCATGGTGCCCACCGGTACGGCGCTGATGTAGATCCCGAGCGCCTTGCCACGGCTGCGCGGCGCAAACAGGTCGCCGATCAGCGAGTTCGCGGTCGGGGTGAGTCCGGCTTCGCCTATTCCGACACCCATCCGGGTGGCGGCCATGCTGGCGTAGCCGGTGGCCACGCCGCTTGCCGAGGTCATCAGGCTCCATAGCGCCGAGCACAGGCAGATCAGCCGGGTCCTGTTCCAGCGGTCGGCCAGGATCGCCAGCGGAACGCCCATCACCGTGTAGAAGAACGCGAAGGCCAGGCCGGTGATGAAGCCGATCTGGGTATCGTTGAGCCCGAGGTCCGCCTGGATGGGTTCGACCAGGATGTTGATGATGTGGCGATCGATGATGTTGATGACATACATCACGAACAGCAAGGTGAGTGCGTACCACCTGTAGTTGGTCTGGCCGGATGTCATGGCGTGTACTGGTCGCGGTTCATGCATTGTGGCGTCCCCGCGGGCGGCAGGATTCGACCAGTTCGCGTTTCAGGACCTTGCCCATGGTGTTGCGCGGGAAATCGCCGTCGAGCACATGGACCTCGGCCAGGCGCTGGTGCTTGGCCAGCCTCGCATTCGCCCAGTCCATCAGGGACTGCGGCCCGATCTCGGGTTGCGGATGCAGGCGGACGAAGGCGATGGGCGCCTCGCCCCATTTCGGATGGTCGATGCCGGCGACCGACACATCCAGCACCGCCGGGTGCCGCAGCAGCTCCGTCTCGATGTCGATGGGATAGACGTTCAATCCCCCTGACACGATCATGTCCTTGATCCTGCCGCGCAGGGTCATGAAGCCGTCGGCGTCGAACTCGCCGATGTCGCCGGTGCGCATGAACGGCGTGCCGTCCGCCTGCTGCCACAGGATGTCCGCGTTGGCATCCGGGCGGTTCCAATACCCGCTCATCATCGCCGCGGAACGGCCGACGATTTCACCGGCGGATATTCCGGTCACATCGTTGCCTTGCGGGTCGACCAGCCGGATGTCGCAGCCGAGCATCGGCCGGCCCACGCTGGCCGGGCGGCTGCGCATGTCGATGGGATTGATGATGGTGGCCACGCCTTCGGTCAGTCCCCACAGTTCGTGCAGCCGGTGACCGGTCAGGCGCTGCAGTTCCCGTTTCATGGCCTCGGGCATCGCCGAACCCGCGGTGATCAGGGTCCGGAAGCAACGCAGACCGATCTCTTCCATCCTCGGATGCGCGAGCAGCGCGTGTGCCATGGCCGGAACGGCGAACCCGTGCGTCGGGGCATGTTCTTCGACCGCGCGCAGGTAGTCGTTGGCGCTGAACTGGGGCAGCACGATGGTGGTTGCGCCCATCCACTTGGCGGGAAGCCAGCTCAGCCAGGCGCCGTTGGAGTGGATCGGCACGCATGACAATGCACGCGCATGCGGCGTGAACCCGAATTCGGCAGCGAAGTAGGCACCGAATTTCAGCCGCGATTCGTGGCTGTGCGCGATGCCCTTCGGTGTGCCGGTAGTGCCGGAGGAATAGATGATGACCGCCAGGTCGAGCGGGTCGGGCGCGATGCCAGGCGGCTGCGCGTCCGGAAGCGTGTCGAGTTGCCGGTCGAATCCTTCCTTGCCGAACACCGGCCATCCGTTCGCGGCGTTCCGGCATCGGTCGATGTATGCGTCGCTGGCGAACACCAGGCGCGGGCCGCAATCGGCCAGCATGGTCGCCAGGTTTTCGTCGGACAGCAACGGCGACAGCGGCACCATCGCCGCTCCGGCGCGCCAGATGCCAAGCAGCAACTCGTGCGCCCAGATACCATTCGCGAGCATCGTCGCTACGCGGTCGCCAGGTTGTACGCCTTGGGCGATGAGCGCGTTCGCCACACGGTTCGCACGTTCGTTGTATTCGCGCCAGCTGACCTGCCGCGCGCCCTCGATCAGCGCGATATCACGACCTCTGAATTTGCCGTGGATGGCGATCTGTTCGCTGATCCCGGTGAAGACCGGTTGAAAGGGTAGTGATGCCATGGCTTTTCGATTCCCGTCCCGGTAAGAAGGTGCCGCCGTGGTTGCGGTCCGGACTGCGTCGTGCTGCAGGATCCGGCGGCATGGTGCAGACTGGACAGACCGCAGCCGTTGTGTTCATATATGAATATTGATTTCATATGCGAATAAAGCGACGTTACTCCCCGGACCGGATCGCGTCAATCCGGACGCAGGTGCAGTACGCCGCAGCGATGTTCGGGGAGGACCGCGATGAATGCCTTGTACCGGCTGCCGAAACACCTGGAGAGCCGCGCAATCAGTTTCGAGAACCCGGATGGACGACGCGGCGGCGGCGCACGCGCGGCCAGCCCGCTCGGCGTCGGGCGCAAGGGCGCGCCGGCGCGCATGTTGGGGTCGGGCGAGACGGTTGCACTGGCCGATATCGCCGGCCCCGGGATGCTCCGGCATATCTGGCTCGCGACCTACGATGTCGTCGACACGATGCGCGGGCTGGTGATCCGGATGTATTGGGACGATCAGGAGTACCCCAGTGTCGAGGCGCCGATCGGGGATTTCTTCGGCTTCGCGCATGGGGCATCGCCCGCTTATTCCTCCGCGGTGCATTCGGTCGGCGGCAGACTGGCGCTCAACATCTGGTTGCCGATGCCATTCGCGAAGCGGGCACGGGTGACGCTGACCAACGAGATCGGCATCTCCGTGCCGGTGTTCTTCCAGATCGATTACACCCTTGGCGACGAGATCGGCGAGGATGATGGCTACCTGCATGCCTTGTTCCGGCGGCAAGTCCGTACCCGCAAGGGCCAGGACTTCGAACTGCTGCCGTTGCGCCATGGGCAGGGGCGGTATCTTGGCGCCGTGATCGGCGTGCGTCCGACGGACCCCAACTGGTGGGGCGAGGGCGAGGTGAAGATCTATCTCGACGGCGACGATGATTTCCCCACCATCGCCGGAACGGGCGCGGAGGATTACGTGGGACTGTCATGGGGGCTGCAGCCCAATGCATTCCCGATGCACGGCGCGAGCCTGGTGACGGCCGGCAGGACCGATACCGGCCCGGTATCGATGTATCGATGGCATCTTGCCGATCCGGTGCTCTGGCAGGAATCGATCCGCATCTGCATCCAGCAGATCGGGATTTCGGTCAGCCGCGACAACCTGCCACGGTCGTTGGAGCAGTATCTCGGATGCCTGGTCGAACGTGAGGACGACTGGTCGGCCTGCGCGTTCTGG
This sequence comes from uncultured Pseudoxanthomonas sp., assembly GCA_964562135.1. GTDB lineage: Bacteria > Pseudomonadota > Gammaproteobacteria > Xanthomonadales > Xanthomonadaceae > Pseudoxanthomonas_A. The sequence goes on along the minus strand of CAZLSG010000002.1, from coordinate 49,970 downwards.
TACGAGCGCACGCCCTCGGAAAGGCTGCCGCCGATGCCGGATATTGCGACCCGGCTGGAAGGGCTGGAACTCACGCCCGATCTGGAGGCATTGCCGTTGCAGAGCAGGTTCTCGGTGCCGGACGGCATCTGACGCGCCGATCGGAAAGGGTCTTCACGGGGAGCGGGGGTGTGGAAATAGTCGGACTGGAAAACCGGGGCTGGAAACATTGCACGCGCATGGAGCAGGATGGTCTGCGTTTCATCGTCACCAACGATGTCGGTCCCAGGATCATCGAATGCAGCCTCGAGGGCGGTCCCAACCTGTTCAAGGAATTCGAGGATCAACTGGGGGCGACCGGCGGCGACGAATACATGCTGTTCGGCGGCCATCGCCTGTGGCTGGCGCCGGAAAGCCATCCGCGCAGCTATGCGCCGGATTTCGGTCCGGTGCAGGTCCAGCCGCTTCCCTCCGGCGCCCGTTTCCTGCAACGCGAGGAACCCGAAAACCGGATCAGGAAGTCGATTGGCGTGGAGTTTCTCGGCGAGCGTCGCGTCAGGATGACGCATTCCGTCGTCAACGCGAATCCCTGGGCCATCGAACTGGCGCCTTGGGCGATGACCCTCATGGCGGCGGGCTCGCGGGCCATCCTGCCGCAGGAGCCTTGTCTGCCGCATCCGGAGTATCTGGATCCGGCGCGCACGCTTACGCTCTGGAGCTATACGCGGATGGACGACCCAAGGGTGAGCTGGGGCAGCCGCTTCATCCAGTTGCGCGAAGACCCTTCGGTGGAACAGAAGTTCAAGCTGGGGGTGCAGAACCGCCAGCGATGGGTCGCCTGCTGGGTGCACGGCTGGCTGGTCGTCAGGACGTTCGGGTTCGACCCGCAGGCCCGCTATGCGGATTCGGGGTGCAACTGCGAAGTGTTCACCATGCCGGGTTTCCTTGAAGTGGAGACGTTGGGTCCGCTGGAGTTGTTGCAGCCCGGTCAGGAAGCGCGGCACGAGGAAATCTGGCATTTCTGGCGCGTGGAAGACCTGCCGGTCGAGGAAGAGCCATTGTGGACAGTGTTGTCGGACCATCTGTCGCAACTGACCTATCCCGGCGCAGCGTCATGACGCAGATAAGGTTCGATGGGCGTGTCGCGATCGTCACCGGCGCCGGGAACGGACTCGGGCGATGTTACGCGCTTGCCCTGGCGGAGCGCGGGGCGAAGGTCGTGGTCAACGATATCGATGCCGGGGAAGGCGGCGGCGCGCGCAGGGTCGTGGAGGAAATCCGGCAAAAGGGCGGCATCGCCATGGCCAGCACGGACAGCGTCCAGCATGGTGGGCGGATCGTCGAGGCGGCGCTTGCTTGCTTCGGCCGTGTCGACATCGTCATCAACAACGCCGGCCTCCTGCGTGATGCCGCGTTCCACAGGATGCGGCGCGACGACTGGGCGGATGTCCAGGATGTGCATCTCAACGGCGCATTCGAGGTAACCCGTGCGGCCTGGCCGCATCTCCGGGGGCAGGGTTGGGGACGCGTGCTGATGACGACATCCATCGCGGGGGTTCACGGGAATTTCGGGCAGGCCAACTACGCTGCCGCGAAGCTCGGGTTGTTCGGGCTGGTGCAGACGCTGGCGATCGAAGGCCGGGAAAAGGGCATACGGGTCAATGCCGTGGCTCCGCTCGCGGCATCGAGGCTGACGGAAGCGGTTCTGCCAGCGGACATGCTGTCCAGGCTGGCTCCGGAGCATGTGGTTCCGTTGGTCATGGTGCTGGCCGGCGAATCGTGTCCGGTCACGGGCCAGTTGTTCGAAGCGGGAGGCGGTTGTTTCGCCCGGCTGCGCTGGGAACGCTCGCGCGTGCTGTCGTTCCCGGAAGCGCGTGTCGCCTCTCCCGAGGACGTGCTGCAAGGCTGGCCGGCGATGCGGGAGTTCGATGGCGACGACCATCCATCGGCCGTGGCCGATGGATTCGCACTGATCGATCGGCGTCAACAGCATGCGCAGGCTGGCGCGGATCAACCGGGCGATCAGGAGGGCATTCAACATGGCTGATCGCGTCTTCGTGGCTGGCGTGGGGATGACGCCGTTCGCCACGCCAGGCAACAGCCGGCCCTATACCGGGCTGGTCGCCGAGGCCGTGACCGAAGCGCTGCACGATGCCGGTCTCGATTACGGCGACATCGGCCGCGCCTATGCGGGTCATGTGTACGGGGACAGCGCCAGTGGCCAGCGGGCGCTGTACCCGCTGGGCATGACCGGAATCCCGGTGGTCAACGTCAACAACAACTGCGCCAGCGGATCGACGGCGTTGATGCTGGCGCGCGAGGCGGTGCTGGCCGGCATCCATGATTGCGTGCTCGCGGTCGGCTTCGAGCAGATGCCGCCAGGCGCGATTGCCGAGAAATACCCCGATCGGCCCGGGCCGCTCGAACCGTTCCTCGATGCTTCGCGGCGCAGGCATGGCGAATCCGATGCGCCGCTGGCGCTGCGCCTGTTCGGCGGCGCCGCCCGCGACTACATGGCGCGCTACGGGATGCGCAAGGAAAGCATGGCGGCCATCACGGTCAAGGCCAGGAAGCATGCCGCGCTCAATCCCAGGGCGGTGTTCCGCAACCCGCTGACGGTCGAGGAGGTGTTGGCCAGCCCGCTTCTGTTCGATCCGTTGACCCGGCTGCAATGCTGTCCGCCCACCTGTGGCGCCGCCGCCGCGATCCTGGTTTCGGAGGCCTGCGCCCGCAGGCGCGGGTTGAAGCGCGACGTCGCGCTCATTGCGCAGGCGATGACGACCGACACGGCGGCAAGCCTGGATGGCGACATGATCGCCGCGGTGGGCGCCGGCATGACGCGGGCGGCCTCCGAGGCGGTCTATCGGGCCGCGGGCGCGGGCCCTGAAGACGTGCAACTGGTGGAGTTGCACGACTGCTTCACGTCCAACGAAGTCCTCAGCTACGAGGCGCTGGGACTCGTGTCGCCCGGAGGCGCAGAGCGGATGATCGTCGATGGCGACAACACCTACGGCGGACGCTGGGTGGTGAATCCGTCCGGCGGATTGTTGTCGAAGGGACATCCGCTGGGAGCGACGGGGCTCGCGCAATGCCATGAGATCGTCAGCCAGTTGCGCGGCCGTTGCGAAGCGCGCCAGGTCTCCGGCGCGCGCCTGGCGCTGCAGCACAATATCGGACTCGGAGGCGCCTGCGTGGTGGCCATGTATGAAAAATTCGACGGCAAGTGATGGGTCGGATCGCCGCGCCGCCCGGTGCGGCACGGCGCCGAATGCCGGGATGGGCCGCCGGCCGGGGGGCGCGGGGCCATGATCATTTCCGCCTCCACGGATTATCGCGCCGCGGCGCAGGCCAGGCTGCCACCGTTCCTGTTCCATTACATCGACGGTGGCGCCTATGCCGAGTACACGCTGGGCCGGAACGTGTCGGACCTTTCCGGGGTGCTGCTTCGCCAACGCGTGCTGCGCGACATGTCGGGCCTGGATCTTTCGACGACCCTGTTCGGCGAACGGCTCGCGATGCCGGTCGTGCTGGGACCGGTGGGTCTGACGGGAATGTACGCGCGCCGCGGCGAAGTCCAGGCGGCGCGGGCCGCGGCAGGCAGGGGCGTACCGTTCACGCTGTCTACCGTTTCGGTCTGCCCGATCGAGGAAGTGGCGCCGGCCATCGACCGCCCGGTGTGGTTCCAGTTGTACGTATTGAAGGACCGGGGTTTCATGAAGAACGCGCTGGAGCGCGCCCGGGCTGCCGGTTGCTCGACTCTGGTTTTCACCGTCGACATGCCGGTGCCGGGGGCGCGCTACCGGGATGTGCATTCGGGCATGAGCGGCCCGCGCGCCGGGCTGCGCCGCATGCTGCAGGCGGTCGTCCATCCGCGCTGGACGTGGGATGTGGGCCTGCGCGGACGTCCGCATGACCTGGGCAACATCTCACGCTATCGCGGCAGTCCGACCGGACTTTCGGATTACATCGGCTGGCTGGGTTCCAATTTCGATCCGTCGATCTCGTGGAAGGACCTGGAGTGGATCCGCGACTTCTGGAAGGGACCCATGGTGGTCAAGGGCATCCTGGATCCCGAGGACGCGAAGGATGCGGTCCGGTTCGGCGCCGACGGCATCGTCGTTTCGAACCACGGCGGGCGGCAGCTTGATGGCGTCCTGTCCACTGCGCGGGCGTTGCCGGCGATTGCCGATGCGGTAAAAGGCAGTCTGGCGGTCCTGGCCGATTCCGGCATCCGCAGCGGGCTGGATGTAGTGCGCATGATCGCTTTGGGCGCCGATGCGGTGTTGCTGGGTCGCGCGTACATTTATGCGCTGGCCGCCGCCGGCCAGTCCGGTGTGGAGAATCTCCTCGCACTGGTGGAGAAGGAGATGCGCGTGGCAATGACGCTGACAGGTGCCGTGCGTGTCGCGGACATCACCGGCGATCTTCTGGTCCGGTCCGGGCGCAGCCCGATCTGACGAAAAGCGGTAGCAATGCATCCTTGTCCCATGTCCGGATGAAGGAATTGCGTGTAATGCTGTTGAGCGCGTAGTCTGGCCGAATCGGGACGCTCATTCGTCAAGGATGCTCCGAGGAATCATTCCTGACCTGTGCTGGACAAGATGTGTCCGCACACGGTTGGCTGTGCTGGTCGCCTGCTGGAGAAAATGAAAATGCGTGAAAAATCATGGTTCATGGGGTTCTCCCTGGTTATGGCCACGCTTGTTGCTCAGGCTGGAGTTGCGACGGCGCACGATATTCCCGTGCCCGCGGCAGGCTCCGGGTCGCAGCCGGCCGACATGGCGACGGCAACGGAACATCAGCCTGCGGTGTTGTTCCGCAATGTGCGTGTTTTCGACGGAATCTCCGGACACGTTTCCGGCGTGAAGGATGTGTTGGTGCGTGGCAATCGCATAGAGCGTATTGCTCCGGGTTTGTCCACCCAGCCGGGAACCCAGGTGATCGAGGGCGACGGGCGAGTGCTCATGCCGGGCCTGATCGACGCGCACTGGCACAGCATGATGGCCGCCCCGACACTGGGGGCGATCCTCGGCGGTGACCAGCGCTATCTGACCGTGGTTGCCGGCGCCGAATCCACGCGCACACTGATGCGCGGGTTCACCACCGTGCGCGACGTGGGCGGCAATGTGTTTGGCCTGAAGCAGGCAGTGGACAGCGGCGTGTTGCCCGGGCCGCGCATCTACCCGTCCGGGGCGATGGTCAGCGTGACCAGCGGCCACGGCGATTTTCGCCAGGGCGGGGACCTGCCGCGGACGATGGGCGAGCCGGGTCCAACGGACCTGGACGGCGACACCGCCATCGCCGACAGTCCCGACGAGGTGCGCATGCGCGTGCGCGAGCAGCTCATGCGCGGCGCCTCGCAGATCAAGTTGACTGCCGGAGGTGGCGTGTCCTCGCCGCACAGTCCGCTGGATGCGGTCACCTTCACTCCGGCGGAGATGCGCGCAGCGACCGAGGCGGCCGGCAACTGGGGCACCTACGTGACCGTGCACGCCTACACCGCCGAGGCGGTGCGCCAGGCCATCGAAGCAGGCGTCAAGGTCATCGAGCACGGCAGCCTGATGGACGAGGACACCGCGCGACTGATCGCGCGCGCGGGTGTCTGGTTGAGCATCCAGCCGTTCCCGCCCGAACTGGGCGACGCATTCCCACCGGGTTCGGTGGAGCGGGCCAAGTTCGACGAAGTGTTCGCCGGCAACAACCACGCCTACGATCTGGTGAAGAAGTACAAGCTCAAGGCCGCGTGGGGTACCGACGTGCTGTTCTCCTCCGCGCTTGCCGCGCAGCAGGGTGCGATCCTGGCCAGCCTGACCCGCTGGTACACGCCCGCCGAAGCGCTGGTGATGGCCACCGGCACCAACGGCGAGCTGTTGCAGCTGACCGGCAAGCGCAACCCCTATCCCGGGAAGATCGGCGTAGTGCAGGAAGGCGCGCTGGCCGACCTGCTGCTGGTCGATGGAGACCCAGTGGCCGACATTGGATTGGTGGCCAAACCGGAGGGACAGGGTTTTCTGGTGATCATGAAGGACGGCGTGATCTACAAGAACGTGCTGGCGGGCGGCCACCCTTCCCACTAGGCCAGCTGGACGGGAAAATAGGCCTTCCTTTCATCCTCCGACTGCATGTACATGACGGAATTGCTGGAAACCATCGAACAGGAAACCGGCCCGTCGCCGCAGTGGACGGTGCTGTGGCTGCACGGGCTGGGCGCCGACGGCCACGACTTCGCGCCCATCGTGCCGGAGCTGGTCCGGCGCGACTGGCCGGCCATCCGCTTCGTGTTCCCGCATGCGCCGGTACGTCCGGTGACGATCAACAACGGCATGCGCATGCGCGCCTGGTACGACATCGTGGGCATGGATTTCCCCAACCGCGCCGACAGCGAGGGGGTGGAGGCGTCCATCGCGCAGGTGGAAGCCCTGATTGCGCGCGAACAGGAACGCGGCGTGCCGCCGGACCGCCTGTTGCTGGCCGGATTCTCGCAGGGCGGGGCCATCACGTTGGCGGCGGGTCTGCGCCGTGAAGTGCCGCTGGCCGGCCTGATCGCCCTCTCCACCTATTTGCCGGGCGCGGAAAAGGCGGCGGACGCGCCGGGTTCCGCAGCGACCCGGCAACCCGTGTTCATGGCGCATGGCGGCGGCGACCCGGTGATCCCGCTGGCGTATGCCGAGCGCAGCGCGCAAGTGTTGCAGGGGCTGGGGTTCGAGCTGGAGTGGCACCGTTATCCGATGGCCCACGAGGTCTGCGCGGAGGAAATCCGCGACCTGGGCGATTGGATGAACCGGCGGTTCGCATCCGGCTGAGCGCATTTGCGGGCCTGATCCAACAGCGTTGCCGGACGGCGGTCCGCGATGCGCCTGTTGCAAACCGTGAGCCGGGGCAGGGATGACGATGCATCGCTCCCGCAGCTACTATGGCGACGGATCGGATGACCGATGGATGCGGGGCACTGAACATGAAGGTGGTCATTGCCGACGATGAGCCGCTGGCCCGCGAACGCCTGCGCCTGCTGCTGACGCCGCATGCCGGCGTCGAGGTGGTGGCCGAAGCCGCGGACGGACTGGCCGCGTTGCAGGCCTGCGCCGAGCACAACCCGGACCTGGTGCTGCTGGACATCGCCATGCCCGGCGTGGACGGGCTGGAAGCGGCGCGCCACCTGGCCGCGTTCGAGCCGCGTCCGGCGGTGGTGTTCTGCACGGCCTACGACGACCATGCGCTGTCGGCTTTCGATGCGGCCGCCATCGACTACCTGATGAAGCCGGTGCGCCAAGAGCGCCTGGATGCGGCGCTGGAGCGCGCACGCACGTTCATCGCCGGGCGCGAATCGCGGGTACCCGACACCCGCGGCAAGGCGCCGCGCACGCATTTGTGCGCCCGCCTGCGCGGCAGCCTGCGGCTGATCCCGGTCGACGAGATCCACTACCTCCAGGCCGAAGAGAAATACGTGGTGATCCACCATGCGCGGGGCGAGGACCTGATCGAGGAATCGCTGAAATCATTGGAAGATGAATTCGGCGAACGCTTCGTGCGTATCCACCGCAACTGCCTGGTTGCCCGGCACGAACTGGTGGAGTTGCGGCGCATCGAGGAAGGCCATGTGCAGGCCATCCTGCGCCACGGCAAGGCGCCGCTGGAAGTGAGCCGCCGCAGCGTGGCCGGCCTGCGCGAGATGATGAAGCATCTCTGATGCCGCCCGCACCGGGCATTCGGCGGCCGGGTGGCCGATAATGGGCGGATGAAGCCGATCCGCATTGCCACCCGGAAAAGTCCGCTCGCGCTCTGGCAGAGCGAGCATGTTGCCGCCCTGCTGCGCGCGCGCCATCCCGGGCTGGAAGTCGAACTGGTGCCGATGAGTACGCGCGGCGACGAAGTGCTGGATCGCTCGCTGGCCGCCATTGGCGGCAAGGGGCTGTTCCTGAAGGAACTGGAGCTGGCCATGCTGCGCGGGGAAGCCGATTGCGCGGTGCACTCGCTCAAGGACGTGCCGATGGAACTGGAAGGCCCCTTCGCCCTGCCGGCCATCCTGGAGCGCGCCGATCCGGCGGACGCCTTCGTCTCCAACGATTTCGCCTGCCTGGACGAATTGCCGCAGGGCGCACGCGTGGGCACGTCCTCGCTGCGGCGGCAGGCGCAGCTGCGCGCGCGCCGTCCGGATCTTGAGCTGCGGGACCTGCGCGGCAACGTGAACACCCGCCTGGCCAGGCTGGATGCCGGCGAATACCACGCCATCGTGCTGGCTTGCGCGGGTTTGCAGCGGCTGGGCTTCGACGGCCGCATCCGCGCGCGGCTGGCCGCGCCGGACTGGCTGCCGGCGCCGGCGCAGGGCGCCATTGCGGTGGAATGCCGCAGCGATGATGCGGACGCGCAGGCGTTGCTGGCCGGGCTCGATCACGCGGAAACCCGCCGTTGCGTGGAAGCCGAGCGGGCGATGAACCGTGCCCTGCACGGTAGTTGCCATGTGCCGGTGGCGGCGTTCGCCGAAATCGAAGGCGACGGCATGCGGCTTTCGGGCCTGGTGGGTTCGGCGGCGGATGGCCGGGTTGTCCGCGCGCAGGCCGTTCTTTCCGGCCGGGACTCCGAATCGCTGGGCGGTGACGTGGCTGCGCAATTGCTGGCACAGGGCGCGGGCGAACTGCTCGGTCTTTCCTGACCGGCCCCGCCGGCCCGGATGCCGGATGCGGACGCCAGCCATGCCGGCGCCCGCATCCGGGGCCCATCAGAAGCCGTACACCACGTTGACCGTGGTCAGGGTGTCGGTCCGCCGGGTGCCGGGCAGCACGTCGGTGTTGTGCCGCACTTCGAAACCTGCCTTCAGCGCCAGCGCGTCGGTCATCTGCACCTGCAACCCCAGGTTGTTGGAGGCGAAGGTGTTGTCGCTGCCGGCCTCGATCAGCAGGGTGTCGTACAGCGAAGTGGTCGGGGTCAGCTTGTGGCTGAAGTCCATGAAGCCGCGCAGGATGGCCTCGTTGTTGTGGATGCGCACGCCCTGCAGCTTGGCCCAGCGGTAACCGGGGCCGATTTCCATCTTCAGCTGGGTGGTGTCGTTGTTGATCAACTGGTGGCCGTAGCCGGCGGCCAGCGTCCACTGGTATTCGTTGGAAGCGAAGCGGTCGCGCTCGTTCCGCATCGAGGCGAACATGTAGCTGCGTTCGTTCATGCGGTAGCCGGTGGTGCCGAACACTTCGTAGCGGCGCGCGTTCTGCACGCCATCGTTCTTGCCGTACAGGAACGAGGCGCCGAGCGAATGCGTCCAGCGGACATCTTCCCTGCCCAGTCCCAGGCTGCCGACCAGTGTCTGGCTGTCGGTGTTGCCCTTGGAGATGGCCAGGCCCATTTCGCCTTGCCCGCTCCAGCCGTTGTCGGCGGCGAATGCGGCCACGGGGATGATCATCAGTGCGCCCGCCATGGCGGCATGAATATGCTTCTTCATGAAAAAACTCCGGAAATTCGAAAGACAAAAAAACGCCGGTCGAAACCGGCGTTTGCGAATTTTCGGCAAAGAGGGATGAACCGGCTTCTAACGCTGCGGGTTCATGCCTGCATTGTGAGGCGGCTTACTTGAACTTGTAGACCACGTTCATCGTGGTCAGGGTGTCGGTGCTTTTCTGGCCCGGATCCACGTCGCTGTTGTGGCGCGCCTGCCAGCCGGCCTTCAGGGCGATGTGGTCGTTCATGGAAACGGACAGGCCGAATTCGTTCTGGGCGAAGGTGTTGTAGTCGCCGGTTTCCACCAGCAGGGTGTTGACCAGTTCGGTGTTGTCGGTGAGGGCGTATTTCAATCCCATCATGCCGCGTCCGACCAGCCCGGATTCGGTGCGGTCTTCCTGCGCGTTTTCCGCGTGGCGATAGCCGGGGCCGGCCTGGATGTCCAGCTTGGCGCGCGGGCCGTCCACCAGCCGGTTGCCGTAGCTGATCGCCAGCACCTGTTGCCGCCGCCAGGTGGCGAAGTCGTCCTGTTCGTGGCGAAGCGAAGCGTTCAGGGTGCCGCGTTCGTCCATCAGGTAGGCGCTGTTGGTGCCGAGGGTGTAGCGATTGGCGGTATTGCGGCGGTTGCGCTCGAGGTTGCCGTCGCCGTCGGCGATGGAAAACTCGGAGCTGGCGCGCAGCCCGAACACGGCGACGCTGTGCGTCCAGTCTTCCAGCGAATATTGAAGGTTGAGGCGTGCATTGAGGCTTTCGGTGGTGCTGTTGCCGTGCGCGGAGGCAAAGCCGAGCTCACCGTTGCCCGTCCAGTTGGAAGCCGGAGTCTCGTCGACGGTGTTGGCGTGGGCGGCAGGCGCCAGGGCAAGGAACAGGGCAGGGATCAGGGCGATGCGGATCATGGGGGGCGACCTTGGTGTGGGCGGCCAGGCCAGAAGGCCGTTCAGGGGCCGGCGTCGACAGGAGGGGTGCCTCCGCATGATATCGGTGTATCGCCCGGGTTATCAAGCAAGTATCTGTTTCATTTGAAGAAACATGGCGGATCCAGGCGGTCGTGGTGCCAGTCCGTTCATGCGGGGCTTTCGTCGGATTGCCGACCATGGCAAGGCATTGTCCGGCAGTGATCGGCGGGTCCGTCCGGACGCGCTGCAAGCGGCGTGGCGGCCCGTGGCCGGTCCGCGCCATAATCGGCGCATGGACAGAATCGAGCGCATCACCGCCCTGCACCGCACGTTGAAGGCGGCCCGCTATCCGGTCACGGTCAAGCGGCTGCAGGATGAACTAGGGTGCTCGCGGGCCACGGTATATCGCGACCTGGCGTACCTGCGCGACGCGTTGATGGCGCCGCTGGAAGGCGATGGCGAAGCGGGCTTCCGCTACCAGGCCGGCGAAAGCGAGCGTTTCGAACTGCCCGGTCTGTGGCTCAGCTCCGAAGAGTTGCATGCGCTGCTGGCGGCCCAGCAACTGCTGACCCGCACCGGTGGCGGCGTGTTGTCGAACGCGCTGGCGCCGTTGCAGAAGCGCATCGAGAGCCTGCTGGCCGAGCAAGGCGGCGCAGCAGGCTGGCCGGTGGAGCGGGTGCGGGTGATTCCGCACCGTGGGCGGCGGTTGGACGAGTCGGCATTCCGCATGGTGGCGTCGTCGGTGCTGGAACGCAGGCAGCTGGCGTTCGAGTATCGCGCGCGCTCCACCGACGAGCGCACCCGGCGCACGGTATCGCCCCAGCGCATCACCCATTACCGCGACAACTGGTATCTGGATGCCTGGGACCACGAGCGCGACGCCCTGCGCAGCTTCGCGGTGGACCGCATCGGCGGCGCGCGGGTGCTGGACGAACCGGCGCGCGATTTGTCCAAGGAAGAGCTGGACCGGCACCTGGCCGCCAGTTACGGCATTTTCTCCGGCGAACCGAAAGGCTGGGCGACCATCGTGTTCAGTGCCCGGGCCGCGCGCTGGGTGGCCGATGAGCAGTGGCATTCCAGGCAGCAGGGCCGTTTCCTGCCCGACGGGCGTTACGAGCTCAAGCTGCCGTACAGCAATGCGCGCGAATTGCTGATGGACATCCTGACCTACGGCGCCGATGCGGAAATCGTCGAGCCGGCGGTCCTGCGGGAGCAGGCCAAGACCTTGCTCGAACTGGCGCTGTCGCACTATGGGCGCTGATGTCCCGCGAGCCATGCGGGCAGGCGGTTGCAAACCGTGAGATACGTCCATTGCAGTCTGGCCTCCCGTCCAAGGAGGCCAGATCATGTATCCACACGTTCCCGCTGCCGTAGCCGCCCAGCCCGACCCCGGCCTGGTCCGGGCGGTGAAGACGCTGGCCGTGGCTGGCCTGGCGCTGGTGCTGCTGTTTCCCGCCGCCCGCGGCCACGGTTACTGGTTTGGATGGGCGCCACTGTGGCTGGTGGGTATGCCGCTGGCGGCCTGGTGGGCGCTGCACCGCTTCCGCCTGCCCCGCAGGGTGGGCCGTTCCGGCACGGGATTGTTGCCCGCAAAACCCCGGTGGGCGCGGTTCCATGCGCAGGCCCGCCGTTGCGGCAGGCCGTCGCAGCGGTGGCCGCAGGCACGGGTAGCCTGACCTTCGGCAGGGGAAAAGCCCGCGGCCAGCTGATAGGTTGGAAGGCTTGTGCCAGACATGAGCCGGACGTACGCAATGACCAAGCTTTCCCGAATCTGCCAGGCGGTGGTTGTCGCCGCTGGATTTGCCGCTTCCGCCGCCACGTTTGCCGGAGGGGCCGCCGTGGCCGGTGACCCCCATCTCTGGCTGGAAGAGGTCACCGGCGAAAAACCGCTGGACTGGGTGAAGGCGCGCAACGCCGTGACGGATGCCGCCCTGGCCAGCACGCCGGCCTTCAAACAGCTGGAAGGCGACATCCGCGCCATCCTGGATTCCGACGCAAAGATTCCCGGCGTCTACAAGATGGGCGACCACTACTACAACTTCTGGAAGGACAAGCAACACGAGCGCGGCCTGTGGCGCCGGACCACGCTGGACGAATACCGCAAGCCGCAGCCGCAGTGGGAAAACATCCTTGACCTGGACGCATTGAACGCGGCCGAGGGTGAGAACTGGGTCTGGGGCGGCGCGCGTTGCCTGCGTCCCGAATACCGGCGCTGCCTGGTGGCGCTGTCGCGCGGCGGCGCCGACGCCACGGTCACGCGCGAATTCGACCTGTCCACCAAATCGTGGGTGGAAGGTGGTTTCTTCCGTCCCGAGGCCAAGGGCGGGCTGGGCTGGATCGACCAGGACACGGTCTACGTATTCACCGATTTCGGCGAAGGCACGCTGACCAGTTCCGGCTACCCGCGCATCGTCAAGGAATGGAAGCGCGGCACGCCGCTGGAATCGGCTTCGGTGGTGTATGAAGGCGGTCCCGGGGACATGTACATTTCGGCCTATCGCGACCTGACCCCCGGTTTCGAACGCGATTTCGTCAGCCGCACCCTGGCGTTCTACAACGACGAGATCTACCTGCGTGGCGCGGACGGCGGACTGGCCAAGATCGACGTGCCCAATTCCGCGCAGAAATCGGTGATGCGCGAATGGCTGGCGCTGGAACTGCGCGAGCCGTGGGAAGTGGGCGGCAAGACCTACAAGGCCGGTTCCTACATCGTTACCCGTCTCGACGACTTCATGGCCGGCAAGCGCGATTTCGATGTGCTGTTCGAGCCCACCGACAGCACCTCGCTGGCCGGCGTCACCCTGACCCGGAGTCACGTGATCCTGAACGTGCTGGACGACGTCAAGAACCGCCTGGGCGTGCTGACCCACGTGGATGGCGAATGGAAGCGCAGCGAGTTCGCCGGCGCGCCTTCGTTCGGCGCGCTCAGCGTGAGCGCGGTGGACAGCGACGAAAGCGACGCGGTGTGGCTGTATGCCACCGACTTCCTGACGCCGACCACCCTGTCGCTGGCCGAGGTAGGCCAGGCGCCGGAGCAACTGAAAGCGATGCCCGGTTTCTTCGACGGCTCGAAGCAGGTGATCGAGCAGCACTTCGCCACCTCGAAGGACGGCACGCGCGTGCCTTACTTCCTGGTCCGTTCGAAGGACATGCCGCTGGACGGCAGCACGCCCACGCTGCTGTACGGCTACGGCGGTTTCGAAGTGTCGCAGATGCCGGGTTATTCGGGCGCCATCGGCAAGGGCTGGCTGGAGAAGGGCGGCGCCTACGTGGTCGCCAACATCCGCGGCGGCGGCGAATATGGTCCGCGTTGGCACCAGGCTGCGCTGAAGCAGAACCGCCACAAGGCCTACGAGGACTTCGCCGCGGTGGCGCAGGACCTGGTCGCGCGCGGGATCACCTCGCCGCAACACCTGGGCATCCGCGGCGGCAGCAACGGCGGCCTGCTGACCGGCAACATGCTGGTGCAGTATCCGGAGCTGTTCGGCGCGGTGGTCATCCAGGTGCCGCTGCTGGACATGCAGCGTTACCACAAGCTGCTGGCCGGGGCTTCGTGGATGGCCGAATACGGCGACCCGGACAAGCCCGAAGAATGGGCCTTCATCCAGAACTTCTCGCCCTACCACCTGTTCGACCCGGGCCAGGACTATCCGCCGACCCTGATCATGACCTCCACCCGCGACGACCGCGTGCATCCGGGCCACGCCCGCAAGATGGCCGCGAAGATGCTGGAAGCCGGCAAGGACGTGCATTACTACGAAAACATCGAAGGCGGGCACGGCGGCGCGGCCAACAATGCCCAGTCCGCGCACATGAATGCCTTGATCTACACTTTCCTCTGGGACACGTTGAGCCAATGAGTCCGCGCCTCCACCCCTGCCCGGCAGGGGTGGAACGTTTCAGGCAGTCCGATCCTCCCTGTTGCATCCCGCCCCTTCAGGCCCCATCCATGAAAACGACCCGTCTCCTGCTCGTGACTTCCCTGCTGATGACCACCCTGTCCGCCTGCTCGCCCGGCCAAGAGGCCGCCGCCCCCCGTGCCGAACCGCTCGCGCTGGCCACCGCGGCCGTGCCGCCGGATGCCGAGCAGCGGCCCTACGCCGTCAAGGCGCCGCACGGCGCCGAACGCAGCGACGAGTACTACTGGCTGCGCGACGACAAGCGCGAGAACCCGGAGATGCTGGCCTATCTCAACGCGGAGAACGCCTATGCCGACGCGGTGCTGGCGCCGCTCAAGGGCGTGCAGGGCAAGCTGTACGACGAAATCGTCGCCCGCATCAAGCAGGACGACAGTTCCGTGCCGTACCGCGACCGCGGCTACTGGTACTACACCCGCTTCGAGACCGGCAAGGACTACCCCATCCACGCGCGCCGCGCGGATGCCGAAGGCGTGGATGCGCTGTCCATCCAGCAGGCCAACAACGCGGGCGACTTCACCGGCGAGCAGGTGCTGCTCGACGTCAACAAGCTGGCCGAAGGCAAGGACTTCTACCAGGTCGGCGGCTGGGCGGTCAGCCAGGACAACAGGTTGCTGGCGTATGCCGAGGACCTCAATGGCCGCCGCCAGTACACGGTTCGCTTCATCGACCTGGAAACCGGCGAAACCTTGCCGGACACGATCACCGGCGTATCCGGCAACCTGGTCTGGGCCGACGACGACAAGACCCTGTTCTACGTCGAGAACGATCCCGACACCCTGCTGACCAAGTACGTCAAGACGCACGTGCTCGGCACCCCGGCCGCCAGCGACAAGCTGGTCTACGAGGAGAAGGACGACAGCTTCTACATGGGCATCGGCCGCACCCGCGACGACAAATACATCGTGATCGGCGTGCAGAGCACCGTGTCGAACGAGTACCGTTACGCCCCCGCCGACAACCCGGTCTCGTTTACCGTGCTGGCCCCGCGCGAGCGCGACCTGGAGTACGACGCCGACCATCTGGGCGACCGCTGGGTGATCCGCACCAACGCCGACGGCGCGACCAATTTCAAGCTGGTGGAGGCGCCGAGCGGCGCGACTTCGCGCAGCCAGTGGAAGGACCTGGTGGCCCACGACGAGGCGGTGTTCATCGAAGGCCACGAATTGTTCGACGAGTTCATTGCCGTCGCCGAAAGGTCCGACGCGCTGGAACGCCTGCGCCTGGTCAAGGCCGATGGCAGCGAGGAATACGTGAAGGCCGACGAAGCTGCATATTCGATGGGCCTGTCCGCCAATCCGGAAAGCGACAGCGACTGGCTGCGCTACGGCTACACCTCGATGACCACCCCGGCGACCACATACGAACTGAACGTGAAGACTGGCGAGCGCCGCCAGCTCAAGCAGCAGCCGGTGCCGGGCTACGACCCGTCGCAGTACGTGACCGAGCGCGTCTGGGCCCCGGCGCGCGACGGCGCGACGAAGATCCCGGTGACCCTGGTCTACCGCAAGGGCACGCCGAAGGACGGCACCGCGCCGCTGTTGCAATACGGCTACGGCAGCTACGGCGCGTCGATGGATCCGGGCTTCAGCGCCACCAACGTCAGCCTGCTCGACCGTGGCGTGGTCTATGCGCTTGCCCACATCCGCGGCGGCCAGGAGCTGGGCCGCAAGTGGTACGAAGACGGCAAGCTGCTGAACAAGATCAACACCTTCACCGATTTCATCGACGTCACCGACTTCCTGGTGAAGGAAGGCTATGCCGCGCCGGACCGCGTCGCGGCGTACGGCGGCAGCGCCGGCGGCCTGCTGATGGGGGCCATTTCCAACATGGCGCCGGAGAAGTACAACGTGATCCTGTCGCAGGTGCCCTTCGTCGACGTGACCACCACCATGCTGGACCCGAGCATCCCGTTGACCACCAACGAGTACGACGAATGGGGCAACCCGGAGCAGAAGGCGTTCTACGACTACATCGTGAAGTATTCGCCGTACGACAACCTCGAAGCCAAGGCCTACCCGGCGATGTTCGTCGGCACCGGCCTGTGGGATTCGCAGGTGCAATACTGGGAGCCGGCCAAGTACGTCGCCCGCTTGCGCGACCTCAACAGCAGCGACAGGCCGGTAGTGTTCCGCACCAACATGGAAGCCGGCCACGGCGGCAAGTCGGGCCGTTTCCAGCGCTTCCGTGAATCGGCCGAGATGTATTCGTTCATGCTCGACCAACTGGGTGTGGCCGAACGCTGAGCCGGTCGCATGCCTGATGAAAAGCCCCGCCCTGTGCGGGGCTTTTCGTTTCGGCAACCGCAGGTCTGCCTCACGCAGCCGGCGCGAGGGGGATGATCGGACTGCCAAGCCCGGTGGTTTGCCGTTCCCGCACGTTGCGACGCGTTCGTCATTGCCGGTGCGCATGGGTTCATGGGGTGCGGGGCGCGGTCTCGGCCTGCGGTCTGCGGGGCGGATAGAATCCGCGCATGAGCATGCGTTCGCGTTTCCGCTGGGCATGGTGGCTGCTTGCCTACGTGGCGCTTGGACTGGGTTTCATCGGCATCTTCCTGCCGGGATTGCCGACGGTGCCGTTCATCCTGCTGGCCGCGTTCGCCGCCACGCGCGGTTCCGAACGCCTGCACCGGCGGTTGCTGGCCGATCCCCGTTTCGGCCCGATGATCCGCGACTGGCAGGCGCATGGCGCGGTTTCACGCCGGGCCAAGAAGATGGCCATCGGCGCGATGCTGGCCTGCTCGGGGATGCTGGTGCTGGTGGCCATGCGGGTGGAGGGGCACCGTTGGTGGATGACGGCATTGCCCGTGCTGTGCATGGCCGGGGTGGCCGCATGGCTGTGGCGTCGCCCCGAGCCCCCGGAAACCTGATCCCGGCCTGTCCGTTCGCCGTCATCTGGCTATACTTCAGCGCATGAACAAGACAGTTTTCACCACCCTGATCCTGATCGCCTTTGCTGCCCTTGCCGGTTGTGGCAACAACGGGGCGCTGTTCCTTCCGGATCCCCCCCGCGCGGAGGTCGAGGAAGCGACCGTCGAGCCCGTCCTCGAGGACGAACCACCCGGATCGGACGACGAGGAAACGGTGGAAACTCCCGTGGACGACGCCGCCGGGGAAGATCCGGCCGACGACGCGAATGGCTGAAGTCCCGCGCCTGCGTTTCAGCAAGATGCAGGGCGCGGGCAATGATTTCGTCGTGCTCGATCTCCGCGATGGCGGGCTGCCGCCGGATGCCGCATTGGTGGCGCGGATGGCCGACCGGCACTTCGGCATCGGCTGTGACCAGATACTGACCATTGAGCCGCCGCGCAGCAGCGGGGCGGTGGCTTCGTACCGCATCTGGAATGCGGATGGCTCCGGCTCGCGGCAATGCGGCAACGGCGCGCGCTGCGTGGCCGCATGGCTGGTGCGCGACGGCGCGGCGCAAGGCGCGCGCTTCCGTGTGGACAGTCCCGGCACCACGCATGAGGTCGAGCGCATCGGCGGCGACCAGTACGCCATCGCGATGGGCGTGCCGGAATTCGAGCCGCCGAAGATCCCGTTGCAGGGTTTCGCGTCCGCGCAGGACGAATACCTGGTGGAAGTGTCCGGCGCCGGCATGCGTTTCGGCGCGGTCTCGATGGGCAACCCGCACGCCGTGATCGAAGTGGCCTGCGTGGACGATGCGCCGGTGGCGGCGCTGGGCCCCGCGTTGCAGGGCTCGCCCTGCTTCCCGGAATCGGTCAACGTCGGCTTCGCCGAAGTGGTCGCGCGCAACCGCGTCCGCCTGCGCGTGCACGAGCGCGGCGTGGGCGAGACGCTGGCCTGCGGCAGTGGCGCCTGTGCGGCGGCGGCGGTATTGATGCGGCGAGGCCACATCGACCGGGATGTCACCGTGTTGTTGCCCGGGGGCGAACTGCGCATTCGCTGGCCGGAAGATCATGCCGAGGTCGTCATGTCCGGCCCGGCGGCATTCGTATTCGAAGGGGAATGGAACCGATGAGCGATACGCAAGAGAAACTGGGTGCCCATGAAATCGCCGCCTGGCTGCGCCGGCATCCGGCATTCCTGAAGCAGTTTCCCGACCTGGCGCTGAGCCTGATCGTGCCGCGCGAGGATGGCCCCACCGCTTCGCTGGCCAGTTACCAGCTGGACGTGCTGCGCGACAAGAACCGTGAGCTGAGCAAGCGACTCAACGACCTGTTCGCCAACGCGCAGGAAAACGAACGGCTGGCCGTGCGCACGCACCAGCTCACCCTGGCGTTGATGAAACAGGGCGACGCCGCCGGCACGCTGCGCGCGATGGCGGCTTCGCTGGCCGAGGATTTCAGCGGCGACCTGGTGCGCATCGTCGTGTTCCAGCCGGTCGACGCGCTGGAAGGGGCGGAGTGGTTGCAGGTGTTGCCGGAAAGCAGTCCCAAACTCGCCCCATTCCGCGACAGCCTGCAGAGCGGCGAGCCGCTCTGTGGCCGCCTGCAGCCGGAAAAGAACGCGACCCTGTACGGCGATCGGGTGGACGAAGTGCAGTCCACCGCCTTGCTGCCGTTGCCCGGCACCGGCCTGGTGGCCGTGGGCAGCCGCGACGGCAACCGCTTCTACCCGGGCATGGGCACGCTGTTCCTGCGCATGATGGGCGAAGCATTGGCCACGGCGCTCAAGCGGTTCGAATGAAGGACGCTCCGGCCACGGTCGAAGGATTCCTCGCATACCTCCAGGTCGAGCGGCGCATGTCGGCGCATACCCTGGATGCCTACCGCCGCGATTTGCAGGCGTTGACCGAGTGGACCGATGCGCAGGGCATCGCCGATCTGGCCGTCCTGCACGGCGAGCAGGTACGCAGCTTCGTCGCGGCCGAACACCGTCGCGGTTTGTCGGCCAAGAGCCTGCAGCGCCGGTTGTCCGCCTGCCGCAGTTTCTTTGCCTGGTTGCTGAAGCAAGGCCGCATTGCCGCCAATCCGGCGACCGGGCTGCGCGCGCCCAAGGCGCCGCGCAAGTTGCCGCAGGTACTGGACCCGGACGAGGCCATCCAACTGGTCGAAGTGCCTGCCGACGCGCCGCTGGGCCTGCGCGACCGCGCCCTGCTGGAACTGTTCTATTCCTCGGGCCTGCGCCTGAGCGAACTGTGCGCCCTGCACTGGCGCGACCTGGACCTGGACGGCGGCTTCGTCACCGTGATGGGCAAGGGCAACCGGCAACGCATCGTGCCGGTGGGATCGCACGCCGTGCGCGCCTTGCAGGCCTGGCGCGATGAACGAAAGGGAGACAACGCCACTCCCGTCTTCCCCGGACGCAACGGCGGGCCGATCTCGCAGCGCGCCGTGCAGATCCGGCTCAAGCAGATCGCCCAGCGCCAGGGCCTGTTCAAGCACGTGCATCCGCACATGCTGCGGCACAGCTTCGCCAGCCACATCCTGGAATCCTCCGGCGACCTGCGCGGCGTGCAGGAACTGCTGGGCCACGCCGACATCGCCACCACCCAGATCTACACCCACCTGGATTTCCAGCATCTGGCCAAGGTCTACGACGCCGCGCATCCCCGCGCCAAGCGCAAATCCTGATCCCGCTGTAGGAGCGGCTCTTGGCCGCGATGCTTTTCACGGTAAAGCCCATCGCGGCCAAGAGCCGCTCCTACAGCGACGAAAGTCATGGCTTGAAGCCGCGCCAGCCGTCCCCACCTCAGGGATAGACACCCCGGAGGCCGCATGGACCCCAGCCAGAACCCCAATGTTTTCCACGCCACCACCATCCTGTCGGTGCGCCGCAACGGCCGCGTTGCCGTGGCCGGCGACGGGCAGGTGACCCTCGGCCACACGGTGATGAAGGGCAACGCCCGCAAGGTCCGCCGGCTGGGCCGCGACGGCCAGGTGCTGGCCGGTTTTGCCGGCGCGGCGGCGGATGCCTTCACCCTGTTCGAACTGTTCGAGGCCAAGCTGGAAAAGCACGGCCAGTTGCAGCGCGCTGCGGTGGAACTGGCCAAGGACTGGCGCACCGAGCGCCGGCTGGGCAAGCTGGAAGCGCTGCTGGCGGTGGCCGACAAGGACACCTCGCTGATCATCAGCGGCACCGGCGACGTGATCGAGCCGGAAGACGGCATCATCGCCATCGGTTCCGGTGGATCCTATGCCCTGTCCGCCGCGCGCGCGCTGCTGGCGCATACCGAGCTGGATGCCAGGTCCATCGCCGTCGAATCCCTCAACATCGCCGGCGACATCTGCATCTACACAAACCGCAACGTGGTGGTGGAAGAACTCTGACCCCGTGTCTGTGGGAGCGACGTGAGTCGCGATTCCATCCTCACCCTGACACCTGTCGCGACTCGCGTCGCTCCCACGGAAGATTATTGAAATGACCGACAGCAACTCCACCATGACCCCGCGCGAGATCGTGCAGGAACTCGACCGCCACATCATCGGCCAGCATTCCGCCAAGCGCGCCGTGGCCATCGCGCTGCGCAACCGCTGGCGCCGCGCGCAACTGGAGCCGGAACTGCGCAACGAGGTGATGCCGAAGAACATCCTGATGATCGGTCCCACCGGGGTGGGCAAGACCGAGATCGCGCGTCGGCTGGCCACGCTGGCCAATGCGCCGTTCGTGAAAGTGGAAGCCACGCGCTTCACCGAAGTCGGCTATGTGGGCAAGGATGTGGAGCAGATCGTCCGCGACCTGGCCGACACCGCGGTCAAGCTGTACCGCGAGCAGGCCAAGGTGCGGGTGCGCACGCAGGCCGAGGAGCGCGCCGAGGACCGCATCCTCGACGCCCTGCTGCCGCGCCGCGAAGCGCCGTCCGGCAACTTCGGTTTCGCCACCACCACCGTCGACATCGGCGCCGAACCGACGAAGCAGGAATCCGAAACCCGGCAGAAGCTGCGCCGTCAGTTGCGCGCGGGCGAACTGGACGAGCGCGAGATCGAGCTGGAACTGGCGGCCAACGTCGGCGTGGACATCATGACCCCGCCCGGCATGGAGGAAATGGGCCAGCAACTGCGGCAGATGTTCGCCAACCTCGGCGGCGGCGCCAAGTCGCACAGGCGCACCGTGACCATCAAGGCCGCGCGTCCGCAACTGGTCGAGGAGGAAGCAGCGAAGCTGGTGAACGAAGACGACATCCGCGCCGCCGCCATCGAAGCCTGCGAGCAGCACGGCATCGTGTTCATCGACGAGATCGACAAGGTCGCCAAGCGCGGCGACAACGTCGGCGGCGGCGACGTCAGCCGCGAGGGCGTGCAGCGCGACCTGCTGCCGCTGGTGGAAGGCAGCAACGTGTCCACCAAGTACGGCACGGTCAAGACCGACCACATCCTGTTCATCGCCTCCGGCGCATTCCATCTGGCCAAGCCCAGCGACCTGATCCCCGAGTTGCAGGGCCGCTTCCCGATCCGGGTGGAGCTGGGCGCGCTGAGCAAGGACGATTTCGTCCGCATCCTCACCGAACCGAAGGCCGCGCTGACCCGGCAGTATGTCGAGTTGATGCACACCGAGGGCGTGACGCTGGCATTCACCGCCGATGCGGTGGAGCGGCTGGCCGAGATCGCCGCGCAGGTCAACGAGCGCCAGGAAAACATCGGCGCGCGCCGCCTGCACACGGTGCTGGAGCGCTTGCTGGACACGCTGAGCTATGAAGCACCCGACCGCGGCGGACAGGCCGTGACCATCGATCGCGCCTACGTGGACCAGCACCTGGGCGAACTGGTGCAGGACCCCGACCTGAGCCGCTATATCCTGTAAGGAATATGCCGGACAGCCAGCACCCCGCCGGGATATTGTCCTGTTCGCGCATGAATCCATCCTCCTTTGTAGGAGCGACGTCAGTCGCGACCGGGAACATCAACATCGCGACTGACGTCGCTCCTACAAAGCCGCAGATCGGGGCTACGCCCCCGATGCCACGGCCCCGTCATTTTCCCGCGTCGACCTCGTGGGGCCGACCTGCGTATCTTCTTCGCGTGCCGCGATCTGCCATCATGTGGCATGGATGATTTCAGCACGCTCGCCCTGGGCCCGGCCCTGAGGCAGGGCATCGAAGCTCTGGGTTACACCCGCCCTACGCCCGTTCAGGCCGAAAGCCTGCCGCCGATCCTGGCCGGGCGCGACGTGATCGCGCAGGCCCCCACCGGCAGCGGCAAGACCGCCGCCTTCGGCCTGGGCCTGCTGCACAGGATGGACATGGCGGTTTCCCGCACCCAGGCGCTGGTGCTGTGCCCGACCCGCGAACTGTCCGACCAAGTGGCGCGGCAACTGCGCAGGCTGGCCATCGGCATCCCCAACCTGAAGGTGCTGGTGCTGGTCGGCGGCACGCCGCTGGGGCCGCAACTGGCCTCGTTGCAGGCGCACGATCCGCACGTGGTGGTGGGCACGCCCGGCCGCATCCAGGAACTGCTGCGCAAGAAGGCGCTGCACCTGGGCGGCGTGCGCACCCTGGTGCTGGACGAGGCCGACCGCATGCTGGACATGGGCTTCGAAGAGCCGATCCGCGAGATCGTCGGCAAAGTCCCGGCCGGCCGGCAAAGCCTGCTGTTCTCGGCCACCTTCACCGACGACATCCGCGCGGCGGCGCGCCAATGGCTGCGTGAGCCGGTGGAAATCGCCAGCGATGGCGTGCAGGCATCCGGCGCGGGCGTCGAAGAACGCTTCCTGGCGGTGGAACCGGAGCGCAAGCAGGGCGTACTGGCCGGGTTGCTGTGCGAACGGCAGGTCGTCTCCTGCGTGGTGTTCTGCAACATGCGCCGCGACGTGGACGAAGTGGCCGGTTCGCTGCAGCATTTCGGTTTCTCCGCGCTGGCCCTGCATGGCGACATGGAGCAGCGCGACCGCGACGAGGTGCTGGTGCGTTTCGTCAACGGCAGTTGCAACGTGCTGGTGGCCAGCGACGTGGCCGCGCGCGGGCTGGATATCGACGAATTGGCGGTGGTGGTCAATTACGACGTGCCCAGCGATCCGGACATCTACGTGCACCGGATCGGCCGGACCGGTCGCGCCGGCCGCGGCGGCGAGGCGTGGACGCTGTGCACTCCGCGCGAGACGCAGCGAGTGGCGGCCATCGAGGCGCGCAACGGGGCGCCCGTGCAATGGGAACGCCGCCTGCCGGCGATGCCGCGAGCGGGCGCCGCGCGCCCGGCGGCGATGGCCACCCTGCGCATCGATGCGGGCAAGACCGACAAGCTGCGTCCCGGTGACGTGCTGGGCGCGTTGACCGGCGATGCCGGATTGCCGGCGTCCGACATCGGCAAGATCAGCATCCATGCCACGCGCTCCTACGTGGCGGTGAAGCGTACGGCGGCCAGGCAGGCACTGGCACGCCTGAACGCGGGCAGGATCAAGGGCCGCAGCTTCCGGGTGAGGGCGCTGTAGCTTCATGCGCGCCCGCGATGGCGGGCATCGCGGCATGAGAGCCATCATGGAACCATGAAAAAGCCCCGCATTGCGGGGCTTTTCCGGTGTGCTCACTTGCGGGAAGCGGCCTTCTTCTTGATGGCGGGTTTCTTGCCAACGGATTTCTTGCTGGCAACCTTCCTGGTCGCCGCCTTCTTGCTGGCCGCCTTCTTGGCCGCGGTCTTCTTCCTGACGGGCACCTTGCCGTCCACCTTCAGCTCGCGCAGGGCGGCAGTGCAGGCGGTGCTGATCTTCTGCAGTTCGTCCTCGTACTGCTTGAGCGCGCGGTCGAACAGTTCGGCCTTCTCCAGCGTGCGTGCGTTGGCCGCGGCGGGTTTCTGCAGGTTGCGGCGGGTGGCGGCGATGCTCTGTCGCTGGGCCTGGTGGCGGTACTTGTCGCGCAGCTCGCGGCTGCGCTTGATCAGGGAAACCAGTTCCTTGATCTGCCACGGACCTTTGGAGGCGAGCATGTCGCGTTCGCGGTCGCTCAGCAGGGCGGCCTGTTTCGCACTCAATCTCATCGCGTTTTTTCCTTGCGCAGTGGTTGAAGCGCTCATGTTACCCGCATGCGGCCTTCGTGGCTTGACTGCATGCCATCGCGCGATGGCATGCAGCGCGCCATATCGCGGGGGCAATGCAGCCGCCTGGTCAGGCCAGTCGCTGTGTTCCCGCCCAGGTATCGCCGGGATGCAGCGCTTCCGGTTGCAGCACTTGTGCGGCTTCCACGCAGACGAAGCGCCGATGGTCGCCGGGCGCGAGGTCGCCGATGGAGGCGGCCAGCGTGGCGCCGGGATTCCAGACCACGGTATCGGGAAAGCCTTCCTGTTCGATGTGCAGCGAGTGGCTGCCGTTGCGGAGGGCCAGCGGCGCCACCACATCGTTGTAGATGCGGTCGATTTCGCCATTGAAGCGGAGTTCGAAGTCGTCCTCGCGGCGCAGGGTGCCGCCAGCAGCGCTGTCTTCGTAGTCGCAGCCTTGCAATCCTTCCAGGACGGCGTCGTCCAGTTCTTGCACGCGCAGGTAAGTATGCAAGGCCGCGTTGAAGAGGAAAGGCGTGTCGCCGGTGTTCTCGATTTCCAGGGTGGCTTCCAGGGCGTCGCCGGGCAGGGCAATGCGCAATCGCGCGGCGAAGGTGTGGGGCCAGTGCGCGGTGGCTTCGTCGCTGATCAGGCTGAAGACCGCGTGGCGGTCCGCGCCGATGAAATGCCACGGCAGATTGCGCGCGAACCCGTGCCTGGCCAGCGCTCCGCGTTCGCCGAATTGCGGGAAGATCACCGGAATCCCGCCGCGGATGGCCGTGCCGGGTTCGAAGCGCGCGCGTTCGCTGAGGAACAAGCGTTCACGGCCATCGGCGGGAATCCATGACAGCACCTGCGCGCCATGCAGCGCGACCACGGCGCTGGCACCGCCATCGCCGTGCAGGTGGATGCAGGGGGTGCCATTGAAGTCGATGGATTCGATGCGCAGGTCGGGCATGGGTGGGGCGCGTGGCTGGGAGGAAAGAGTCTAAACGCGCGCAGACGGGCTTGAGACCGGCTTGCATGCCAGTGGTTGGCCGACATGTGGGTGGTCCATGCAAATGCCCTTTCGGGGGCATGACCCCGACCCGCTAACCGGCGCCCCCCTGCTCCTGATTCAGCCGTTCCATCACGCTTTATCTGCCGAGAAAAGCCGTATTTGCTGTTTGGCGATGGAACGGACTTCCGCTGTCGCCATGCCCATTTCCAGCAACCGCACCAGGATGACGGTGGCTTCTCCCTGTTGTTCCGGGGCCCATTGCAGGGCCCCTCCCGCCGCCTCTTCCGCCTCCCGCAGCAACTGCACGGCAAGGGCGATGTTTTCCGATCTCCCGGATTGCGATGGAGGCGCCGCCACCTGATCGAGCCGCTCCGGACCCTTCCCCGTAAGTAGCCAGTTCATGTTCCAGCCTTCAAGGGCCAGTTGGGCAAGCAGTTGCGCGCCCAACTCCCGCTCTCCGCGCTCGTACCGGGAATACGTGTTCAGGTGCACACCCAAATGGGTTGAAAATTCGTCGCGCGAACGCGAGCCCCGCACCTTGGCAAGGCGTTCGCCAATCACCACAGACCTCGCGCCACTTGATTCAATGAGAGCAGCGTGGAAGGCGACTCACGCAATTTCCCGGCATTATTTATTGTAAGAGAGATAACAATAAATAACGCTCCGCAAGAGAATTCGGAAAACCCAATTGGATGTGTAAATGACCCCGAAAGGGGTTGACGATGAATCCAAATGGGTCTATGTTTGCGTCCCATACCAACCACCTGTTTGCGTCAACCGATGCCAAACGCCAGCAGCCCAAAAAAGCCAACCCCGCAGGACTGGTGCCGTGCCGATGTGAAAGCAGCCCGGAATAGGGCGGGCGGGTCACTGCGGCAGTTGGGCATGCATTACGGCCGCAACGATGAACTCATCACCCCTGGGCCAGGCATTCCGCAAGCCGCCAAGGGTGGAGAAAACCATCGCCGCCGCCATTGGGGCATGGCCATTGGCATGTGAAGCCGCAGGCCATCCGGCCCGGCGGCTTTACAACGCCGATGGCACGCCCAAGCGCCGCATGGGCCGCGCGCCGAAGCGCCCGCCCCACATCAAGTCTTGAAGGGTAGCACCCCCGCTGCCGGTGGCAATTCATGTGGCTTTGGTGAATTGAACGCGGCATGACGCCGTGCGGGTGGGAACAGCAAGTAACCGGACGACGGGGAAGCCGTCCGGCATGGGGTGAAAACACCGGAAAGGGACGATCTCAAGGAGTTGTCGATGAATACATGCACTTCACATGTGAGCGCCCACCCGCGCAAGCGGTCATGGAAATCGCTGCTGGGGCTGATGGCCTTGGGGCTACTGGGCATGGGCCAGCAGGCGCAGGCGCAGGTGGCCGGCGGGCTGGCGTGCGACACCGGATTCGCCTACGGCCTCAGAGTCCTCAACCCCCAGAGAACCGGTGAGCCGTTGAACCCGGCTCGCACCGAGATCTACCGGATCAACTTGTCGACCGGTGTAGTGTCGACGCCGTACATCAACCTCCCGAATCAGCCAACCTGGCTCGGCTCTGGGCACGGGACCAACACCGGCAACGCGCAGTACAGCAACGCCTTCGGGCTCTCGGCCGACGGCAAGACCGCCATGATGACGTCAGCGCTCGTACGCACCGGCACCTCCATCGGCACGGCGTTCAACGTTCGGCGGGTCAACATCGAGACCGACACCTGGACATCCGTCAACGTTGTGGCCGCCGACGTGGGCACCGGCAGTATGGCGCGCGGCGCGATCAACCCGGTCAACAACATCTTCTACTTCTCCGGGAGGGATCCCACTAGCCCACCTGCGCACCGGCAAATGCCGATCTACGGGTACAACCTGACCACCAACCAGTACCTCGGTAAGCTCGGCTACGTCCTGGCTGATCCGCCGGTCCCCCGCCCGGACGACAACTTCGGCAACGGCGATCTCACCTTCGATGCCGCCGGCAACATGTACATGGTCGCGTCGTCGTGGACCACAACCGTCATCTACCGCCTCGCGTCTCCTACGACACCGGGGAACGCGCAGCTCCCCGCCGTAGAGCTCTTCAGGTTCAACCAAACCGCGGGTGGCACCCCGGAACAGCAGATGGCCGGTCTCAGCTTCGACAGCGACGGCTATCTCTACGCCGTGGGTAGCCGGATCTTCAAGGTCCACCCGACCACCGGTGCGATCCAGCCCGGCTACCCGATTGCCATGTCCATGACCGGTCTTTCGTCGTTGCCGTACTTCGTCGACACGGCCAGCTGCCACCTCGCCCCGACGCTGCGCCTGCACAAGAACGTCACCCGCATCAACTCCACCGACCAGTTCCGATTGGCGGTGACGCCCGCAACCGCGCCGGCCAACACCGTCACCACCTCCGGTACGACCAACGGGCTGCAGACCGCTCACGTCGGCCACCTGCCGGTGGTCGTCGGGTCCACCTACACCCTCACCGAGACGCAGCTGAACACCGCGGTGCTCGACAACTACAACGTCACCTTGACCTGCAACAACGCCGCCAACGGCAACGCCGTGGTGCCGGTGACGGCCGTCACCACCACGGGTACGACGCGGGCGTACACCGTGGTGATCCCGCCGGTGCCTGTGAGTGGCACGCCGCCGCAGGTCGAATGCACCTACGTCAACGCACCACCGTCCACGCAGATCAGGCTGCAGAAGGCGCTGCCCAATGGCCGCGTCGCCGACACGGATCAGTTCACCCTGTCCATCGCCGGCACGGGCGCACCGGCGGCGGTGACCACCACCGGCAGCGGCAGCACCGCCGACGGCATGGTGACCCACGCCACCGCCACGGCGAACACCGCTTACACCTTGTCCGAAGCGGCGGCCGGCACCACGGTGCTGAGCAACTACACCACCACTTGGAGCTGCACCAACACCCGGCCAGACGGGCAGACGCCCAGCGGCGACGGCGCAAGCTTCAGCATCACCCCGGCAGCGAACGACGACCTGACCTGCACCCTCACCAACACGCTCAAGCCACGGGTGACGATCCGCAAGATCAGCGTGGGCGGGACGGGCAGCTTCAGTTTCAGCGGCGACAACGGCATTGCCGACCAGACCCTGGTCACCGCCGTAGCGGGAACGCCGGTGAGCGGAGCGGTGCAGTTCCTCACCAACGCGGGCGTGGCGACCACCATCACCGAAGGCGCGCCGCCGGCCGGCTACGCGCTGACCGATATCAGCTGCACGGGCCTGGGCAGCGGCACCGCCACGCCGGACCTCGGAACCCGGACGGTGACGCTGGATGCGGCGGCCACGGCGGCGGGCGCGAACATCACCTGTACCTTCACCAACACCTACACACCGCCTTCGGCGGACCTATCCATCACCAAGAGCAACAACGCCAATGGGGTGATTGCGGGTACGCAAACCACCTACGACATCGTGATTGGCAACAACGGCCCGGCCAGCGTGGCGAACGCGGTGCTGAGGGACACGCCCTCGGCGGGCCTGGTGGATTGCCAGCTTGCAACGCCCGCGTGCCAAGTGGTGAACGGCACGGCGACCTGTCCCGCGGTGGGAACCGCGCCGGGCGAATTGTCCATGGACAACCTGCTGGGCAGCGGCGTGCCGATCCCGCTGCTGACAATGGACTCATCCATAAGAGTCCGCATGACCTGCACGGTGCAGTGATCTGTAGATTGGCCCTGCGTGGCAGACGTGGAACCGCAAGTAATCCGGCAGCCAACCTGTGGGAGCGACGTCAGTCGCGACGTTGATGTTCCAGGTCGCGACTGACGTCGCTCCCACGGGGAATGATGGATTCATGTACGTCGGGGCGTAGCCCGGACCTGCTGGCATGGGCGAATCCGGCGAGGGCATGCCGCCCGCGGCCTCACTCCTCGCCGATGTCCTCGTTCCACACCTGCGGATGGGCTTCGATGTAATCGGCCAGCATGCGGATGCATTCCCCGTCGCGCAGGTCGATCACCTCCACTCCATGCTCGCGCAGCCAGTCCGCGCCGCCCTGGAAATTGACCGACTCGCCGATCACCACCGTGCCGATGCCGAACTGGCGGACCAGGCCGCTGCAATACCAGCACGGAGACAGCGTGGTGACCATGATGGTGTCGCGGTAGCTGCGCTGGCGGCCGGCCTTGCGGAAGGCGTCGGTTTCGCCGTGCACGGACGGGTCGTTTTCCTGCACGCGGCGGTTGTGGCCGCGGCCCAGCAGCCGGCCATCGCGGTGGAACAGCGCCGCGCCGATGGGGATGCCGCCTTCGGCCAGTCCTTGGCGGGCTTCGGCGATGGCGGTTTGAAGCAAGGTGCGGTAGTCGGGCGTGTCGGGCATGATTGTCGCAAGCCGGTGGAGATGTCCGCATCGTAGCCCGGCGCGGGACATCCGTCAGGGCGGCACACTCCATTCCATGCGGAGGGTTGCTGGCGGTGCAAGGCTCAGGTGCAATGGCAACCCCCTCTTCAGGAGTCGTGTCATGGAGCACCGTTATCTCGGCAAGTCCGGTTTCCGCGTTCCCGCGCTCAGTCTGGGCACCGGCACCTTCGGTGGCAGCGGCGATTTCTTCGGCGCCTGGGGCAATACCGATGTGGCCGAGGCGCGCCGCCTGATCGATGTCTGCCTGGAGGCCGGCGTCAACATGTTCGACAGCGCCGACATCTATTCCAAGGGGGCCGCCGAATCGGTGCTGGGCGAGGCCATCAAGGGTCGCCCGCGCGACAGCCTGATCATTTCCACCAAGGCCACCTTCCGTTTCGGCGACGGGGAGAACGAAGTCGGCTCCTCCCGCTACCACCTGATCGCCGCCGTCGATGCCGCGTTGAAGCGGTTGGGCACCGACTACATCGACCTGTTCCAGTTGCACGGTTTCGATGCGCGTCCGCCGGTGGAGGAAACCCTGTCCACGCTGGACGATCTGGTCCGCGCCGGCAAGATCCGCTATCTGGGCGTCTCCAATTTCTCAGGCTGGCACCTGATGAAGTCGCTGGCGGTGGCCGACCGCTACGGCTGGTCGCGTTACGTGGCGCATCAGGCGTACTACTCGCTGGTGGGTCGCGACTACGAATGGGAGTTGATGCCGCTGGCCGCCGATCAGGGTGTGGGCGCGGTGGTGTGGAGTCCGCTGGGTTGGGGGCGGCTGACCGGCAAGCTGCGCCGCGGCCAGCCGTTGCCGGAAACCAGCCGCCTGCACAAGACCGCCGCCGCCGGTCCGCCGGTGCCGGAGGAGCACCTGTACCGGGTGGTCGATGCCCTGGACGAGGTGGCCGCCGAGACCGGCAAGACCGTTCCGCAGATCGCGCTCAACTGGCTGCTGCAGCGTCCCACCGTCTCCACGGTCATCATCGGCGCCCGCAACGAGGAACAGTTGAAGCAGAATCTGGGCGCGGTGGGCTGGAACCTGAGCGCGGAACAGGTGGCGAAGCTGGACGCGGCCAGCGCGGTGACCAAGCCGTATCCATACTGGCACCAGGCTGCGTTCCAGTATCGTAATCCCACTCCGGTCTGAAGGCGGCTGTGATGACCACTCCGGTGAAGATCGATTTCGTCTCCGATGTCGTGTGCCCGTGGTGCGCGATCGGCTTGAGTGCGCTGGAACAGGCCATTCGCAATATCGGCCCGGAGTTGCAGGTGGAGTTGGCGTTCCGACCGTTCGAACTGAACCCGCAGATGGCGAAGGAAGGCGAGGACGTGGGCGAACATCTGGCCCGGAAATACGGCCTTCCGGAAGCGCAACTGAAGCAGAACGAGGCGGCGATCCGTTCGCGCGGCGAGGAACTGGGCTTCGCCTTCGACATGACGCGCCGCCGCCGCATCCACAACACGTTCGATGCGCACCGTTTGTTGCACTGGGCCGGTCTGCAAAGTGCGGACGCGCAGCGGGAACTGAAACATGCGCTGTTGCGGGCCTACTTCACCGAGGGTCGCGATATTTCCGATGCCGGAACCTTGGTCCCGATTGCGCAGGCGGCCGGTCTGGATGGCGACCGGGTACGGCAGGTGCTGGGAACCGGTGAATATGCCGATGCGGTACGCGCGCAGGAGAGTTTTTATCGCGAGCGCGGCATCCAGGCCGTGCCGTCGGTGATCTTCAACGACCGCCATCTGGTCCAGGGCGGACAGCCGGTGGAGACGTTCGAGCGTGCGTTGCGGCAGCTGTCCGGATTGGCGGAATCCAAGCCTGATGTGTCTTGACCCGGCATCCCGGCGTTACTTCAACAGCGGCTCCAGCGCCGGCCACACGTGATCGCGCAGTTTGGGCTGCGCCTGCGCGGTGGGGTGCAGGTTGTCGGCCTGGAAGGCGTCGCGTTCAAGTGCGATGGGCTCCAGCAGGAACGGCAGCAGCGCGGTGCGGTGCTGTTTCGACAGCGCAGCGAAGTTCTCCTCGAAACCACGCGTGTAATCCGGGCCCAGGTTGGGCGGCAGGCGCATGCCGACCAGCAGCACTTTCGCGCCGGTTTCCTGCGAAGCCCGGATCATCTTTTCCAGGTTGGCGCGAGTCTGTGCCAGCGGCAGCCCACGCAGGCCGTCGTTGGCGCCGAGTGCGATCACCACCACCGCCGGCTTGTTCCGCTGCAGCTCGCCGGCGATCCGCGCTGCGCCGCCGGCCGTGGTTTCACCGCTGACGCTGGCGTTGACCACCCGCCAGCCCGGTTTTTGCGCCCCGATCCGGTTCGCGGTCAGCGCCACCCAGCCTTGCGCCGCGGTCAGCCCGTAGGCGGCGGACAATGAATCGCCCATGACCAGCACCGTGCGCACCTGCGCGGACGGTGCCTTTTGCGCCTGTGCCGGCAGCACGCCGAGCGCCAGCGCGAGCAGCAGCCAACTCATGGCACATTGAACCCGGCGGCTTGCGCCCGCATAACCTGACGACATCCCGCGTCTCCGATGCATTCGATCAAGGACCATCATGGCCGATTCAACCGAACTGCGCGCTGAAGTCGCGTCCACTTCCGTCACGCCGGCCCTGCACGTGGCAGGCTTGGGCAAGCGGGTGTCGTTGCCCGATGGCGAGCTGACCATCCTCGACGGCGTGGCGTTCGAGATCGCGGCGGGCGACACCGTCGCCATCGTCGGCGCTTCCGGCTCGGGCAAGAGCACGCTGCTGTCGCTGCTGGCCGGACTGGACAGTCCCAGCAGCGGCACGGTGGTGCTGGATGGCGAACCGCTGTCCACGCTGGACGAGGACGGGCGGGCGCGGGTGCGCGGGGAGAAGGTCGGCTTCGTCTTCCAGAGTTTCCAGTTGCTGCCGTCGCTGACCGCGCTGGAGAACGTGATGCTGCCGCTGGAACTGCGCGGCGACGCGGACGCGGAAACCCCGGCCCGGCGGATTCTGGAAAAAGTGGGTCTGGGCGAACGCTTGGGCCACTACCCGCGCCAGCTATCGGGCGGCGAGCAGCAGCGCGTGGCGCTGGCCCGCGCCTTCGTCACCGGGCCTTCGCTGCTGTTCGCCGATGAACCCACCGGCAGCCTGGACACCCGTACCGGTCAGGCCATCATCGAATTGCTGTTGGCGCTGAACGCGGAATCCGGCACCACCCTGGTGCTGGTGACGCACGACGAACAACTGGCCGCGCGTTGCGGCCGGGTACTGCGCATGGATGGCGGCCGGCTGGTGGCGGCATGAAGACATTGTCCCTGGCCTGGCGGCAATTGCGCCGTGACCTGGCCGCCGGCGATATCCGCATCCTGTTCGCCGCGCTGGTGCTGGCGGTGGTGGCGGTGACCTCGGTGGGCTTCATCACCGACCGTGCCGAACGCGCGCTGGCGATGGAGGCCAACCGCCTGCTGGGCGGCGACGTGGTGGTGCGCGCCGATGCGCCGATAGAGGGGGCGATCCGCGAAGCCGCCGCCGCGCCCGGACTGGATTCGGCCGATACGCTGGAACTGCAGACCATGATCCGGGCCGGCGAGGATCTGCGCCTGGGCGATCTGCGCGCGTTGGGCGAGGGCTTCCCGCTGCGTGGTGCATTCCGTGTGACCGATCGCGCCGGCGGCGCCGAGCGCAATGCGCAGGATGTGCCCGCAGTGGGGACGCTGTGGATGAGCCGCGCCGGCGCCGATGCGCTGGATGCGCGGGTCGGCGACGAGATCGGCATCGGCCTGTCGCGCTTCCGGTTGGCCGCGCTGGTGCTGCAGGAGCCGGATGCGGCACTGGACTATTTCAATGTCGCGCCCAGGGTGTTCATCAACCTGGCCGACCTGCCGGCGACCGGACTGGTGCAGGAAGGCAGCCGCATCCGATACCGGCTGGTGGTGGCCGGTGAATCGGCGGCGGTGGAGACGTTCACCTCTGCCGCGCGCGAAGCGCTCGGCCGTGGACAGCGCATCGAAACCATCCAGGACGCGCGTCCGGAGATACGCTCCTCGCTGGACCGTGCCGGCCGCTTCCTCGGCCTGGCCGCATTGGTGTCGGTGGTGCTGGCGGCGGTGGCGGTGGCGATGGCCGCGCGCCGGCACAGCGAGCGGCATCTGTCCGGCACGGCGGTGATGCGCTGTCTGGGCGCCAGCCAGCGCACGCTGGTCGGCATCCATGTGGGTGAACTGATTCTGCTGGGGCTGATCGCGTGCACGCTGGGTGTGCTGATCGCTTTCGGTCTTCAGTGGGGCGTCGGCGACTGGCTGGCGAGGACGATGGAGGTCGATATTCCCCCGGCCGGCATCGTGCCCGCGTTGCAGGGCTATGGTGTCGGCATGGTGGTGCTGCTGGCGTTCGGCGCGCCGCCGGTGCTCGCGCTGCGCCGGGTACCGGCCTTGCGGGTGCTGCGTCGCGATCTGGATCCCACCGAACCCAGCGCTTGGCTGGTCGCGCTGACCGGCCTTGCGGGGCTGGCCGCGTTGCTGTGGTGGAAGGCCGGTTCGGCCGTTCTGGGCAGTGCCATGTTGATCGGCATCCTGGCCACGCTGGCGGTGCTGGCCGCGCTGGCGTGGTTGCTGATCGTGGCGGTGCGCCGGTTGCGTTCGCGTCTGCGCGGCAGCCTGCGCTATGGGCTGGCCAACGTCAGCCGCCGCGCCGCGTCCAGTGTGGCGCAGGTGTCGGCGCTGGGCCTGGGTCTGATGGC
Organism: uncultured Pseudoxanthomonas sp.; assembly: GCA_964562135.1. Lineage (GTDB taxonomy): Bacteria > Pseudomonadota > Gammaproteobacteria > Xanthomonadales > Xanthomonadaceae > Pseudoxanthomonas_A. Next base: position 15,842 of record CAZLSG010000002.1, on the reverse strand, counting down.
GTTGCTGCTGCTGACCTTCGTGCGCACCGACCTGCTGGACCGCTGGCAACTGAGCCTGTCCGCCGATGCACCCAACCGCTTCATCATCAACGTGCAGGAAGACCAGATGGAGCCGGTGCGCGGGTTCATCGCGGGACAGGGCCTGGAGGAGCCGGTCCTGTATCCGATGATCCGTGGCCGCCTGATCGCAGAGAACGGCCAGCCGGTCGTCACGGGTGCCGCCGCCGCCGATGAAGATCCCCAGCTGCGCCGCCGCCGCGAACGCGAATTCAACCTCTCGGTGGCCGATGCCTTGCGCGAGGACAACAAGGTAGTGGCCGGCACGTTCTGGACCGGTGCGGTGCCCGCATCGCCGGAGCTTTCGGTCGAAGAGGGGTTCGCCGGCGATCTGGGATGGAGCCTGGGCGACCGCATTGCCTTCGACATCGCCGGACAGCCGTTCGAAGGCACCATTACCAGCCTGCGCAAGGTGGACTGGGAAAGTTTCCGTCCCAATTTCTTCGTGGTCGCTTCGCCGGGATCGCTGGACGGCTACGCCGCCAGTTTCATCACTGCGGTCAGCGTGCCGCGCGAGAACACGCGCTTCACCCGCGATCTGGTTGAACAATTCCCCAATTTGTCCGTCATCGACGTGGATGCAGTGCTGGACCAGGTGCGCAGTACGGCCGACCAGGTATCGGCGGTGGTGCAGGTAGTGTTCTGGTTTTCGCTGGCGGCAGGCGTGCTGGTGCTGCTGGCGGCGGTCAGCGCCAGCCAGGACGAACGCCTGCTTGAAGGTGGCGTGATGCGCGTATTGGGCGGCAGCCGCCGCCAGTTGCGTCTGGCACAGGCGTCCGAGTTCGCCGCCATCGGTTTGTTGTCCGGACTGGTTGCGGCCATCGCCGCCTCGGTACTGTCGGGCGTGATCGCCACGCGCGTGTTCGACCTGCCGTGGGAGGCGAACTGGAGGCTGGCGTTCATCGGCGGCGGATTGGGCCTGCTGGCCGCATTGGCGGCAGGCTTGTGGGCCACACGCAAGGTGCTGGATGCGCCGCCATCGGTGACGTTGCGCGAATTGCAGGATTGATCCTGCTCTGTAGGAGCGGCCGTTGGCCGCGATGAGGCTTGCATGGTGAAGCCAGTCGCGGCCAAGGGCCGCTCCTACAGGTTCAATACGGCCGTCAGCCTTCCCAGCGACGCAACACCAGGCTGGCGTTGGTGCCGCCGAAGCCGAAGCTGTTGGACAGTACGGTGCGCAGCGGGGCGTCGCGGCTTTCGCGGACCAGCGGCAGGTCGGCGGCTTCCGGATCGACGTTGTCGACGTTGGCGGAGCCGGCGATGAAACCCTGTTGCAGCATCAGCAGGCTGAAGATGGCTTCCTGCGCGCTGGTGGCGCCCAGCGAGTGGCCGGTCAGCGACTTGGTCGACGAGAACGGCGGCACCGCATCGCCGAACGTGGCCCGCATGGCGCGCAGTTCGCTGACGTCGCCCACCGGCGTGGAAGTGCCGTGGGTGTTGATGTAGTCGATCGGTCCGACGCCGTTGCCGTCCAGGCCCAGCAGCGCCTGCCGCATGCAGGCGATGGCGCCGTCGCCGGACGGGGCCACCATGTCCACGCCGTCGGAACTGGCGCCGAAGCCGACCAGTTCGCCCAGGATGGCGGCACCGCGCGCCTGCGCGTGTTCCAGGCTTTCCAGCACCAGCGCGCCGCCGCCGCCTGCGATCACGAAGCCATCGCGGTCGGCATCGTAGGGGCGCGAGGCGCGCGCCGGGGTGTCGTTGTACTTGCTGGACAGCGCGCCCATGGCGTCGAACAGCATCGCCATGCCCCAGTGCGCTTCCTCGCCGCCGCCGGCGAACACCACGTCCTGCAGGCCGAAGCGGATCTGCTGCGCGGCCACGCCGATGCAGTGCGCGGAGGTGGCGCAGGCCGAGGAAATCGAATAGTTCAGCCCCTTGATCCCGAACGCGGTGGCCAGGCAGGCCGACACCGTCGAGTTCATGGTGCGGGTGACCTGGTACGGACCGACGCGGCGCACGCCCTTCTCGCGCAACACATCGGCCGAGCCGATCAGGTTTTCCGGCGAGCCGCCGCCGGAACCCATGATCAGGCCGGTGCGCGGATTGGAGATTTGCGCTTCGTCCAGGCCGGATTGCGCGATGGCGTCCTTCAGCGACAGGTAGGCGAACGCGGCGGCATCGCCCATGAAGCGCAGCAGCTTGCGGTCGATGGCCGCTTCCAGATCGACTTGCGGGCGACCGGAGATCTGGCTGCGCAGTCCTTTTTCGGCGTGCGACTCGTCGCGGGTGATGCCGGAGGTGCTGCTGCGCAGATTCGCTGCGACGGTTTCCATGTCGTTGCCGATGCAGGAAACGATGCCGCTGCCGGTGATGACGACTCGCCTGCCTGCGTTCACGCGGTCGCTTCCCTCATGAACAGGCCCACGCGCAGGTCGTTGGCGGCGTAGATTTCCTTGCCGTCCACCAGCATGCGCGCATCGCCGATGGCCATGATCAGCTTGCGCTTGATCACCCGCTTGATGTCGATCAGGTAGGTGACCAGCTTGGCGTCCGGGCCGACTTCGCCGGTGAACTTCACTTCGCCGGCGCCCAGTGCACGGCCGCGCCCGGGCAGCTTCTGCCAGGTCAGGAAGAAGCCGATCAGTTGCCACATCGCGTCCAGGCCCAGGCAGCCGGGCATCACCGGGTCGCCGCGGAAATGGCAGTTGAAGAACCACAGGTCGGGGCGGATATCCAGTTCGGCCTTGATCTGGCCCAGACCGTGTGCGCCGCCGTCGGTGTCGATGTGGGTGATGCGGTCGAACATCAGCATGGGCGGCAACGGCAGCCGCCCGCTGTCGGGACCGAACAGCGTGCCTTCGCCGGAAGCGATCAATTGTTCGTAAGAAAAGGATTCCTTCATCCGGCTCGATGCTCCCGTTTCGGTTCTGTTCGATCAGCCCGCGATTATCGCGGAACAACGTGGATAAATAACCTGTACGCATCGGTATGTTGGAGGAGGATCGAGGTCCCGTCCACACATCCATGCGGCATTGCGGCAAACGAGGAGACAGGCGGGATGCGGCGGCACGGGTAGAATCCGCCAGCCTTTTCCATTGTCGTGAACCCCGTTTGAGCTCCCACGCTTCCGATCCTGCGCTTGAAGCGCTCTTCCTGCCATTTTCGCGGGGAAACCTGCACTGGCCTGCCGGGCCGGTGCTGTTCCTGCGCGCGCGCGATGGCGCTGCGCTGCGGCAGTTCCCGCTTGCGGATGTGCTGTGCGAGCAGAGCTTCAGGCCGTTTGCCGATGGCCTGGCACAGGCAGGATTGCATGTGGCGGGGGAGGTTTCGCCTGAAACCACCCAGGCGCGTTATCCATTGGTATTGGTGCTGCCGCCCCGGCAGCGCGACGAGGCGCGCGCACTGTTTGCCCGGGCGCTGGCATTGGCCGCGCCCGGTGGCCGGGTAGTGGCCAGCATGGCCAACAACGAGGGGGCCCGGTCCGGGGAAGGCGATCTGAAACAGCTCGCCGGCTTGGGTGGCAGCATCACCAAGCACCATTGCCGGGTGTTCTGGACGCCGGCGCTGGAGGGCAGCCACGATGCCGCATTGCTGGAAAAATGGCAGGCGCTGGATGCGCCGCGGCCCATCCTGGACGGGCGCTTCGTCAGCCGTCCGGGGGTATTCGCCTGGGACCGCATCGATCCGGCCTCGCGCCTGCTGGCGGAGTGCCTGCCGGCGGACATCGCCGGCCATGGCGCCGACCTGGGCGCCGGCTACGGATATCTGTCGGCCGAGGTGCTGGAGCGTTGTCCGCAGGTGCGGGCACTGGACCTCTACGAAGCCGAGGCCCGCGCACTGGAGCTGGCCCGCCCCAACCTGGCCGGGCATGCGGCCTCCACGGCGCTGGCCTTCCACTGGCACGACGTCACCGCAGGCCTGCCGAACCGATACGACTTCATCGTCAGCAACCCGCCGTTCCACACGCCTGCCCGCGCCGACCGCCCGGATATCGGCCGGCGCTTCATTGCCGTCGCCGCCTCAGCACTCAAGCCCGGTGGCCGGCTGTGGCTGGTCGCCAATCGCCATTTGCCCTACGAGGAAACCCTCAACGCCGGTTTCGGCCAAGTGCGCGTGCTCGGGGAACGTGATGGCTTCAAGGCCATCGAAGCGGTCAAGGCGGCGCGTTGACGCGGTGAAGATCGTCAAGCACATCGCCAACCTCGGCTACGGCAGCCGCAAGCAGGTGGCGCTGATGTTCCGCGAAGGCCGCATCACCGATGCCGCCGGCGAGGTGCTGTACGCCGACGATCCTGTGGACCACGACGACATACGCGTCGATGGCGAACCGCTGGATCCGGCGCCGGGGCTGCTGCTGATGCTGCACAAGCCGGTGGGCTACACCTGCTCGACGAAGGACGCAGGGCGCCTGGCCTACGACCTGTTGCCGCCACGCTTCCGCCTGCGCGCCCCGGTGCTGTCCACGGTGGGCCGGCTGGACCGTGACACCAGCGGCCTGTTGCTGCTCACCGATGATGGCGCCTTGCTGCACCGGATCATTTCGCCGAAGTCGAAGTTGTCCAAAGTGTACGAAGCTGCTCTGGCCGAAGACCTGCGTGGCGACGAGGCTGCCGTGTTCGCCAGCGGTACGCTGATGCTGGAATCGGAAAAGACGCCGTTGGCCCCGGCGGTACTGGAAACCCTGGCTCCGCGGCACGCGCGGCTGACCCTGACCGAAGGCCGCTACCACCAGGTGCGGCGGATGTTCGCGGCGGTGGGCAATCATGTGCAGGCCCTGCATCGCAGTCGAGTGGGCGGACTGGAACTGGGCGATCTGGCGCCGGGTGAGTGGCGGATGCTGCAAGAAACTGATCTGCATGCGCTGTTCGCCACGGAAACGGCATCGGCCAGGGGTCATGCTTTGTAGGAGCGGCCTTGGCCGCGATGGGGCTTTACCGCGAAAAGCAATCGTGGCCAAGGCCGCTCCTACGGTGGTGCGGCTTGATCGGCGAACAGTTTCCGCCAGCCGTCCAGGCCCAGCCTTTCCAGGGTTTCCAGGTTCCGCTCGATGATCGCATCGGGGTCGGGGAAGACCTCCACGGCGTGGTCGATGCTGGCTTCGCGCAGCAGGTGCAGGGTGGGGAACGGCGAACGGTTGGTGAAGTTGCCGATGTCGTCGTCGGCGGTGCCGGCGAACCGGTAGTCGGGGTGGAAGCTGGCGACCTGCAGGATGCCTTGCAGGTCCAGCGCTTCCACCGCGGCGTCGGCGTTGTCCAGGAAATCGTTGTAGTCCAGGAAGTCGGTCAATACCTCCGGATGGATCAGCAGGGTGGTGTCGATCTCCTCCGCCGGCGTATCGCGCAGGAGCAGCAGTTCCTCGGCCAGTTGTTCCAGCAGCGCTTCCGGCGTGGTGGCATCGCTGACCACGAGGCGCACCTGTTCCTTCACGTACACGGCCTTGGCGAACGGGCACAGGTTGAGCCCGATCACCGCGCGTTCCAGCCAGCGGCGTGTGGCGGCGACCGGACCTTCCGGGGCGGGCAGGGCGTCAGTCACGGAAATTGTCGAACTGCAGCGGCTGTTCGAACTCGGTCTTCTTCAACAGGGCGATCGTTTCCTGCAGGTCGTCGCGCTTCTTGCCGTTGACGCGCAGCTTGTCGCCGTTGATCTGGGTGTCGACCTTGATCTTCGATTCCTTGATGGCGGCGGCGATCTTCTTGGCCAGCTTCTGCTCGATGCCCTGCTTGACCGCGATCTTCTGCCGGGCCTGCGCCAGGTTGGTTTCCACGTCGCCGAATTCCAGGCAGCGAGGGTCGATGCCGCGCGCGGTCAGGCGCGCGCGCAGGATGTCGGTCATCTGCTTGAGCTGGAAGTCACTGGGCGCGGACTGCACGATCTGCTTGTCTTCCAGCACGAACCTGGCATCCACGTCCTTGAAGTCGAAGCGGGTGGACAACTCGCGGTTGGCCTGGTCGACCGCGTTGGTCAGTTCGTGCACGTTGACTTCGGAAACGACGTCGAAGGAGGGCATGGCGGTGGGTTCCTGCGCGGTGGATGCGATGGGGCGGGTTTAGAAGGAGGATTCTAGCGTGTCGCGCCATGCAGGCAGGACACCGGGCGCAGGGGCAGGGATAATGCGCCCATGCCTTCCCGCCACCCCCACCTTCAAGCCATGGCCCTGATGCTGGTGGCGGTGGCTCTGTTCGCGGTGATGGATGCCGGACTGAAGCATCTGGCGGCGGATTACCCGGTACTGCAGGTCGCCGCGCTGCGGGGCCTGTCCTCGTTGCCCATCGTGATGGTGTGGGTGCTGTCGACGGTGGATCCGCGTTCCCTGTTGAAGGTGCACTGGCCGTTGCATCTGCTGCGCGGGGTGCTGGGCATCGGCATGATGGTGGGCTTCGTGTTCGGCCTGCGCGGCATGCCGCTGACCACCGCCTATGCCATCGCCTTCGTCGCTCCGCTGCTGGTGGCGGCCATGGCCGGGCCCTTGCTGAAAGAGCGGATCGGCGCGGGCCGCTGGGTGGCGGTTGCGGTGGGCCTGGTCGGGGTGCTGGTGATCCTGCGCCCGACCGGCGAAGGGGCGTTCACCGCGGCCGGATTGGCGGTGCTGTTTTCCGCCGCCTGCTATGCCGCCGGCTCCATCACCGTGCGCATGCTGGCCCAGCGCGACAGCACGCAGGCGATGGTGTTCTGGTTCCTGCTGATCCTGTCCGCCGGGGCGGGAGCGCTGGCGCTGCCGCACTGGGAGCCGATGCGCGGCGCGGACATCGGCGTGATCGCGGTGGTCGGGCTGGCCGGCTCGCTGGCGCAGATTGCCCTGACCGAAGCGTTCCGCCGCGGCGAGGCCTCGCTGATCGCGCCGCTGGATTACACCGCGCTGGTCTGGGTGGTGATCCTGGACGTCGCCCTGTGGGGCGTATTGCCGGATGCCATGACCTGGCTGGGCGCGGCCATCATCGTGGTCAGCGGACTGTACCTGCTGCGCCGCGAGCGCGTGCACGTGGAAGCGGAGCATCCCTGAGCGATGGCGGCGGGCACGCTGCTGCAAGGTCTGGCGCCGGTCATCGCGGAAGACTGCCGGGTGCTGGTGCTGGGCTCCATGCCCGGTGTGGCCTCGCTGTCGCAGCAACAGTACTACGCGCATCCGCGCAACCGGTTCTGGCCGTTGATGGCGGAAGTGTGCGGGTTCGATGCGGCCCTGCCTTACGAAGCGCGCCTGCGCGCGTTGCAGCTTGCGGGCGCGGGACTGTGGGATGTGATCGGCGCCTGCGAACGCGAAGGCAGCCTGGATGCGGCGATCGTGCGCGGCAGCGAAAAGCCGAATCCGGTCCACGAGCATGTTCGCCGCTTGCCGGCCCTGCGCGCCATTGCGCTGAATGGCGGCAAGGCGGCACAGGCGTTCGAGCGGCATGTCCGGCCGTTGCTGCCGATGGAAACATGCGCGCGGGTGGCGCTGCTGCGCCTGCCGTCCACCAGTCCGGCCAATGCTTCGTTCAACGCCGCGCGCCTGCGGCAGGCATGGCAGGTGCTGGGCGATGCATTGCGCGCGCCGTGATGACGAAATCCTGTCCGTGCGCGCCGTAGCGTTCCTGGAAGCCCGCTTGCGGTGATGCGCACGCGGAGTGCGCATGACCAAAGGGATACCACCCCGGCAGTTTCCGTGTCCGTCGCATGTGCCTGGTGCGCACAGGATCATGTTGCATTGCGGAATGTCCCGCAGGAGACAGAAATAATCGCCGCCGGAGGTTGGCGCATTGCTTGCGGATGGTGACAATAGGGGCTTCGTTGTTTCGACATCTGCTGCCGGAGTCCCTCATGGCTGAAATCAAGGAAGCGCGCGTACCCGACATCGGCGACTACAGCGATGTGCCGGTCATCGAAGTGTTGGTTGCGGTGGGCGACACCGTTGCCAAGGACCAGGGCCTGGTCACGCTGGAATCGGACAAGGCCACGCTGGAAGTGCCTTCCTCCATCGCGGGTGTCGTCAAGGAACTCAAGGTCAAGCTGGGCGACACGCTCTCCGAAGGTTCGGTGGTCGCGTTGATCGAAACGGCGGAAGGCGGTGCCGCGCCGGCCGCTGCGGCCCCCGCCCCCGCGCAGGAAGAAAAGCCCGTTGCCGCGCCTGCACCGGTCGCGCCGGCACCTGCTCCCGCTCCCGCACCGACGCCATCGGCTGCGCCTGCGCCCGCACCGGAAGCGGCGGTGGTGCAAACGCCGCCGGTGGAGTTCGGTGCCGGCAGCGTGTTGCCGGGCAATGCGCCCTACGCGAGCCCGGCGGTGCGCCTGTTCGCGCGCGAACTGGGCGTGGACCTGCACCAGGTCAAGGGCAGCGCGCGCGGTGGACGCATCAGCAAGGAAGACGTGCAGCGCCACGTGAAGGCGGTCCTGTCCGGCGGCGGCGCTTCGGCAACCCCGGCGCAGGCGGCGGGCGGCGGGCTCAACCTGTTGCCCTGGCCGAAGGTGGACTTCTCCAAATTCGGCGAAACCGAAACCGTGCCGCTGTCGCGCATCAAGAAGATTTCCGGCGCCAACCTGGCGCGCAACTGGGCCATGATCCCGCACGTTACCCAGCACGACCTGGCGGACATCACCGACCTGGAAGCCTTGCGCGTGCAACTCAACAAGGAGAACGAGAAGGCGGGCATCAAGCTCACCATGCTCGCCTTCCTGATCAAGGCCAGTGCTTCGGCGCTGAGGAAGTTCCCGGACTTCAATGCATCGCTGGATGCCGGTGGCGAGAACCTCACGCTGAAGAAGTACTTCCACGTGGGCTTCGCCGCCGACACGCCCAACGGGCTGGTGGTGCCGGTGATCCGCGACGTGGACAAGAAGGGCGTGATCGAGATCGCGCAGGAAACCGGCGAACTGGCGAAGAAGGCGCGCGACGGCAAGCTGGGGCCGGCCGACATGTCCGGCGGCTGCTTCTCCATTTCCTCGCTGGGCGGCATCGGCGGCACCGCGTTCACGCCCATCGTCAACGCGCCGGAAGTGGCCATCCTGGGCGTGTCCAAATCCTCCACGCAGCCGGTGTGGGACGGCAAGCAGTTCGTGCCGCGCCTGATGCTGCCGCTGTCGCTGAGCTACGACCACCGCGTGATCGACGGCGCCGCCGCCGCGCGCTTCACCGCCTATCTGGCGCAGGTGCTGGCCGACATGCGCCGGGTGTTGCTGTAGGCCGGGCTCCGGCCCGGCATTCCACGACATCCGATTGCGCGCACGGCGGGCCGCGGCCCGCTCCATGAAAGGACGAGACAAGCATGGCGAACACGATTGAAGTGAAGGTTCCGGACATCGGCGACTACAGCGACGTGCCGGTGATCGAAATCCTGGTGGCCGTGGGCGACACGGTGAAGAAGGACCAGGGCCTGGTCACGCTGGAATCGGACAAGGCCACGCTGGAAGTGCCCTCGTCGGCCGACGGCGTGGTGAAGGAACTCAAGGTCAAGCTGGGCGACACCCTGTCCGAAGGCAGCGTGGTGGCGGTGCTGGAATCCGAAGGCGCCACGGCCTCTGCGCCCGCGCCCGCCGCCGCCAAACCGGAGGCGCCGCCTTCCAGGCCACCGGTCACGCCATCCCACCGCGCACCGGCCGAGCCGCCCGCGCCGAAGCCGGCGCTGGGCAGCGGCAAGCCTGCCGACATCGAATGCCGCATCGTGGTCATCGGCGCCGGTCCCGGTGGCTACACCGCCGCCTTCCGCGCCGCCGACCTGGGCTTGGACACGGTACTGGTCGAGCGTTATCCCGCCCTGGGCGGCGTCTGCCTCAACGTGGGCTGCATTCCGTCCAAGGCTTTGTTGCATGCCGCCGCGGTGATCGATGAGGTGGCGCATGCCGGCGACTTCGGCGTGGAGTTCGGCAAGCCGAAGATCGCGCTGGACGCGTTGCGCGGCTACAAGGAAAAGGTGGTGGGCCAGCTCACCAAGGGCCTGGCCGGCATGGCCAGGCAGCGCAAGGTGCGCAGCGTGCAGGGCGTGGCGAAGTTCGTTTCGTCGCATGAACTGGAAATCACCGGCGAAGACGGCAAGACGCAATTGCTGCGCTTCGAGCAATGCATCATCGCCACCGGTTCGCAGGCGGTGAAGCTGCCAAACTTCCCGTGGGATGATCCGCGCGTGATGGATTCCACCGACGCGCTGGAACTGGCCGAGGTGCCGAAGAAGTTGCTGGTGGTGGGCGGCGGCATCATCGGCCTGGAAATGGCTACCGTGTACCACGCGCTGGGCAGTGAAGTGACCGTGGTCGAGTTTGCCGACCAGTTGATGCCGGGCGCAGACAAGGACCTGGTCAAACCGCTGGCGGATCGCCTCGGGAAACAGGGCGTGGCCGTCCACTTGAAGACCAAGGCGAGCGGGGTCAAGGTGGAGAAGAAGGGCATCACGGTGTCTTTCGAGGTTGCCGCCGAAGGGCAGAAGCCCGAGTTGGAATCCGGCACCTGGGACCGCGTGCTGGTGGCGGTGGGCCGCTCGCCGAACGGCGGCAAGCTGGAGGCCGGCAAGGCGGGCGTGCAGGTGACCGATCGAGGCTTCATCGCGGTGGACCGGCAGATGCGCACCAATGTCCCGCACATCTTCGCCATCGGCGACCTGGTCGGCCAGCCGATGCTGGCGCACAAGGCCACGCACGAAGGCAAGCTGGCCGCCGAAGTGGCCGCCGGGGAAAAGAAGGAATGGGTGGCGCGGGTGATCCCGTCGGTGGCCTACACCAATCCGGAAATCGCCTGGGTGGGCGTCACCGAGACCGAAGCCAGGGCCAAGGGCCTGAAGGTGGGCGTGGCCAAATTCCCGTGGGCGGCCAGTGGGCGCGCGATCGGCATTGGCCGCACCGAGGGCTCCACCAAGCTGGTTTTCGACGAAGCCACGCATCGCGTGATCGGCGGCGGCATCGTCGGCCCGCATGCCGGCGATCTGATCGCGGAAGTGGCGCTGGCCATCGAGATGGGGTGCGAGGCGGCCGATATCGGCCACACCATCCATCCGCATCCCACGCTCAGCGAAACCGTGGCGATGGCGGCCGAGGTCTACGAAGGCACCATCACCGACCTGTACATCCCGAAGAAGAAATAAGCCTTCCTTTTGCTTTTTCCCTGTAGGAGCGGCCTTGGCCGCGATGAGGCTTTCCTTCCTTGTAAAGCCATTCGCGGCCAAGGCCGCTCCTACAGGATCATCAGGGGTGCGAATGGAAAAGAGCCGGGCAAATGCCCGGCTCTTTTGCTTTCCCGGGCGATCACAGCGCCATCAGGGAATCGACTTTCGCGCGCCGCCGTTCGATCCGCTTCCACACCTTTTCATGGAAGTGGAACACCACGGTGTTCAGGGCAGGCTCCACCAGCGCCAATGCGCCCCCCACCAGCAGGCTTCCGGTGAACAACCAACCCACCGAGAAGGCCACGGCAAAATGCAGGACGGCGAAGCTCAGGGTCTTGTTCATGGCGGTCACAAATGAGAATTATTCTCGATAATAGGCGGGCCGGAGCAAATGTCCAATGAATTTTCGGTAGTGGATTGATAGTCAAAGACTATCGATCCTGTCCGAGCAGTGTCGGAGCAGGACATGAGGCAGGGAACTGGCGGCCGGCTAGCCTGGACAAGCGAGGCCCCGGCACGGGCCGGGGCCTCGGACAGGCCTGCCTTGGAACGTCTGACGAGGAGGTTGGATGCAGGCCCTGGAAATCCAGACCGGTCCGGTTTCCGGAAGTTCCGCCCCTGAATCATGCAGACAGTGGGAAAGCGGATGTCTACCGGTAGCAGTGAGCAATGACGGGGCTCCCGGATGAAATGGCGCATTGCGGCGTGACTCACTGAGACTTTTGTAGGTTGTCGGCCAAAATCGGGGACTGCTATAATTTTGCGGCTCGGCGGGGTGCATTTGGCCTTGTCGCATCGTTTCGCTACCGCAGGACGGACCCGTGCTGAATTCTGTCGCTGCCGGCAAGCGGTCGATATTGCGGATAGCCGTGATCCAGGGGGTGGCCGTGGCGTTGGTTGCGGCCCTTTTCCTTGTCTGGGGGGTACCCCAGGCGCTGGCAGCGGCGGTTGGGGGGGCAGCCACGGTGCTGGGAGGCATGGCGGCATCGCGCTTGGCGCTGGGGGGGGGCGTAAGCCCCGCGGCGACGGCGATGATGCGGCTGCTGCTGGGCATGGTGGTGAAATGGCTGGTGGTGATGGTGGTCCTGGTGGTGGGGCTCGCGGTGTGGAAGTTGCCGCCCTGGCCCCTGTTTGCAGGCATCGTCACCGGCCTGGTGGTACAGGTGCTGGCTTCGGCCAGATTGATTCGTTGAAAAGCAGCAGGACCGGGAATCCATGGCGGGCGACGCAGAACTGACTCCGACCAGTTACATCCAGCACCACCTGCAGAACCTGACGTTCCAGGTGCAGGAAGGCGGTTTCTGGACCATTCACGTGGATACGCTGGTAACCGCCGTGCTGATGGGCGTGCTGATGGTCTTCGGTTTCTGGCTGGCCACGCGCAGGGCCACGGCCGGCGTGCCGGGCAAGTGGCAGGCCTTCATCGAGATCATGCTCGAGTTCGTGCACAAGCAGGCCAAGGACACCTACCACGGCAACAGCAAGCTGGTGACGCCCATCGCGATCACCCTGTTCTTCTGGATCCTGTTGATGAACCTGCTGAAGATGATTCCGGCGGACTTCATCGCAATCCCGCTGACCTGGGTGGGCATCGACTACTGGAAGCCGGTCCCCACCGCCGACGTCAACGCCACCCTGGGCATGTCGATCAGCGTGTTCTTCCTGATGATCTTCTTCGCGCTGCGCTCGAAGGGTTTTGGTGGCTTCACCAAGGAGTTTTTGGTTGCACCGTTTGGCCCTTGGTTGTTCCTATTCAATATCCTGCTCAATACCGTCGAGTGGTTGAGCAAGCCGATTTCGCTGGCAATGCGACTGTTCGGCAACATGTTCGGTGGCGAAATCGTCTTCCTGCTGATATGGGTGCTTGGTGGTGCCGGTATCGGTTGGATGTTCGCTGGTGCGGCCTTCGGCTTGGGCTGGATGATCTTCCACCTGCTGGTCATTCCGCTGCAGGCGTTCATTTTCATGATGCTGTCCATCGTTTACCTAAGCCTGTCGGAAGACAGTCACTGATTCCGTTCCACCTTTTCGTTTTTCACCCTTAAGCAACTTCAAAGTACCGGAGAAAACCATGTACCTCGCCGCCCTGACTTCCCTCGCTCAAGTCCAGAGCTCCACCGTCCTCGCCGTCGGCATCATGATCGGTCTCGCCGCTCTGGGCGCCGGCCTGGGCCTGGCCATCATGGCCGGCAAGTTCCTGGAATCGGCCGCGCGCCAGCCGGAACTGATCCCGGTGCTGCAGGTCCGCATGTTCATCACCGCCGGCCTGATCGACGCCGCGTTCATCATCAGCGTCGCCGTTGGCCTGCTGTTCGCCTTCGCCAGCCCGTTCGCTGGTGATTTCCGCACCGCACTGCTGGGTGGCTGATAAGTCGTCGGATGCTTTCATGCGGTTGCGGAGGCGATCAGCTTTCCGCAACCGTCCGATGACCGGGGACATGCTTGGACATGTCCGACCTATCACGACAGGCATTACATAGCTCATGAACATCGGTCTTACCCTAGTTGCCCAGGCGCTGGCATTTGCCGGTTTGATCTGGATCATCGCGACCA
>CAZLSG010000002.1:0-2123 GCA_964562135.1 uncultured Pseudoxanthomonas sp. | reverse complement strand
ACCCTAGTTGCCCAGGCGCTGGCATTTGCCGGTTTGATCTGGATCATCGCGACCAAGATCTGGCCGCCGCTGCTGAATGCCATCGAAGAGCGCCAGCAGAAAATCGCCGAAGGCCTGGCGGCTGCCGACCGCAGCCAGAAGGACTTGGCGCAGGCGCAGGAAAAGGTCAACGAAGCGTTGAAGGAAGCCCGCGTCAAGGCCAACGAGATCATCGATCAGGCGCACGCACGCGCCAACCAGATCGTCGAGGCGGCCAGGAACGAGGCCATCGGCGAAGCGAACCGGCAAAAGGATCTGGCCCAGGCCGAGATCGATGCCGCCGCCACCCGCGCCCGCGAGGACCTGCGCAAGCAGGTGTCCGCGCTGGCCGTCAGTGGCGCCGAGAAGCTGCTGCGCCGCGAAATCGACGCCAACGCCCACAAGGCGTTGCTCGACGAACTCGCCGCCGAAATCTGATCCGGATACCTGATCGATGAGCCAGGCCCTTACCGTCGCCCGTCCCTATGCCCGCGCCGCCTTCGCGACGGCGCGCGACGAGGGCGCCCTTGCCGCCTGGTCGCAGGCGCTCGGTTTCGCCGCGCGCGTCGCGGCAGATCCGCGCGTGGCCGCGCTGCTGCCCAATCCGGGCCTGCAGCACGCCGACGCGGTGGCCCTGCTCGCGCCGGAAGGCGCCAGCGAGGCGTTTGCCCGTTTCCTGGCCGTATTGGCCGATGCCCGCCGCCTGCCGCAGTTGCCTGAAATCGCCGGCATGTACGAAGAGCTGCGCGCCGAAGCCGAGCACATCGTCAAGGCCAGGGTGACCTCCGCCGCCGTCCTGCAGGCCGGCGAACTGGACGCCATCAAGGCCGCGCTCAGGAAGCGTTTCGGCCGCGAGGTCGAGGTGGAGACGGCCATCGACGAGTCGCTGATCGGCGGCGCCGTCATTGATGCCGGCAACGTGGTGATCGACGGCTCGCTGAAAGGCAAGCTGGCGCGCCTGCAGTCGGCGCTGACGCACTGAATTCCCATTGAACCGCCGCGCGCGAGCCGGCACACAGGACTTACCCATGGCTACCACGCTCAACCCCTCCGAAATCAGCGACCTGATCAAGACCCGCATCGAACAGGTCAAGCTGGCCGCCGAGTCGCGCAATGAAGGCACGGTGACCAGCGTGTCCGACGGCATCGTGCGCATCTTCGGCCTGGCCGACGTGATGCAGGGCGAAATGATCGAACTGCCCAACAATACCTACGCGCTGGCGTTGAACCTGGAGCGCGACTCGGTGGGCGCGGTGGTGCTGGGCGACTACGAGCACCTGCGCGAAGGCGACGTGGCCAAGACCACCGGCCGCATCCTGGAAGTGCCGGTCGGCCGTGAATTGCTGGGTCGCGTGGTCAACGCGCTGGGCGAGCCCATCGACGGCAAGGGCCCGATCGGCGCGGCGCAGACCGCCCCGGTGGAGCGTGTCGCGCCCGGCGTGATCTGGCGCAAGTCGGTCGACCAGCCGGTGCAGACTGGTTACAAGTCGGTCGACTCCATGATCCCGATCGGCCGCGGCCAGCGCGAACTGATCATCGGCGACCGCCAGACCGGCAAGACCGCGATGGCCATCGACGCGGTGATCAACCAGAAAGATACCGGCATCAAGTGCGTCTACGTGGCCATCGGCCAGAAGGCGTCCACGGTGGCCAACATCGTGCGCAAGCTGGAAGAGAACGGCGCGCTGGCGCACACCGTCGTGGTCGCCGCCACCGCTTCCGAATCGGCCGCGATGCAGTACATCAGCGCCTACTCCGGCTGCACCATGGGCGAATACTTCATGGATCGCGGCGAAGACGCCCTGATCGTGTACGACGACCTGTCCAAGCAGGCCGTGGCCTACCGCCAGATCTCGCTGCTGCTGCGCCGCCCGCCGGGCCGCGAAGCCTATCCGGGCGACGTGTTCTACCTGCACAGCCGCCTGCTGGAACGCGCCGCGCGCGTGTCCGAGGAGTACGTGGAGAAGTTCACCAACGGCGAAGTGAAGGGCAAGACCGGCTCGCTGACCGCGCTGCCGATCATCGAAACCCAGGCCGGCGACGTGTCCGCCTTCGTGCCGACCAACGTGATCTCGATCACCGACGGCCAGATCTTCCTGGAAACC
>CAZLSG010000001.1:0-108039 GCA_964562135.1 uncultured Pseudoxanthomonas sp. | reverse complement strand
CTACCGCACCAACCTGGAGGCCGCGCAGGCGGTGGCCCGGCAGCTGCGCCTGCGCAACCTGGGCGGCATCATCATCATCGACTTCATCGACATGAACGATGCCGAGCACCGGCGCCAGGTGTTGCGCACGCTGGAAAAGGCGCTGGCGCGCGACCATGCCAAGACCACCGTGTACGAGTTCTCGCCGTTGGGTCTGGTCGAAATGACCCGCAAGCGCACGGTGGAGAGCCTGGAGCGGCAGTTGTCCGAATTGTGTCCCGAATGCGGTGGGCGTGGATCGATCAAGACCGCCGAAACGGTGACCTACGAGATCTTCCGCGAGATCACCCGCGCGGTGCGCCAGTTCGATGCCGTGCGGCTGCTGGTGATCGCCTCGCCGAAGGTGGTGGCGCGGATCACCGACGAAGAATCTCCGGCGGTGGTGGAGCTGGAGGAGTTCCTGGGCAAGTCCATCCGTTTCCAGGCCGATGAGCAGTATCTGCAGGAGCAGTTCGATGTCGTGCTGCTTTGACAGGCGCTGCGTGGTGCGTTGCTGATGCCGACGCCATTGCGCCGACGCCTGCGCCTGGCGCGCAGGGGGATGTGGTACGTCCTTGCCGTGGCACTGGTGTGCGTGGCCTTGCTGGTGACGGTGTTCAGCCAGTTGCTGCCCTTGGCCGAACGGCATCCCGACCGTGTCGAGGCCTGGCTCAGCGAGCGGGCCGGGCGGCCGGTGGCGTTCGACCAGGTGCGCACGCAATGGACGCGCCGGGGCCCGCTGCTGCAACTGGAAGGCTTGCGCGTCGGTGAAGCCGATGCGGGCGTGCGCATCGGGCAGGCGGAAGTGCTGGTGTCGATGTACGGCGGCCTGCTTCCGGGCCGTTCGTTCACCGAGTTGCGCCTGCGCGGCCTGTCATTGACGCTGGAACGCGCCGAAGATGGCGCGTGGAATGTCCACGGCTTGCCCGGGCAGCAGGCCGGACGTGACCCGTTCGAGGCTCTGCAGGGATTGGGCGAGTTGCAGGTGGTCGATGGCGGGCTCGTCATCGCCGCTCCTTCGCTGGACCGCGAAGTGCGCCTGCCCAGGATCGATCTGCGCCTGCGCGTGGAGGGCGACCGCTTGCGCGCGGGTATCCGCGCATGGAGCCGCGAGGATGGGCAGCCCTTGCAGGCGAGTCTCGATTTCGACCGCGGCACGGGCAATGGCCGTGCCTACGCGGGTCTGGACTCCGGCAATCTGGAAGAGTGGCAGGCTCTGCTGGACCTGGGCGGCATCGCCGTTGTTTCGGGATCAGG
Source organism: uncultured Pseudoxanthomonas sp. (assembly GCA_964562135.1). Classification (GTDB taxonomy): domain Bacteria; phylum Pseudomonadota; class Gammaproteobacteria; order Xanthomonadales; family Xanthomonadaceae; genus Pseudoxanthomonas_A. Next base: position 106,764 of record CAZLSG010000001.1, on the reverse strand, counting down.
ATCGATGCGCGCATGGGCGGAGGTGGAACAGCGCCGCCTGGTGTCGCTGGCGTCCGATGTGCGCCTGCAATCGCTGGGACTACGCGGCGCGCCTGTTTCCGGGTTGCACCAGGCGCCGTCCCTGGAGTTCGAGCGCCTGGATGCGCGCGCGCGCTGGCAGCGGACGCCGGAGGGCTGGCGGTTCGATGCTCCCTTGTTGCGGGTTGGCGGCGCCGGGGCGATGCAGACGCTGGATGGCCTGACGTTCGCCGGCGGTGAACGGTTCGCGATGATCGCGGACACGCTGGATGCCGGTCCCTTGTTCGCCGTCGCAGGCTTGAGTGATCGCTTGCCGCCGGAGTTGCGCCGCTGGCTGGTGCAGGCAGCGCCCCGGGGTTCGCTTTCGGGACTCTCCATCGCGGGCGCGCAAGGCGGCGCGATGCAGGTGCAGGCACAACTTTCGGGCCTGGGTTTCGACGCGGTGGGCGATGCGCCGGGCGTGGATGGACTGGCTGGCCGGTTGCAGGGGGATGAACGTGGTTTCGTGCTGGACCTGGCCGAAGACGCGATGGTCCGTTTCGACTGGCCAAGCGGATTCGGGGCGGTCCACGATGTGTCGTTGCAGGGCCAGGTGACGGGCTGGCGTGAAGCGGATGGCTGGCGTATCGGCACGTCGGCCCTGCGGCTGGAAGGCAGCGACTATGGCGCCCGCCTGCGCGGTCATCTGTGGTTCCAGGCGGACGGCACGCGCCCGTGGATCGACATTGCGGCGGACATCGACGATACCCCGGTCACGGCGGCCAAGCGGTTCTGGGTGCATCACCGGATGCCGGAGGCAGCGATCGAGTGGCTGGATGCCGCATTGGTCGGTGGCTGGGTGCGCGAAGGCCGTGCCGTGGTCTCGGGCGACCTGGACGATTGGCCGTTCGCGGACAACGAGGGACGTTTCGAAGCGCGTGGCCGCATCGACGATGGCCAGTTCCGTTTCCAGCCGGACTGGCCGGTGCTGGAGGGTGTGGCCGCAGACGTGGCCTTCCTGGGCAACGGATTCGGCATCAGCGGGCAAGGTGCGTTGATGGGCGTGGACATTGGACATTTCGATGCCGCGATCGAGGATTTCTCGGCAGCGGAATTGAAGATCCGCGCGGAATCGGAGTCGGAGGCTTCCCGTCTTCTGGCGATGCTGCGACAGAGTTCGCTGCAGCAGACGCATGGCGAAACGATGGACCATCTCGTGGCCAGTGGGCCGGTGAGGGTCGGGTTCGAACTGTTCCAGCCGTTGCACAAGCAGCATCCCGCGCAGCGCAGGCTTGGCGGCACCGTCGAATTGCGCGGCGCGAAGCTGGCGGAGAAACGCTGGGACGTGGCCTTCGACGACGTCCGTGGCGTGGCGCGCTACGACCACGCCGGCTTTGTCGCCGAGCAGTTGGCGGTGAAGAACGAAGGGCGCCCGGGCGTGCTTTCGTTGCGGGCCGGGGGGGGCACGGCAGACAAGCGGCAGGCGTTCGAGGCCGAGCTCTCGACCACGCTTGCGGCCCATGAGCTGCTGGCGCGCGCGCCACGGCTGGCATGGCTGGAGCCGCATGTCGACGGGACCTCGGAATGGACGGTGGGTGTTGCGATACCGGCAGACAATGCCGGCGCTGGCCGGCTCACGCTGCGTTCGGACATGGTCGGGACCGCGCTGAAGTTGCCTGAGCCACTCACCAAGCCGGTGGCCGGGGCGCTTCCGGTTTCCGTCAGCGCATCGTTGCCGCTGGACGAGGGACTCGTGGATGTCGTTTTCGGCGACGTGCTGGCATTGCGCGCCGACATGGCGAATGACAAAACCGGCTTGCACGTGGTGTTGGGCGGGGGCGACTTGCCGAAGACGATACCCGAGGCCGGATTGACGGTGACGGGGCGCACCTCGCGGCTGGACGCGCTTGAATGGGTTGGGATGGCCAGGCACGACGGCGGCGCCGGAAGCCTGGCGTTGCGCCATGTGGATGTGGTTGCGGAAAGCCTGTTGCTGGGTGGTTCCGGGTTTCCGGAAACGCGCTTGCAGGCGGTGCCTGCCGGGGGCGACCTGGCAGTCACGCTGGAAGGTCCGGCATTGTCGGGAGGATTGTTGATTGCGGAAGCACCGGAGACGGCGGTGACCGGCAGGCTGCAACGCTTGCATTGGCGGCCGGTTGCCGGCGCCAGCGATGCCGCGGATGCGGTGGCGGGCACTGGCCCGGATCCGCAGTTCGATCCGGCGCGGATTCCGGCGCTTGCGCTGGAGGTGGACGATCTGCGCTTCGGGCAGGCGGTGCTGGGCAATGCGACGCTTCGCACCCGGCCGGTGGCGGGTGGATTGCAGGTGGAAAAATTGCAATTGCGTTCGCCCAAGCAACAGATCGATCTGGCGGGCACATGGTCAGGGAACGGCGCCAGTGCGCGCACGCAGATGGAAGTACAGGTCAAGAGCCAGGACTTCGGCGCACTGTTCGACAATCTCGGATTCAAGGGGCGCGTGGGCGGGGGGCATGGCACGGCCCGCATCGAGGCTGCCTGGCCGGGCAGCCCGGCACAGTTCCGGCTCGATGCAGTGGAGGGCAGCGTGGCGGTATCGGCGCGCGATGGCAGTCTGCTGGAAGTGGAGCCGGGCGCCGGACGCATGCTGGGCCTGTTGAGCGTGGCCGAGGTGCGGCGGCGCCTGATGCTGGATTTCAGCGACTTTTTCTCCAAGGGCTTTGCGTTCAACCGCATCGACGGCAGCCTGCAACTGGGCAATGGCCTGGCCCGCAGCGAGGACCTGGTGATCGACGGGCCTTCCGCGGAAATGCGCATACGCGGCCACACCGACCTGAAGGCGGAGCAATTCGACCAGACCATCGAAGTCCTGCCCAAGTCGGCCAACGTGCTGACGGCCGTGGGAGCGGTGGCGGGCGGGCCGCTGGGCGCGGCGGTGGGCGCGGTGGCCAATGCCGTGCTGCAGAAACCCCTGAGCGAAATGGGGGCGAAGACCTATCATGTTTCCGGCCCCTGGAAGCAGCCCCGCGTGGAGGTCCTCCAGCGGGAGCAATCGCGGGCCCACACCCACGACGCCGGCGGACGCGTGCGTGCGCCATAGCCGCCCGCGCATCCGCCCGCCAGGCTTGTGAAGGCGATGTCGTACCCCCAACTGCTGGACAGCCATGAACCTGACGCCCGTCGACCACGCTGAAACCCGTTTGTTGCTGCCGGCCGAGCTGGACCAGCAAAGCCTGCATCTCGCCTTCGGCACGCTGCTGGGGCCGGGCATCGATTTCGGCGACCTGTATTTCCAGCATTCGCGGCGCGAAAGCTGGACGGTGGAGGACGGCATCGTCAAGGATGGCGCGCACTCCATCGAGCAGGGCGTCGGCGTGCGCGCGATCTCCGGCGAGAAGACCGGCTTCGCCTATTCGGACGACATCAATCGCGTGGCGCTGCTGGAAGCCGCCCGCTCCGCGCGGGCGATCGCGCGCAACGGAGACGCGCGCGCGCCCGGCGCGCTGGTGCGGGGCAACGGGCGCATGCTTTATGCGGGCGACGACCCCATCGACAGCCTGGGCAACGAGGACAAGGTGGAAACGCTGCGCAGGGTCGACCGTTTCCTGCGCGCCGCCGATCCGCGCGTGCGGCAGGTGACGGTCAGCCTGTCCGGCGGGCTGGATACCGTGCTGGTGGCGCGCAGCGATGGCGTGCTGGCGGCCGATGTGCGCCCGCTGGTGCGCCTGAATGTGCAGGTGATCGTGGAACAGGATGGCCGCCGCGAATCCGGTTATGCCGGCATGGGCGGACGTTATGCCTATGCGGAGCTGTTCGCCGACGGCAAGCCCGAGGCGCTGGCGCAGGAAGCCTTGCGGCAGGCGCTGGTGAATCTCGAGGCGGTGGATGCGCCGGCCGGGGTGATGCCGGTGGTGCTGGGGCCGGGTTGGCCGGGCGTGCTGTTGCATGAAGCGGTGGGCCATGGGCTGGAAGGCGATTTCAACCGCAAGGGCACGAGCGTGTATGCGGGGCGCATGGGCCAGCGCGTGGCCTCGCCGGGTGTGACCATCGTCGACGACGGCACGCTGCCGGGCCGGCGCGGTTCGTTGAACATCGACGATGAAGGCACGCCGACCAACTGCACCCCGCTGATCGAGGACGGGGTGCTGACCGGCTACATGCAGGACACCCTGAACGCGCGTCTGATGGGCATGGCCCCCACCGGCAACGGCCGCCGCGAATCGTTCGCGCATCTGCCGATGCCGCGCATGACCAACACCTACATGCTGGCCGGGCAACACGATCCGGAAGAGATGATCCGCTCGGTGAAGAGAGGTCTGTACGCGGTCAATTTCGGTGGCGGCCAGGTGGACATCACCAGCGGCAAGTACGTGTTTTCGGCGACCGAGGCCTACCTGATCGAAGATGGCCGGGTGACCGCGCCGGTCAAGGGCGCCACCTTGATCGGCAATGGCCCCGAGACCATGCAGAAAGTGCGGATGGTCGGCCACGACCTGGCCCTGGACGAAGGCGTGGGCGTCTGCGGCAAGGATGGACAGAGCTTGCCGGTGGGCGTGGGCCAGCCTTCGCTGTTGATCGAGGGTTTGACCGTGGGCGGCACGCAGGCGTGATGGCGGACGGTCTGCAATTGTCTTGTAGGAGCGGTGTAAGCCGCGACGAATGTTTCCGGAGGCGGCCCGTCGCGACTTATGTCGCTCCTACAGGAGATGGCGGGATTTTCGCGTATCTACTCGTCCGCGTCCGCCGCTTCCTCCCCGGCCTCCGCATCCTGCACCGCCAGCAACTCCCGCAACTCGCGGAACAGTTCGCGGAACGCATGCGGCGGTTTGTTGCGGGCACGTTCTTCACCGACGTTGCGGATCAACTGGCGCAAATGCTGGCGGTCGGCCGCAGGGTATTCCGCCAACAGTTCGCCCAGCGCCGCGTCGCCTTCGGCCAGCAAGCGTTCGCGCCAGTGCTCGGTGCGGTGCAAGGTGGCGGCTTCGCGTTTGGCCGCTTCGCCTCCTTCGTCCAAGGCGTCGCGGATCGCTTCCAGCGTCTCGTCGTCCTCGCGGCGCATCTGCTTGGCCAGGTACTGCAACTGGCGCTTGTGCGCGATATGCGAGGTGATGCGCCGGGTTTCGAGGATGTGCGGCAGCAGGTCATCGGGAATGGGCAGCTTGGCCAACCTGGCCGGGGTCAGCGATACCAGCTGTTCGGCCAGGCTGCGTATTTCAAGCGCATCCTCGCGCTGCCGCGTGCGGCTGGGGCCGAGGAATTCGCCGGTTTCGGGGTCGCGTCCACGCATGATGGCGTCAGGAGGGTCCGGAATTGATCGCAATGAACAGTGTCCATTCTACCGTGCAACGGAAAACAAACGCCCAACCCCTCGAGGAAACATCGCCTTGAACCAGATAGCGAATCCAGAGGATCGCAGCCGGGAGCGCCTTGGCGCGTTGGCCGAGCTCTCGCAACGGTTGCTGGAAATGGCCGGCAGGCAGGGCGCAGGCCAGGCCGAGGTCAGCTGCAGCGAGGACCGGGGCCTGAGCGTCAACGTGCGCATGGGCGAGGTGGAAACCGTGGAGTCCACACGCGACAGGGGCATCGGGGTCACCGTGTACTTCGGCCGCCGCAAGGGCAGCGCGAGCACCGCCGACCTGCGCGAGGAAAGCTTGCGCACCACGGTGGAGCAGGCCTGCGCGATTGCCTGCCACACCGAAGAGGACGAGGCTGCCGGGCTGGCCGATGCGGCGCTGATGGCCACGGAATTCCCCGACCTGGACGATTGGCATCCATGGGCGCTGGAGGCAGACCGGGCCGTGGACCTGGCGTTGGCCTGCGAAGCTGCCGGGCGCGACTCGGACCCGCGCATCACGAATTCGGATGGCGCTTCGGTCAGCAGCGGGGAAAGTCTTTCCGTGTACGCCAACTCGCATGGCTTCATCGGCGCGGAACGCGGCACGCATCACTCCATCGGTTGCGCGCTGATCGCCGGACAGGGCGATGGCATGCAGCGCGATGGCTGGTACAGCGTGGCCCTGGCGGAACAGGACCTGGAGGCTCCCGCGGCCATCGGCCGCAGGGCAGCCGAACGAACCGTGGCGCGCCTGCAGCCGCGCAGCGCACCCACGGGCGAATATCCGGTGGTTTTCGCGGCGGAGGTGGCGCGTTCGCTGATCGGGCATCTGGTGGGCGCGGTATCCGGTGGGGCGCTTTACCGGCGCGCCAGTTTCCTGCTGGATCATGCCGGGCAACGGATATTCCCGGAGTGGTTCGCGATCAGGGAAACCCCATTGCTGCCGCGTGGATTGCGTTCGGCGGCCTTCGATGCGGAGGGCGTGGCCACGCGCGAATCGCCATTGGTGCATGAGGGGGTCCTGCTGCGTTACGTGCTGGGCAGCTACTCGGCGCGCAAGCTGGGATTGCAGAGCACCGCCAACGCCGGCGGCGTGCACAACCTGGAAGTGGCGGCCAATGCCGACGGCCTGCCCGGATTGCTGGCCGGCATCGGCAGCGGCTTGCTGGTGACCGAACTGATGGGGCAGGGCGTCAATGCGGTGACCGGCGACTATTCGCGCGGCGCGGCGGGATTCTGGGTGGAGAACGGGGCAATCGCCTATCCGGTGGATGGCATCACCATCGCCGGCAACTTGAAGAACATGTTCGCCGGCATCGAAGCCGTGGGCGTCGACGTGGACCCGCGTTCGCACATACGCATCGGTTCGGTCGTGGTGGGGCGGATGATGGTGGCCGGCGGTGATTGAACCCATGCCTTGACATGGAAGGAGCGGGGGTTAAGAGTGTTGTCCGCAGCCGCGAAGGCGGCTTACTCCCACCCACCTTGCAAGGGGATTTCCAATGAGTGAGTTCGAAAACGTTACCGCTGCGCCGCCACCGCCTTCCGGTGCGCCAAGCGCGGAGGAGAAACAGTGGGCGCTGTTTGCCCATTTGTCCGCGCTGGCCGGGGTCATCGTTCCGTTCGGGAACATACTGGGCCCGCTGGTGATCTGGCTGATCAAGAAGGACACGCTTCCGTTCGTCAACGACCAGGGCAAGGAAGCGCTCAACTTCAACATCACCATATTGATTGCCATCATCATCAGCGCCTTCCTGATCATCATCGTGATCGGGTTCCTGCTGCTGCCGCTGGTCGGCCTTGTCTGGTTGATCCTGACCATCATGGCCACCATCAAGGCCAGCAACGGCGAAGCCTACCGTTATCCGTTCACGCTGCGGTTGATCAAGTAAGCCTGCCGGGATGTATATCCCCCGACGAAGGCCCGGCTTGTCCGGGCCTTCGTCGTTTCATGCGGAAGCGGCGCGTTGCGTCGATCCTGCATTGAGAGGCGTGTCGCAGGCGGGTTCAGTGCGAGCGGCTGATCGCCAGCGTACCCAGCGCGGCCAAGGCGCCGGCGTCCACGCCGAATGGCGACAGCGCGTCGGACATTGCGTCAGCGAGGTCTTCGAGTTTGCGCCTCGCGCCGTCCATGCCGATCAGGGCGGGATAGGTCGGCTTGGCTTGCGCCGCGTCCTTGCCGGCAGTCTTGCCCAGTTGTTCGGAACTGGCTTCGACATCGAGGATGTCGTCGCGCACCTGGAAGGCCAGGCCCAGCGCGGAGGCGAATCGGTCCAGGCGTTCGAGCGTGGCCGCATCGGCCGCGCCGGCCAGCGCGCCCATCCGCACCGAGGCGCGGATCAGCGCGCCGGTCTTGAGGGCATGCATGCGTTCCAGCGCCGGCAGCGATTGCGTGGAGCCGGTGGCATCGATATCCAGCGCTTGCCCGCCGCACATGCCGGCCACGCCGGAGGCAGCGGCCAAGGTTTGCAACCAGTCCACGCGCAGTTCCGCGGAAGCATGGGCGTTCGACAGCACTTCAAATGCGCGCGTCTGCAAAGCATCGCCGGCGAGGATGGCGGTGGCTTCGTCGAAGGCCACGTGCACGGTGGGTTGGCCACGGCGCAGGTCGTCATCGTCCATGGCTGGCAGGTCGTCGTGCACCAGCGAATAGGCATGGATGAGTTCGACCGCGACCGCGGGCGCATCCAGCAGCGCCTGGTCGGCCCGCAACAGTGCGCCGGTGGCATGGACCAGCAGCGGACGCATGCGCTTGCCGCCGCCGAGCACGGCGTGGCGCATGGCCGCGTGCAGGCGTTGCGGCGGCAGTTCCGGCATGGGCAGGGCACGTTCCAGCGCGCTTTCGACCCGTGCGGCCCAGGCCGGGAAGCGGGGGTCAGTTGCCATCAGGGAGCGGGGCGAAGGGTTCCGCGCTGTCGGGATTGGCCGGATCGCTGAGCAGGCGCACGCGCAATTCGGCCTGTTCCAGCGCGGTCTGGCATTGGCGGTACAGGCCGACGCCGCGCTCATAGGCGGCGAGGGATTCTTCCAGGCTCAGCTCGCCGTGTTCCATCTTGTCGACCAGTTGCTCCAACTCGTCCAGGGATTGCTCAAAGTGGGCGACCGGCGAGGCTTCGGTGGCGGGTTTCTTGGGCATGGCGGGAGTTTAAGGTATCGGGAACGGGGAATGGAAAGCAGGGCCGCTTGCGGTCCGTCATGGCGCAGGGAGGCCATCCGTCCGCCAGACCAGCCGGGCGTCCTGTTGTTTCAGCCAGGCATCGAACCGGGCCGACAGGATGCGGTCGCCCGCGGCCATAAGTTCGCCGTCCATAGTGGACAGCAGCGGCATCCGTTCGCGCATCCATGCAGGAATGCCGTGATCCTGCAGGACTTTTTTCAGTTCATGCCTGTGCGCGCGGCCGGGCAGGATGATGCGCTCGCCGCCCTGCCGCGCATGCACGACGGCGGGTTCGGGCAGCGGGGCAGCCCCTTCCAGCGAGAGTGAACCGCCCACCGGCAATGAAAGGGGGGAGCGACCGTCCCATGGCGTACGCCATTGTGGCGGCCATGCAGGCGAGCGGGGACTGGCGTGCAACAGGTCGCGCCAGCGCCGGACCACCACGCCGTCCCATTCGAACTCGGCTTCGGCATCGTGCCTGGCCGTCAGCAGTTCCGTTTCGATCCTGCGCACGCCTTCCGCAGGTAGGGCCGGCAAGCTGATCTCGTTGACCCAGCGCCGGAGCACGCGTGCGCGGCGGGATGCAGGCAATTGCATCAGGGCGGTTATCGACAGGAGTTGCGGTTCCGTCGACCGGACCGAGGCAAGGGACTCGAGGTCGCCTTCGATCAGCAGGTCGGTGGCCTCGGAGCTCAGCTCCGCGCTGCGGGCGAATGCGGCAGCGGCATGCGGCCAGCGTTCGCGCAGCAAGGGCAATACGCGATGACGGAGGAAGTTGCGGTCGTGCTCGGCGTTTGCGTTGCTTGGGTCGTCGATCCAGTGGAGTCCGTGATGCCGTGCATGGGCCAGCAACGCCGTGTGCGGCGTTTTGAGCAGCGGCCGCCAGTGCCAGCCCGGGGCGAAGCTCCGCCATGGCCGCATGGCGGCCAGGCCGTCGGGTCCGGAAGCGCGCAGCGCCCGCAGCAGGAAGGTTTCCGCCTGGTCGTCCTGGTGGTGTGCCGTGGCCAGCACTTCACCGGGGGACAGTGCTTGTCGGAACGCCTCATGGCGCGCATCGCGGGCAGCGGCTTCCAGGCCATGGCCGCCGTTGCGTTCGACTTCGACGCGCAGCACCCGCAGCGGGATGTCCCAGGCCGCGCAGATGTCGCGGCAATGGGCCGCCCATCGGTCGGCTTGCGGGTGCAGGCCGTGGTGCACGTGCAAGGCCCGCAAGCCCCGCGCACGGAGGCTGGCGTCATGCGCCAGCAGGTGCAGCAGGGTGGTTGAATCCAGGCCGCCACTGAAGGCCACCAGCACCGGCGCGGACCGGGCTTCTTCCGGCAGGGCAAGGTGCTGCACGCGGCATGCAGGTTGCATCGTTCGGCCTTACAGCACCTGCCGGAGGATGATGATCAGCGCCGACAGCCAGCATGCGCCGACAAGCAGGGCCAATATCCAATTCTGGCTGATGCCGTTCTTATGCCGGAAGACTTTGTTGAAAATCAGGGCCACGAGCAATGGCAGCACGAACAGCAGGAGCGGCAGGATCCACCACTGTGACAAAAAGGTCATCCGGAGAGTCTCCTGGGCAACGCGGGGAGGTCTCCGGATTGTAGCGCGTGGCGTGATGTTGCTTCAGGCGGCCTCGTAGGCCCCGTACCCGCGCAGCCGCTGGTAGCGTTGTTCCAGCAGCGTTGCGGTGGGAGTCTGCTCCAGCGCGTCCAGTTCGTTGAGCAGCACCGCCTTCAGGCGGATGGCCATCTGCCGGGGGTTGCGGTGCGCGCCGCCGATGGGCTCGCGCACCACCTTGTCGACCAGCCCCAGCGACTTCAGGCGCCCGGCGGTGATGCCCAACTGTTCGGCGGCATCCTTGGCCTTCTTGGCGTCCTTCCACAGGATGGAGGCGCAGCCTTCCGGCGAGATCACCGAATAGGTGCCGTATTCCAGCATCAAGGTGCGGTCGCCCACGCCGATGGCCAGCGCGCCGCCGGAGCCGCCTTCGCCGATGACCGTGCATATCACCGGGATCTTCAGTTCCGCCATTTCCAGCAGGTTGCGGGCGATGGCCTCGGACTGGCCACGCTCCTCCGCGCCCACGCCCGGATAGGCGCCGGGGGTGTCGATGAAGGTCAGCAGGGGCAGCTTGAAGCGTTCGGCCATCTTCATCAGGCGCAATGCCTTGCGGTAGCCCTCGGGGCGCGGCATGCCGAAGTTGCGGGCGATCTTGCTCTTGGTGTCGCGGCCCTTCTGGTGGCCGATGATCATCACCGGGCGGCCGTCGATGCGACCCAGGCCGCCGACGATGGCCTTGTCGTCGGCGAAGGCGCGGTCGCCGGCCAGTTCCTGGAATTCGTCGCAGAACACGCGGATGTAGTCCAGCGTGTAGGGGCGCGCCGGGTGCCGGGCCAGTTGCGATACCTGCCATGGGCTCAGGTCGCGGAAAATCTGTGCGGTGCGGATCCGCAGCTTGTCCTGCAAGGCGTGGACTTCGGCATCGACGTTGACCGCCGGACCGGTGCTGGCGTTGCGCAGTTCCTGGATCTTGGCTTCCAGATCGGCGATGGGTTGTTCGAAATCGAGGTAATTCGGATTCATCAGTGGGCCATGGGCCTGAAAGACCGGAGTTTAGCCCAGCCGACCCCACCATACCGAGCCGTCTTGAGCAGTATGGGGCCTGGGGGCAGCGAGCGGCTCAATGCGTCCAGGGGCGGGCGATGTTGAGCTTGACGGTGCGCACGCCGGGCAGGGCGCGCAGCGCGTCGACCAGGCTGGTATCCACGCGGACGGATTGCGATCCGTTCAGGTCCAGCATGCCGGCGGCCGGGCCTTTGGCAGTGTGCATGACCAGGTCCAGGCGCAGCGGCGTGCCGCCGGGCCGGTGCTGGGCCAGCAATGTGTCCACGCGCTGCCAAAGCCCGGGCTCGCGCAGGTCCAGCCGCAGCGACAGGCGTTGGCTATGTTGCTGGCACAGTGCGGCATAGTCCCAGCACTGGCGGATCCGCAGGCTGAAGCCGCCGCTGAACTCGTCCTCGCGCAGGCCGCCCTTCACGACCAGGATGCGGTCGCGGGTGAACAGCTGGCCGAATTCGGCCAGTGCATCCGAGAAGGCGCTGCACTCGATGCGGCCATGGCCATCTTCCAGTTGCACGAACACCTGGCTGTCGCCCTTGCGCCGCATGGCGGCAACCTGGCCGGCCAGCACGACGGTCACCTCAGGTCGCCAGCCCTTCTTTTCCCCGGCCGGTTGCGCTGCCCACAGCCGTTCCAGGTCGCCCAGGTCGTGGCCGATCAATGCGCGCAGGTCGTCGCGGTACGGGTCCATGGGATGGCCGCTGAGGTAGTGGCCCAGGGTCTCGCGCTCGCCGTTCAGCTTCTGCGCGAGCGGCCATTCCTCGGCTTCCGGGAGCACCACTTCCAGTGCGGGCGCGGCATCACCGCTGCCGAACAGCGAGACCTGTCCGGCCGCGCGTTCCTTGGCCCACTGGTCGGTTGCCTTCATCGCTTCGGGCAATTGCAGCATCAGCGAGGCGCGGTTGCGTCCCAGCGCATCCAGCGCCCCCGCATTGACCAGCGCTTCCAGCGCGCGGCGGTTGAGCTTGGAAGAATCCACCCGTTTGCAGAAATCGAGCAGGTCGCGGAAGGGGCCGCCGTGCTCGCGCTCGGCCGAAATGGCTTCGCAGGCGCCCTGGCCGACGCCTTTCACCGCACCCAGGCCATAACGCACGGTCCCGGGATCGATGGCCTCGAACATGTAGACGGAATGATTGATCTCCGGCGGCAGCACATCGAGCCCGAGCAGCCGCGCCTCGTCCAGGAAACCCACCACCTTGTCGGTGTTGTCCATGTCCGAGGAAAGCACCGCGGCCATGAATTCGGCCGGGTAATGGCATTTGAGCCATGCGGTCTGGTAGCTGACCAATGCATAGGCGGCAGCATGCGATTTGTTGAAGCCGTAGCCGGCGAATTTCTCCATCAGGTCGAAGATTTCATCGGCCTTGCGCTCGTCCACGCCGCCCTTGCCGGCGCCCTCGCGGAAGATCTCGCGGTGCTTGGCCATTTCCGCCGGCACCTTCTTGCCCATCGCGCGGCGCAACAGGTCGGCGCCGCCCAGCGAGTAGCTGCCGACGATCTGCGCCATCTGCATCACCTGCTCCTGGTACACCATGATGCCGTAGGTGTCCTTGAGGATCGGTTCCACGCGCGGGTCGGGGTATTCGACGACCTGGCGTCCGTGCTTGCGTTCGATGAAGTCCGGGATCAGGTCCATCGGGCCGGGGCGGTACAGCGAGACCAGGGCGATCAGATCCTCGAACCGGTCCGGTCTGGCACGCTTGAGCAGTTCGCGCATGCCGCGCGATTCGAACTGGAACACGGCGCCGGTGTCGCCGCTGGCGAATACCTTGTCGTAGGTGAGGCGGTCGTCCAGCGGGATGGTGGCGATATCCAGCGGTATCTCGCCGCTCCTTGCGCGGCGCAGATTGATGGCCTTCACCGCCCAGTCGATGATGGTCAGCGTGCGCAGGCCGAGGAAGTCGAACTTGACCAGGCCGATCGCTTCCACGTCGTCCTTGTCGAACTGGGTGACCGGCGACTTGCCGCGTCCCTCCGCGTCATGTTCGGCGTACAGCGGGCAGAAGTCCGAGAGCTGCGACGGCGCGATGACCACGCCGCCGGCATGCTTGCCGGCATTGCGGGTCAAGTCTTCCAACTGGCGGGCCAGGTCGATCAGGTCGCGCACATCGTCTTCGTCGCGGTAGCGGTCGATCAGTTCCTGCGAGACCATCTCGCTGTTGCCTTCGCCCATCGCATCCTTGAGTGTCACGCCCAGGATGTTGGGGATCAGCTTGGCGATGCCGTCGACCAGCCCGTACGGATAGCCCAGCACGCGGCCGGAGTCGCGGACCACGGCCTTGGCCGCCATGGTGCCGTAGGTGATGATCTGGCTGACCCGGTCGCGGCCGTACTTGCGCGCAACGTACTCGATCACCTCGTCGCGCCGGTCCATGCAGAAGTCGATGTCGAAGTCGGGCATCGACACGCGTTCCGGATTGAGGAAGCGTTCGAACAGCAGGTCGTACGGAATCGGGTCCAGATCGGTGATGCCCAGCGCCCAGGCGACCAGCGAACCGGCGCCGGAACCGCGTCCCGGCCCCACCGGGATGCCATGGTCTTTGGCCCAGTTGATGAAGTCGGCCACGATCAGGAAGTAGCCGGGGAACCCCATCTTGACGATGACGTCCAGTTCCCAGTCCAGGCGCTGCGCGTAGTCTTCGCGTGTCCTGCCCGGGGCCAGCGGATTGGTTTGCAGGCGGCGCTCCAGCCCGGCATGGGACTGGCTGCGGATCCAGTTGTCCAGCGTCTCGTCGCCGGGTACCGGATAGGCGGGCAGGGCGTATTCGCCCAGTTTCAGTTCGATGTTGCAGCGCTGCGCCAGCGCCAGCGTGTTGTCGATGGCATCGGGCGCGTCGGCGAACAGTTCGGCCATCTGCCCGGCGGACTTGAGGTATTGCTCGGCGCTGTAGTCGCGCGGGCGTTTGGGGTCGTCCAGGACGCGGCCGGAAGAGATGCACACGCGCGCTTCGTGCGCCTCGAAGCCGTCCGCATCGAGGAAGCGCACATCGTTGCTGGCGATCACCGGCAGGCCGCGCGCCGCCGCAGCGTGCAGCGCGAAGGCGTTGAAGGCGTCCTCGCCTTCGCGGCCGGTCCGGGTCAGCTCCAGGTGCAGGTTCTCGCCGAAGCTGCGCTGCCAGTCGGCCAGCTGCTGCTCGGCCAGGTCGTGGCGGCCGCCTGCGGCCAGGCGGCCGGCGTAGCTGTGGCGGCCGGCGATGGCGAACAGGCCCTTGCCGTCTTCACGCAGCCATTGCGGATCGATGGCCACGCCATCGGTGCGGTGACCTTCCATCCAGGCGCGCGTGAGCAAGCGCGACAACGACAGATAGCCTTCGTTGTCCCGGCACAGCAGCGTGAGTTGCCAGGGCGGTTCGTTGCCTTCGGCGATGCTGAGGTCCGCACCGGCAATGGGCTTGATGCCCGCCGCTTCGGCGGCCTTGTAGAACTTGACCAGTGCGAACAGGTTGTTGCGGTCGGTCACCGCCAGCGCCGGCAGGCGCAACTCGACCGCGCGGCTGAGCAGGTTGGGGCGCTTGGCTTTCTTCGGGTCGGCCTGCTCCGGCTTCTCCGGCACGCGGATGATGGAATCCGCCAGCGAGAACTCGGTATGCAGATGGAGATGAACGAAACGGGAGGACATGCCGGCTCAGGATGCTGTCCATGCAGGGTACCGGTGGGGTGGGGGCCGGGCAAGGCTTGACAGCAGGCGCTGTCCCCTTGTCTGCGGCAGCAGTCGGTAACGGGCCTGAACGGTGGGAGCCGGGACAAAAAAACGCCGGTCGACTGGGGTGCCGACCGGCGTGGGCCCGTTCCGGGCAGGCGGATCCTTTCAGAACACGCGGAACCTGGAGGGCTCGCGAGGGGCGTAGCTGCTTTCGCGGACCCGGCGCAGGTGCGCGCGCAGGACGGCTTCGGTTTCGCGGGCCTGCCGCAGCGCCGGAGCGTCGTTGGCGGCTTCCGGAGAAGGGGTGCTCTGCATCTGCCGGACGGTGCCGGCGCGCTGGATCTGCTGCAGGATGACGTCGGGTGTGGTTTCCGGCTGCACGGACAGCATGGGGGCCGCGGTGCCGGCATTCCCGGTCAATGCAGTCTGTGGCGGGTTGCGGTCGCTGGAAGCATTCGAAGCGGCGGGCAGCGGACGTACGGTGGCGAATTGAGCGTTCATGTGAGTGACTCCGTGGATTGTCTGTTCGAGGGAAGCGCCGGATTCCGGCGCGTGGACAGGTTCCGCCGGGGCCGCGGATGAGTCATGATGGGAATGTGAGCCTTCTATCAGCTCTTTCGCTGGTGGGTGAGGTTTTCATGAGGGAACCCGGATGGCCCCGACTATCGACACTGGCAAGGCTGGGTCGGCAGGCGAGCGATACCGTTTCGACGGGATCGTCGTGGATGCGGTCGCGCATACGCTGACCCGGGATGGCGATCCGGTAGCGGTGGAACCCAAGGCATTCGCGGTACTGCTGGAACTGGTCCGCCACCCCGGCGAGCTGGTAGGGCGGGATCAGCTGATGGACACGGTCTGGGGGCACCGCTTTGTCACCCCCGGGGTGCTGACGCGAGCCATTGCCCAGTTGCGGGCCGCGCTGGACGACGATTCCCATAATCCCCGCTATATCCAGACCCGGCATGCCCTGGGATACAGCTTCGTGGGGGTGCTGGAAGAAGTGCAGGCTTCGTCTCGGTTGGCCGCGGATGAATTGCCGGTGGAAACACGTGCAGATGTCCCGGTCGAATCCGCTGCGCGGCAGCCTGATTCACCGCCGTCGCCCGATGCGGTGTCGCCGGTTTCGCACTGGCCATGGTTATTGGGGTTGCTGGCGGTGGCGCTGGCGCTGTGGGGCTGGCAGCAGCGTTGGACGAACGATCCTGTCCTGGCCGAAGCATCGATCGCGGTGCTGCCTTTCAAAAGCCTGAGCAGCGATCGCGACGACGATTATTTCGCCGAAGGATTGGCAGTGGAGATGCACGATGCCCTGGCGGGTGTTCATGGGCTCAAGGTTGCCGCGCAGATGTCGCCGATGTCGGCGGCCCGGCACGATACCGACGTGAGGGCGCTCGGCCGGACGCTGGGCGTGGCCAGCGTGCTGGATGCCAGCGTCCGCCGCGAAGGCTCGCGGGTGCGGATCAACGCGCGGTTGTCCGATACCTCCACCGGGTACACGCTTTGGAGCAACAGCTACGACCGCGAGTTGTCGGACATCTTCGCCACCCAGAGCGAGATTGCCGATGAAGTCGTGCGGTCGTTGATGAATGTGTTGCCGGCGCAGCGCGAGGCACTGGCGAAGCGACTGGCGCCGACGACCAACGTTGCCGCTTTCGATGCCTATCTGAGGGGCCTCCAGCAACTGTTCCGGTCCGGTGAACGGGGTGCGGAGGAACAGGCGATCGCCTATTTCAACCAGGCGCTGTCACACGACAGGGGATTCGCGCGCGCGCAGGCCGGCATCTGCCGGGTGGAGGCATGGCGCTTTTCCAACGACCGCAATGCCGATGCTTTCGAAAATGCGCGCCTGGCCTGTCTTCGCGCAGAAAACATGGATCCGGCAGTGGGTGAAGTGAACCGGGCGCTTGGCGATCTTTATCGAACCAGCGGCGACCCCGGCAAGGCTGCCGAGCATTACCGCAAGATCGAACACGATCCGGCCCTGCGGCCATGGGCGCTGGTTGGCCTTGCGAAGGTGCAGGCCGAACGTGGCGATACCGGGGCGATGTTCGAATATTTCCGGCAGGCGCTGGATTCCAGTCCCGGCAACGCGGAAATCCACGCGGAAATCGGCTACCAGCAGTACGTCATGGGGCAGGTGGAAGAAGCCATCGCTTCCTATCGCAAGGCAGTCGAGCTGGAGCCGGACGATGCCCGTTATTGGGGTACTTATGGCAGCCTGCACATGCTGACCGGGAACAATGCCGCGGCCCTCGATGCTTTCGAAAGATCGATCGCGATCGAACCGCTGGACTTCCTGTTGGGCAACATGGGTGCGTTGAAATATCAGCAAGGCGCCTACGCCGAAGCAGCCGACCTGTACCGGCGTGCCATCGATCTCAATCCCGGCGATTTCATGATGTGGGGGTTCCTGGGCGATGCGTTGCTGGCCGACCAGACCACCATCGGAACCTCGCTTGAGGCTTATGCGGAAGCGGCCGAGCGCGCCGGGAAGTACCTGCAAATAAAACAGGATGACCCGCAGGCGCTTGCGGCAATGGGCTGGTACCAGGCGAATCTTGGCGATGCCGCGAAGGCGCGCGAACTGGTTTCCCGTTCCGATGCGCAGGCAAGGACGAGCGCCGACATCGTCGAAGTGGCGTTGTACAACGCACAGACGCTTGCCGTCCTGGGGGAGGTCGAGCGTGCGCGCCAGCATGTGGCGACGGCACGCTCCGCAGGTATTGCGGAAAACCGGGTTTCCACCAATGCAGTCTTCCGCCGCATGGGCGTCATCGAAGAAGCAGATGCCGATAGCGTCGGATCATCCGCCCTGCAAGTAGGGAAAGGGCAATAACCTCGGAGGTATGGATATGGCGACAGCAAAGAAGACCGTGCGGAAACCGGCTTCCAGGAAAGCCGCAAAGACGTTGACAGGCAGCAAACTCAAGGCCGTGAAGAAGCCGTTGGCGCTCAAATGGAACGATGATGGCGAAGTGGCGCTTCACTTCCGGAAGACAGCCAATGGCGTGGCGATTGGCCCGAAAACGGGCAGGATCAACTACACGTGGGATGCCGACGGGCTGATCCTGATCTTCGTGCAACGCGTGGGGAGCGGCATCAAGATACCCCTGCCGAAACCGAAGAAGATTGCGCTGGAGTCTCTCTCTGCCCCGAAACCGGTCAGGAAGCGCGCAGCCAAAGCGGTGCCCGGTATAAAGATCCCTCAACCAAAACCCAGGGAAAGCACGAGGTAAGGGCCGGTCAGGCCAGCGCCGCCGGGGGAGATGCAAGGGCATTCTCCGCCCGCGCCACCGGCGCGAAACTGCGCCGGTGGTGCGGGCATGGTCCGTGCATGCCGAGCGCGGCGAGATGGTTTGGGCTGGGGTAGCCCTTGTGGCGGTCGAAGCCGTACTGCGGGTATTCGCCGTGCAGCGCAAGCATGGCCCGGTCGCGTGCGACCTTGGCCAGGATTGATGCCGCCATGATGGCCGGGTCCAGGCCATCGCCGCCCACCAGGGCCTCGGCGGGGCAAGGCAACTCGCGCGGCAAACGGTTGCCATCGATGCGGGCGAATTGCGCGGCCGGCGACAATGCGCAAAGTGCGCGACGCATGCCGGCCAACGTGGCCTGCAGGATGTTCAATTCGTCGATTTCGCCGGGTCCGACAAACTCGATGCGGTAGGCAAGCGCGTATTCGACGATCTGCGGGTACAGCGTTTCGCGCCGGGCCGCTGAAAGTTTCTTGGAGTCGTTGAGCCCGTCGATGGGCCGGGCGGGGTCGAGGATCACCGCCGCGACGACAACGGGGCCGGCGAGCGGACCGCGCCCGGCTTCATCGACGCCGGCGATCAGCGGGACGTCTGCTGCGGGGAACAAGGATCCGGAGCGTGTCATGAGCGAACGGATTGCATTCAGCGGGCCGGGACGTGGGAGGGCTCTTGCGGTTTCTGCGCGGAGAAGGGCAGGAGCCCCGCAACCGAGTCGGCGGCGCGCGCCGATGCATTCTGCCGAAGTTGTTGGTGCAGGCCAAGGTATTCGGATTGCAGCGCATCGACGGCTTCCGGGTGGCGGAACCAGTGCAGTACGGCATCGGCCAGTTTCTGCGGCGTGCATTCGTCCTGCATCAACTCGGGCGCCAGATCCCGGCCCGCCAGCACATTCGGCAGCGCGTAGCGGTCCACTTTCAGAAGCCCCAGCGCCTTGACGATGCGGTAGGTGAGCGGGGCGACCCGGTAGCCGACCACCATCGGCCGCTTGGCCAGCATGGCTTCGAGCGTGGCGGTGCCGGAAGCGAGCAGGACAGTATCGCTGGCATACAGCGCCGTGCGCGCATGGCCGTCCAGGATCCGTATCGAGGGCGGTGCGGAAGCAAGCCCGGCAAGCAGGGTTTGCAGTGCGTTCCGGCAGGCGGCATTGGCGGCTGGAACGATCACATGCAGCCCGGGGATGCCATCGGCAACGCGCAGGGCGGCTTCGAGGAAGGGCGTGCCGAGGCGCTGGATCTCGCTCAGTCGCGAGCCCGGCAGCACGGCCAGTACCGGCGCATCGCCGGGAAGGCCCAGCATCTGTCGCGCGACGGCGCGATCCGGTTGCAGCGGAATGGCGTCGGCCATGGGATGGCCGACGAAACAGGCGTCGATGCCGTGCCGCGCATAGATCGGTGGCTCCATCGGGAACAGGCACAACACCCGGTCGGCGCTGCTGCCGATTTTTTCCGCGCGCTTTTCCCGCCATGCCCAGACCGAAGGGCTGACGTAATGCACCGTGCGCAGGCCGCGCTGCTTCAGCCAGCGTTCCACGCCAAGGTTGAAATCGGGGGCGTCGATGCCGATGAAGATGTCCGGCTTCCAGTCCAGCACGCGTTGGCGGAACCGACGGCGCAGGCGGAGCAGGCGGGGCAGGTGGCGCAGTACTTCGAACAGGCCCATGACCGCGAGTTCGCCGGCATCGAACCAGGTGTCGCATCCAGCCGCGCGCATGGCATCGCCCCCGATGCCGGCGAACCGGGCGGCGGGATAGCGTTTGCGCAATTCGGCGATCAGGCCGGCGCCGAGCGCGTCCCCGGATGCTTCGCCGGCCACCAGGGCAATGCGGGGGGCGTCCGTTGTTGCCGGGTTTCCCGTAGTCGACGCGCTCACCGCAACAGGGGCCGTTCGCCGTTTTCGATGAAGTCCAGCAGGGCGCGTATGTCTTCGTTGTCCCGCGCCTGTTCGGCCAGTTGCTGCTTGGCTTCCGCCAGCGTCAAACCGGCGACGTACAGGGTGCGGTAGGCGCGCTTGATCGCGGTGATGCGGTCGCTGTCGAAGCCGCGGCGCTTGAGGCCTTCGCTGTTGATGCCGCGCGGACGGCCGTGTTCGTCGCCGGCCACCATGGTGTACGGAGGGACATCCCCGCTGACCAGCACGCCCTTGCCGAGGAAGGCATGCGCGCCCACGCGGCAGAACTGGTGCACGCCGGCAAAGCCGCTGCTGATGACCCAGTCGTCCACGCGCACGTGCCCGGCCAGGGTCGAGTTGTTGGAAAACACGCAGTGGTCGCCCACGGTGCAGTCATGGGCAACATGGGTGTAGGCCAGCAGCCAGTTGTCGTGGCCTATCCGGGTGATGCCGCCGCCCGTGCCGGTGCCGCGATTCACGGTGACGAATTCACGGAACAGGTTGCGGTCGCCGATCACCAGTTCGGTGCGTTCGCCGGCGAATTTCTTGTCCTGCGGGTCGCCGCCGATGGCGGCATGGCCGATGAAACGGTTGCCGCAGCCAATGCGGGCAGGGCCGTGGAAGCTGCAGTGCGGGCCAATGATGGTGTCATCGCCTATCTCGACGTCCGCGCCGATGTAGGTGAAAGCGCCGATGCTGACGTTCCGGCCCAATCGCGCGGACGGCTCGACCACGGCGCTGGGATGGATGCGCGCGGCGTCGCTCATGGCTCAGTTCCTGGCGGCGGCGCAGAAGACTTCCGCGCACGCCACTTCCTCGCCGGCGACCGTGGCCACGCCAGCGTACAGCGCCATGTGGCGGATGCTCCGCCTGATCTCGACGTTGAGCTCCAGCACGTCGCCGGGAACCACCATCTTCGAGAAGCGCACGTTGTCCACTTTCACCATGTAGAACAGCTGGTCGTAGGCATCGCGCCCGAGCGACAGTTGGGTAAGGACGCCGCCGGCCTGGGCCAGGGCCTCGATGATGAGTACGCCGGGCATGATCGGCTGGCCGGGGAAATGCCCCTGGAAGTAGGGTTCGTTGTAGGTCACGTTCTTCTGCGCCACGATGCTTTTGTTGGCCTCGAAGGAAATGACCCGGTCCACCAGCAGGAACGGGTAGCGGTGCGGGATCAGTTTCTGGATGCCGGTGACGTCCAGCGGCAGTTGTATGGTGTCGTTCATTCTCGGGTTTCCTTGCTGCCGGCCGGGATGCGCCGGGCCAGCGTGTCCAGATGTTTGAAGCGTGCCGCGTTCCTGCGCCAGGTGCGGCTGTCGGTCAACGGGGTTCCGGAAGAATACTCGCCGGGCTCGCGGATGGAGTGGGTGACCAGTGACATGGCGGTGATGGTCACGCGGTCGCAGACGGAGAGGTGGCCCAGCACGCCGGCGCCTCCGCCGATCAGGCAGTAACGGCCGATGCGTGCGCTTCCGGCGGCGGCGGAACAGCCGGCCATGGCGGTATGCGCGCCGATATGCACGTTGTGGCCAATCTGGATCTGGTTGTCCAGGCGCACGTCTTCTTCGAGCACGGTATCGTCCAGTGCGCCGCGGTCGATGGTGGTATTGGCGCCGATCTCGCAATCGTCGCCGACGACCACGCCGCCGAGCTGGGGCACCTTGATCCAGCGCCCGCTTTCCATCGCAAGCCCGAAACCATCGGCTCCCAGGACCGCGCCGGGATGTATGGTTACCCGGCCCCCGAGCCTGACCCGCGTCACCAGTGTCACCCGGGCGATGAGTTCGCAACCATCGCCCAGGATGCAATCATCCCCGATCACGCATCCAGGCCCCACGACGCAGCCATCGCCCACCACGCCATTGGCGCCGATGCTGACGAAAGGACCAATGTGCGCGCTGGGGGAAACCCTTGCGCTTGGGTCGACCACGGCACTGGGATGGATGCCTGGTTCCCGCACGGGCCGGCTTTGGAACAGGGCGGATACCTTGGCGAAGGTGGCGTAGGGGTCCTTGGCGATCAGCGCGGCACCGGGGGCAGCATCGGCATCGTCTTCGCCCAGGATCACGGCTCCGGCGGCGGAGTCCGCCAGTTGCGCGCGATACCGTGGGTTGGCCAGGAAGGCGATGTGTCCCGGCCCGGCCTTGGCCAGGGTGGCCACGCCTTCGATCACGGCGTCGCCCGCCCCGCGCAGGGGCAGGGAGAAGCGTTCGGCGATATCGGCCACGGTGAGGCGTGCAATGCTCATGGGGCGCTAGTGTATAGCCGGCCACCCCTGCCGGGCACGCTGCAACTGCGGCGGGACCGGTTTGGCCCCGCGTGGTGGGGCAAGGTCAGAAGCCGCCGCCGAAGCTGAACTGCAGGCGCTCGATCTCGTCGCCGTCCTTCTTCTTGATGGGGTAGGCATAGCTGATGGAGATCGGGCCCACCGGCGCGCGCCACAGCAACGCGACACCCGCCGAGGCGCGCAGTTCGCCTGCGTCGAAGTTGTCGAAGCCGTCGTAGACGTTGCCGAAGTCCAGGAACGCCGAGACGCGCGCGGCGCGGCTGTCGAACAGTTTGGGGAAGATAAGCTCCACCGAGCCGGTGGTCTTGACCGAGCCGCCCAGCGGCTGGCTGTAGCCGCCGGTGATTTCGCGCGGCCCCAGCGTGTTGTCGCGGAAACCGCGCACGGAACGGGTGCCGCCCGCGTAGAAGTTCTCGAAGAACGGCAGGCCGGTGGCCGTGACTGTCCTCACGTAATCCGGCGACGCTTCCAGGCAGGGGTCGCTGTGCACAGGATTGGGCAGATCCTCGGTAGGCGCGGTGTAGCAGAGATTGCGCACGATGTCGCTGCCGTAGCTGTCGCCCACGCCGATCTCTGCGCCCGTGCGCAATACGAATGCGGGGCTCAGCATCCAGTATTTGGAGAACTCGTAGTTGAGCTTGTAGTACTCGACGGTGGATCCCGGCAGGGTGAGTTCGGCCGAGATGCGCTGGTACATGCCGCGGGTAGGCATGAAATAGTCGTTGCGGGTGTCGCGTGCCCAGCCGGTTTCCATGCGCCAGGAGTGGAAGGTGCGGTAGCCGACGGCATCGATGTAGTCGATGATCGATTGGGGCGTGGAGCCCTGGAAGGCGAAGATCTGGTTGCGGTCGATGCCGAATGCCAGCGAGACCGTGTCGTTCTCGGTGATCGGCAACCCCAGGATGCCCTGCATGCCGGCATTGGTCGTGGAGTATTGGGCGGTGTTGAAGCTGGAGAAATCGAATTCGCGCCACCACAGGTTGTAGCCCAGCGACATGCCGTGGTCGGTGAAGAACGGGTTCATGAACGAGAATGCATAACGCTGCAGGTAATCGCTGCGTTGCGCTTCCACCGAAACACGGTTGCCGCTGCCCAGGAAGTTGTTCTGGGAAAGCTGGATCTGGGTGGTCATGCCCGACAATTGCGAATAACCCAGGCCGAAGGTGAAGCTGCCGGAGGTGGTTTCCTTGACGTTGAAGACCACGTCGACCTGGTCGTTGCTGCCCGGGACCGGCTGGGTTTCGACGTCCACGGTTTCGAAGAAGCCGAGCCGCTGCAGGCGGATCTTGGAGCGGTCGACGGCGACCTGCGAGAACCAGGCACCCTCGAATTGCCGCATTTCCCGCCTCAATACCTCATCGGCGGTGCGGGTGTTGCCTTTGAAGGCGATCCTGCGCACGTTGACGCGCGGGCCGGGCACGACCTGGAAGTTGATGCCCACGGTGCGTTCTTCGCGGTCGATCTCAGGAATCGGATTGACCTGTGCGAAGGCATGGCCGATGTTGCCCAACACATTGGTGATGGCGTCGGAGGTCAGTTCCAGCAAGGCGCGCGAGAAGACCTGGCCTTCCTTCACGAAAACCAGGTTCTGGATGTTCTCCGCCGGCAGCACGGTGTCGCCGGTCACCTTGACGCTGGAGATGGTGTACTGCTCGCCTTCGGTGACGCCCGCGGTGATGAACATGTCGCGTTTGTCGGGACTGATCGAAACCTGGGTGGAGTCCAGGCTGAAATCGACGTAGCCGCGGTCCAGGTAGAAGGAGTTCAGGCGCTCGATGTCGCCGGAAAGCTTCTCGCGGGAATACTGGTCGTCGCGCCGATACCACGACATCCAACTGCTCTCCCTGGATTCCCAGCCGGCCAGGATGTCCTCGTTGTCGAATTTCTCGGTGCCGATCAGGTTGATGTGGCGGATCTTGGCGGCCTTGCCTTCGTCGACGGTGATGGTGACGTCGACGCGGTTGCGGTCCAGCCGGGACACCGTGGGAGTAATGGAAACGCTGTACTTGCCGCGGTTGTTGTATTGGCGCGTGAGCTCCTGCGTCACGCGGTCCAGGCCCAGGCGGTCGAAAGTGTCGCCCTCGGACAGGCCGATGTCCTTCAGGCCCGCCAGCAGGTCGTCCGTCTTGATGTCCTTGTTGCCGGTCAGGGTGAGCCTGTTGATGGCGGGGCGTTCGGCCACGGTCACGACCAGGATGTTGCCCTGACGGTCCAGCTGCACGTCTTCGAAGAACCCGGTCCTGTACAGCGCGCGGATCGCGTCGCCCACATCGCTGCTGCTGACGGTGTCGCCGCGTTCGATGGGCAGGTAGGTGAGCACCGTGCCGGCGGAAATGCGCTGCAGGCCGTCTATGCGGATGTCGCTCGCGGTGAAGGGCTCGCCGCCGGACTGCGCCCAGGCGGGAACGGCGAGGGCCGCGGTCAGGGCGAGGGCAATCAGGCGGCGTTTGGGCAGTCGCGTCATCATTACTTCCATCAGGGTGTCACGGTGCAGTCGGGCGACTGTGGAGCGGAGGATTCCCCGCGGGGTTCGTCTTCCGGCAGGGCCGGCGGGTAGCGGATTGGCGCATCAGGTCACCAGACGGAGGATGTCGTTGTAGAACGCCAGGCCCATCAGTCCGGCCAGCATGGCCAAGCCCACATATTGTCCCGTGGCCAGGGCGCGTTCGCTGAGCGGACTGCCCTTGACCAACTCTATAAGGTAATACAGCAGGTGCCCTCCGTCCAAGACGGGGATGGGCAGGAGGTTGATGATGGCCAGGCTGAGGGACAGCAGGGCCAGGAAATACAGGAACCATGCCGGGCCCCGCTGGGCGGTGGCATTGGCGACCTGGGCAATGGTGACCGGTCCGGAAATGTTCTTGACCGACGCCTGTCCGGTCAGCATGCGGCGGATCATCCCCAGCGAATCGGCGGCCATCCTGCCTGTCTCGCGGAAGGCCGCGGGAATGGCGGAAATCGGGCCGAAGCGTTGCACGGCATCGTAAGCGGCCGGGGAAGCGGTCTGCGGCCTGCCCACGCCAAGCGCCCAGTATTCCTGGCCACTGCCGCTGTCGCGCATGCGCGCGGGTTCCATCTCCATGGCGAAACGCTCCCCGTCGCGCTCGACCTCGACCATGGCGCTGCCGCCCCGTTGCCCGAGCTGCTGGATGCGAGGGCCTATTTCGTCGAAGTAGCCGACAGGGTAGCCATCGATGGCGGTGATGCGGTCGCCGGGCTGGAACAGGCCCTCAGCGGGCATGCCGGGCGAAACGCTGCCGACAATGGCCGGAAGCTGCTGGTGCTTCCACGAGAGCCCAGCCAGCCGGGCCACGTTTTCCTGGTCAAAACCGCTGGGCAGGCTGGAGAGCGGGAGCGTGCGCGTGCGCGCATTGCCATCGGCATCACGCACCTCCACCCTCGCGTCGCGCTGGTCGATGGCGGCGGTGGTCAGGCCTTGCAGGGCGTCCATCCAAGTGCGGATGCCGCGCCCGTCGATGCGTTCCACGCGGTCGCCGGCCTGGAATCCGGCTTCGGCGGCCAGCGCGGTGGAGGGCCCCAGTGTGGCGGAGTGGTCCGGCCGGCCGATGACGAACATCGCCCACAGCAACGCCACGCACAGCAACAGGTTGGCCAGCGGACCGGCGGCGACGATGGCGATGCGCTGGAGTACCGGCTTGCGGTTGAAGGCCTGCTCCAGGTCGGATGCCGTCATCTTCTCCGCGGTTTCGTCCAGGGCGGTTTCGTCGAGCATCTTGACGTAGCCGCCCAGCGGGATGGCGGCAATGGCGAATTCGGTACCGTGCCGGTTGTAGCGTGACCACAGGGGCTTGCCGAAGCCCACCGAAAAACGCAGCACCTTGACGCCGCAACGGCGCGCCACCCAGTAATGGCCGAACTCGTGGAAGGTCACCAGCAAGCCCAGGGCGACGATCATCCACCAGATGGAGCCGGCCAGGGTGCTCATGAACAAGGGTGCCCGTTGGGATCGTGGTTCATGCGTGGCGTTGGTCGATGGCGTTCTGTGTCAATTGTCGGGCCCGTGCATCCGCTGCCAGAAGCCGTTCCAGCGACTCGGCCGGTTCGGCGGGCAGGGCGGCCAAGGCTTCCTCGACCAGCGCGGGTATGGATAGGAAACCGATCCGGCCCTGAAGAAAGGCTGAAACGGCGATTTCGTTGGCGGCATTGAGGATCGCCGGCGCGGTGCCGCCGCTTTCCATGGCCTGCCAGGCCAGCCGCAGGCAGGGGAAAGCCTGCGTGTCCGGGGCTTCGAAGTCCAGCCGTCCCTGTGCCAGCAGGTCCAGTCCGGAGACGCCCGATTCGATCCGTTCCGGCCAGCCCAGTCCCACCGCCAGCGACGTGCGCATGTCCGGCAGGCCCAGTTGCGCCAGCGTGGAGCCGTCCACGAATTCCACCAGTGAATGCACCAGGCTTTGCGGGTGCACCAGTACGGCCAGGCGTTCGCTGCCGATGCCGAACAGGTGGTGGGCCTCGATGACTTCCAGGCCCTTGTTCATCAGGGTGGCGGAATCCACCGAGATCTTGGGCCCCATCGACCACTTCGGATGCGCCACGGCTTGCGCCGGGGTGACCCGGGCCAGTTGTCCGTGGCTGTATCCGCGGAACGGCCCCCCTGATGCGGTCAGCACAATCCGCCGCACATCCCCCTGAGTTTTGCGTGAACGCAGGCACTGGAAGATGGCATTGTGTTCGCTGTCGATCGGGACGATTTCGGCATTTGCGGCGTTGGCTGCGCCAATCAGCAACTCCCCGGCCAGCACCAGGGACTCCTTGTTGGCCAGCAATACCCGTTTGCCGGCACGCACGGCTGCAAGCGTGGAGGGCAGGCCGGCCGCCCCGACGATGGCGGCCACCACCGTGTCGCAGTCGTCGCCGGCCACCAATGCGTCCAGCGCGGCGCTCCCAGCGTGCGCGGCGGTAGGAAGTCCTGCATCACGCAGGCCATCGCGCAGGCGGGGATATGCGCCTGTGTCATCGATCACCGCATGCAGCGGGCGATGGCGCACGCTCAGATCGAGCAGCTGTTCCACATTGGAGCCGGCCGCCAGCACGGAGACCTGCAGGCGTTCCGGATGGCGCGAAATCACGTCCAGAGCGGATGCGCCGATCGACCCGGTGGCCCCAAGGACAGCGACCCGGCGCATCAGAATCCGAACAGTTCCTTGCCCAGCGCGAAGATGGGCAAGGCAGGCAGGATGCCGTCGATGCGATCGAGTGCGCCACCGTGGCCGGGGATCAATGCCCCCGAATCCTTGGCGCCCACATGTCGCTTGAGTAGGCTTTCGAACAAGTCGCCCACCACCGAAAACAGCACGGTCGCCAGGGCGACCGCCAGTACCGCCGGCAGGATGGAGGCGCCGGAGCCGGCGAAGAAAGCGCCGCCGACCGCTACCACCAAGCCGGCCGCGACACCGCCTGCAAGGCCCTCGATGGTCTTGTTCGGACTGATGAGCGGCGCCAGTTTGCGGCGGCCGAAACGGCGGCCCGCGAAATAGGCGCCACTGTCGGCGGCCCAGACGATGGCCAGCGCCACCAGCAACCAGCGATGGCCATTGGGTTCGCCCAGGTGGATCAGGCACAGCGCGCACCAGGCCGGAACCACGGCCAGCGTGCCGGCCGCCAGCTTGAACGCGCGTGCGTAGGTATGGTGATTGGAAGCGAAGGTATTGAAGCGCAGCCAGGCCAGCGCAGCGAACCACCAGATCACGCCCAGCAGGGTGATGATCTGGAACAGCGCAGGCGAAAACCCGCTGCTCGTACCCGATGCCCAGACCAACAGGACCATCAGCAACAGGTTGGCGACCAGCAGGAGGGTGCGCGCCAGCGTGTCGTCTATTTCGGCCAGCTTGAACCACTCCCACAGCCCGACCAGGAAGACCAGCGCGGCGGCGGCGGCCAGCCAGGGGGTAGGCAGGAGCAGGATGGCGGCGATGGCGAACGGCGCCATGACCAATGCGGCGAGGACTCGGGTTCTGGTCATGGGTGGGTTTTCTCCGTTGCCAGGGCGGCAATCTGGTCGCTGGTCAGGCCGAAGCGGCGTTCACGGCGGGCGAAGTCGTCCAGCGCGCTTTGCAGGGTGGCGGTGTCCAGTTCGGGCCACAGCAGGTCGGTGAACCACAGTTCCGTGTAGGCGAGCTGCCACAACAGGAAATTGCTGATCCGGTGGTCGCCGCCGGTGCGGATGAACAGGTCGGGGGCGGGCAGGTCGGCCAGCGACATCCTTTCGGCCATCGCGGCTTCGTCGATGTCTTCGGGCGCCAGCTTCCCGGCCAGCACGTCGGCCGCCACGCGGCGCGCGGCATGCATGATGTCCTGGCGGCCGCCGTAGCTGGCCGCGATGGACAGGACCAGGCGCGTGTTGTTGCGGGTAATGGTCTCGGCGGCCCGCATGCGCTCCTGCAGGGGGGCGGAGAAGCGCTCGCGCTCGCCGATGAAGCGTATCTGCACGCCTCGCCGGTCCAGTTCTTCCACTTCCCGTTCCAGCGCATTGAGGAACAGCTTCATCAATCCGCCGACCTCGTCCTCGGGACGTCCCCAGTTTTCGCTGGAAAAAGCGAACAGGGTCAGTGCCTGGACGCCCTTTTCCAGGCAGAAGTCGATGCAGACGTTGACCGCGCGGGCGCCGGCGCGGTGGCCAATGATGCGGGGCCGCTTGCGTTGACGGGCCCAGCGGCCGTTGCCGTCCATGATGACGGCGAGGTGGCGCGGAACGGAAACCTTCGTGCTGGCGGAGGGGGCAGTCATGCCGGATGCAGACCGCTCAGACCGCCATCAGTTCCTGTTCTTTGGCCTTGACCACCTCGTCGACGTCCTTGATCGCCTTGTCGGTGATTTTCTGGATTTCGTCTTCGGCGCGGCGCACTTCGTCCTCGGTCACCTGCTTTTCCTTCAGCAGGTCCTTGACCTGCTGGTTGGCATCGCGGCGGACGTTGCGGATGGCGACCTTGGCGTCCTCGCCTTCGGCATGCACCACCTTGGTCAGGTCGCGGCGGCGTTCTTCGGTGAGGGCGGGGAGATTCAGGCGGATGGTGGTGCCGGCGGTGTTCGGGGTCAGGCCCAGGTCCGAGGCCAGGATCGCTTTCTCGACCGCTCCGACCATGCCCCTGTCCCACGGCGTGATCACCAGCGAGCGGGCGTCGGAGACCGATACCGCGGCAACCTGCGACAGGGGCACGTCGCTGCCGTAGGCGCTGACCCTGATGGTGTCGACCAGGCCCGTGGAAGCGCGGCCGGTGCGAATCTTGACCAAGTTGTGGCGCAGCGCCTCGATGCTCTTGTTCATGCGCGCTTGCGCGTCTTTCTTGATTTCATTGAGCATTGCATGACCCGTCGCAATCGTGGATCGCGGGATTATACGGGAGACGGCATGCGGATCGCCGCATGGTGCGGTGCGGGATGCCGCGGGCAAGCCGCTCCGGCCAGGCCGCGCCGGGGAAGTGGCGGGTCAGCTGCGCCCTTTCACCAGGGTGCCGATGTTCTCGCCGCGCAGGATGCGCATGAGGTTGCCGGGCACCGAGAGATCGTAGATGCGCAGGGGCAGGTCGCTGTCGCGGCACAGCGCGAATGCGGCCGTGTCCATCACCTGCAGGTTGCGGGCGATCACTTCGTCGTAGCTGAGTTGGTTGAAGCGCTTGGCGTCGGGGAACTTGCCCGGATCGCGGTCGTACACGCCGTCCACCTTGGTGGCCTTCAGCAGCAGGTCCGCGCCGATTTCGATGGCCCGCAGCGCCGCGCCGGAATCGGTGGTGAAGAACGGGTTGCCGGTGCCGGCGGCGAAAATGGCGATGCGGCCCTTTTCCAGGTGGCGCACCGCGCGGCGGCGGATGTAATCCTCGCACACGTCATTGATCTTCAGGGCGCTCATCACGCGGACGCGCGCGCCCAGTTTTTCCAGTGCATCCTGCATGGCCAGGGCATTGATGACGGTGGCCAGCATGCCCATTTGGTCGCCGGTGACCCGGTCCATGCCGGAAGCCGCCAGGCCGGCGCCGCGGAAGATGTTGCCGCCGCCGATGACCAGGCCGACTTCGGCGCCGGCCTCCTTGGCCTCGATGATCTCGCGGGCAATGCGGTTGATGACCGTCGGGTCGATGCCGTAGTCCTCGTCCCCCATCAGCGCCTCCCCGGACAGCTTCAACAGGATGCGGCGGTAGGCGAGGGGGGCGTTCATGGCGTGGTCCGGTCGTGGCAAACCGTGGAATTCTAGCCGAATCTGGGGGGGAACCCGAAGAGTGGGGATGGACTATCTGGCAGGCTTTGCTTGGCGTCGCCGCTTGGCAGGGGTAGTCCTATGCCAGTTCAGGATTGAGGCGGCGAGGTCGTCATCCACAGCGTAGAACCATGGTAGCGGACGGTCGAGTATCTCTCCCAGTCGCTCCAGCATTTGCAGGTTGGGCATGTGCCGACCTTGTTCGTATTGATTGATGCGCGGCGAAGCCACCGAGACATCCAAGCCGGCCACAAGACCCAACTGCCGCTGCGAAAGACCGGCCTCCTCCCGTGCTTCGCGCAAGCGTAGCGCCACGATACTCAGCGAGTTGTGCGGTGGGGCACGCTCTGACAAAGCCGAAGCAACCGTTCCGGGGCAGGTGTGGATAGGTTGAGTGGCTTGAGTTGCGCTGACTTCTAAGAGATGCTTAGAATCTATCCATGGGGCTGGGTATGCGAATGCGGTGTTGTCTGGGCTGGGTAGCGCAGCGGGGTAATACGTCTAGCTGTTCCCGGGAGCCGCTGCCAAGGAATCAAGTGCTCAAGCGAGCGGTGTCCAAGCGGATGTTACGTTCCGATGAATTGACGATGGAGTGAACGAAAAGGGGGGGTGACATGAAGAATGTTCTATTTGTGGCCATGGCTGCGATGACGGCTGGGTGTGCCACACCCACGCACAAAATTAGTGCATCGTATGCGTCGCCGATGATGTTTCAGAGCTATACCTGTGAACAGTTAGCAGCAGAAACCTATCGGATAGCTAGTCGACTGAACCAGCTTGGCGTGGACGTGGACAAGCAGGCGAAACAAGACAAGTGGGCCATGGGGGTTGGGCTCGTGCTGTTTTGGCCGGCATTGTTCATGGTTGACGGCGATAAGGGTGCACAGTCGGAATACGCTCGATTGAAGGGAGAGTATGAGGCTATCCAGCAGGCGGCATCATTGAAAGACTGTGTTGCTGGGAGTTCAAGCGGTCACGTTGAGTCAAATTCATCACCGTCCCCTGTGCCGGCGCAAGTTACCCCGCCCGAACCAGGCAAGCAGACGCCAGTCATAGTCCCAAGTCAGGGCCAGACGGATTGGCGAAAATGGGGCCAAGAAAGACCATAGACCAACAAAAAACCCGCGATCACTCGCGGGTTCTTCGTTTTGACTGGCGGGATGCCCGTACAGGTCGATCAGACTTGCATGGCCTTGGCGACTTCGGCGGCGTAGTCCTCCACCACCTTTTCGATGCCTTCGCCCACCACGAGGCGCTGGAAGCCGGCCACGTCGGCACCGGCGGCCTTGACCACCTGCTCGACGGTCTTGTCGCCGTCCAGCACGTAATTCTGGCCGTACAGGGTCACTTCGCTGATGATCTTGTTGATCTTGCCGGAGATGATCTTTTCCAGGATTTCGGCGGGCTTGGCCTTGTCCTTCTCGCTCATCTTGGCCAACTCGATTTCCTTTTCCTTGGCGACGAACTCGGCCGGCACGTCGGCGGCCTTGTTGTGCGGCGGATTCATTGCGGCCACGTGCATGGCCAGGCCATTGGCCAGGTCGGCGTTGCCGTTGGCCAGGTCGACCAGCACGCCGATCTTGCCGTTGGTGTGGACGTAGGCGCCGACGGTGTTGCCGCCGTCCACCCTGACCAGACGGCGGATCTGGATGTTCTCGCCCAGCTTCTGGATGGCGGTGGCGCGGGCTTCCTCGACGGTTTCCCCGGAAGCCAGCTTGGCGGTCTTCAGGGCTTCCGCGTCGGCGGCGCCGGCGGCCAGGGCGGCTTTGGCGATGGCATCGACGAAGGCCTTGAAGTTGACATCGTTGGCAACGAAGTCGGTTTCCGAGTTCACTTCGACCAGCACGGCCTTGCCGCCGTCCTGGGCCACGCCGATGCGGCCTTCGGCGGTCACGCGGTCGGCTTTCTTGTCGGCCTTGGCCGCGCCGGACTTGCGCAGGGCTTCGGCGGCGGCGTCGATGTCGCCGTTGTTTTCGGTGAGCGCCTTCTTGCACTCCATCATGCCGGCGCCGGTGCGCTCGCGCAGTTCCTTGACCAGAGAAGCAGTGATTTCCACGGTATTACCTCGATTGTGCGGATAGGGCGGGCCAGGGCCCGCCATGGCGAAACGATCGGCGGGCCGGGGCCCGCCCTGTGGGCGTTGAAGCAGCCGCGCCATTCTGGCGCGGCCGTGTGGCGTGCCGGTTACTCGGCGGCCGGAGCGGCTTCGTCGGCCTTCTTGGCGGCGGCCTTCTTGGCCGGCGCGCGGCGTGCCGGCTTGGCGTCGTCGCCGGCTTCGGCGAATTCGTCTTCACGCACGACCGCGGCGTTCGGTGCGGCGGCCTTGCCCTCCAGCACGGCGTCGGCGGCGGCGCGGGCGTACAGCTGCACGGCGCGGATGGCGTCGTCGTTGCCGGGGATGGCGTAGTCCACCAGGGCCGGATCGTAGTTGGAGTCGACCACCGCGATCACCGGGATGCCGAGCTTCTTGGCTTCCTTGATGGCGATGTCTTCATGGCCGATGTCGATGACGAACAGGGCGTCGGGCAGGCGGTTCATGTCCTTGATGCCGCCCAGCGAGGCCAGCAGCTTCTCGCGCTCGCGGCGCAGGCCCAGCACTTCGTGCTTGACCAGCTTCTCGAAGGTGCCGTCGGTTTCGGCCGCTTCCAGTTCCTTCAGGCGGGCGACCGACTTCTTCACGGTGGCGAAGTTGGTCAGGGTGCCGCCC
Source organism: uncultured Pseudoxanthomonas sp. (assembly GCA_964562135.1). Lineage (GTDB taxonomy): Bacteria > Pseudomonadota > Gammaproteobacteria > Xanthomonadales > Xanthomonadaceae > Pseudoxanthomonas_A. The sequence goes on along the minus strand of CAZLSG010000001.1, from coordinate 73,702 downwards.
AGCCAGCGCTGGGTCATGAACGGCTGGCCGCAACGCTCGGCTTCTTCCTTGATCGCTTCGCGCGCGCTGCGCTTGGTGCCCACGAACAGCACGGTGCCGCGCTTCTGGGCCACGCCGGAGATGAAGTTCATCGCGTCGTTGAACAGCGGAACGGTCTTCTCGAGGTTGATGATGTGGATCTTGCCGCGGGCGCCGAAGATGTACGGGGCCATCTTGGGGTTCCAGTAGCGGGTCTGGTGGCCGAAGTGGACGCCGGCTTCCAGCATCTGGCGCATGGTGACTTGGGGCATTGCAATGACTCCTGATGGGGAACCGGCCGCCGGAAAAGTTGTGGCGGTGCCCGCAAGCCGGTGGCTGGCGGCGCAATGGTTCCGGGGTTGGGCCTCCCTGCGGCTTCCGTGGCCGAACCTCTCGCGAGGCACCCCGGCACGGGCTGTGGCAGCAGGTGTGTATTCGCCGGTGACGCCCGGCGTGGACGGGTTCGACCGGGCGGACCCGGATGCGAAGCCCCGGAATTATAGCGGGCAGGGGAGGGTGACCGCAAATCCCCGGATGGCCAATCCTGGCGGATCGCGGCCCGGGCGTTCAGCGGGAGCGCCAAATCGGCCATAATCGCACCATGGCCATCAACCTGAAGACTCCCGAAGACCTTGAGCGGATGCGCGTCGCCGGCCGGCTGGCCGCCGAGGTGCTGCAGGTCGTGGCGCCCCACGTGAAGCCGGGCGTGACCACCGCCGAACTGGACCGCATCTGCCACGACCACATCGTCAACGTGCAGAAGGCCATTCCGGCCAACGTGGGCTACAAGGGCTTCCCGGCCACCGTCTGCACCTCGGTCAACAACGTGATCTGCCACGGCATCCCCAACGAGGGCAAGGTGCTGAAGGATGGCGACATCCTGAACATCGACGTCACCGTCATCAAGGACGGTTGGCATGGCGATACCAGCCGCATGTACTTCGTGGGCGCGCCTTCGGTGATGGCCAAAAGACTGGTGGAGGTCACCCGCGAGGCGATGTTCCGGGGCATCCGCGCGGTCAGGCCGGGCGCCACCCTGGGGGACGTGGGGCACGCCATCCAGCAATACGCCGAGGCCGAGCGTTTCAGCGTGGTGCGCGAGTATTGCGGCCACGGCATCGGCAAGGTCTACCACGATGATCCGCAGGTGCTGCACTACGGCCGGCCGGGCGAAGGCGTGGTGTTGAAGCCGGGGATGACCTTCACCATCGAGCCCATGATCAACGAGGGCACCCGCCATACCCGCCTGTTGCCCGATGGCTGGACCGTGGTCACCAAGGACCGCAAGCTTTCGGCCCAGTGGGAACACACCGTGGCGGTGACGGACGATGGCGCGGAGATCCTGACCCGGGTGCCGGGCGACGACAACGACCTGTGAGCGTGCCCGCCGCCGCCGCTGATCCTGCGCGGCTGCCGGACTCCGTCCAGCCTGAAGATGGCGACGCCGCATGGTCGGCGGCGGCCCGGAGCTCGCTGGCGCATTCCGATGCGCGGCTGGCCAAGCGCTTCCACCACAACGACAGCATGGACCGCGTGCTGGCGCTGCGCGCCCGCTCGGTCGATCACCTGTTGAAGGGCGCCTGGGTGCGCTGCATCTCTCCCGATGCGCCGTTGGCCCTGTTCGCCGTGGGGGGCTATGGGCGGGGCGAGCTGTTTCCGCAGTCGGACATCGATCTGCTGGTGCTTGCGGAACGACCCGTGCAGGAAGCCTGGCACGGTGCGCTGGCGCGTTTCTTCGCCATGCTGTGGGATGCCGGCCTGCCGATCAGCCACTCGGTGCGTTCGGCGCGCGAATGCACCGAGGCCGCCTTTGTCGAGCAGACGGTATTGACGGCGCTGATCGAGGCGCGTCCGCTGGTGGCCGATCAGGCGGCAGTGGACGCGCTGGCGGATGCGGTCTCGCCCGCAAGGGCCTGGCCGCCGCGTGATTATTTCATCGCCAAGCGGGAGGAGTTGCGTGCCCGCCATGGGCGCTTCGGCGATACCTCGGAAAACCTGGAGCCCAACATCAAGGATGGCCCCGGCGGCCTGCGCGACCTGCACACGCTGGGATGGATGGCGCTGCGCACGTTCGGCATGAGCGACCTGGAGCCCCTGGTCGGGCTGGGCCACCTGGGGCAGGACGAGGCCGCCGCGCTCAAGCGTGAGCGCCGTGCGTTGTCGGTGCTTCGCTATGGCCTGCACCTCGTGGCCGGCCGGGCGGAAGAACGCCTGGGTTTCGATTACCAGAAAGCCCTGGCCGAACGGCTGGGATTCGTCGACGACGCGGAGAACCTTGCCGTCGAGAAGATGATGCAGGGGTTCTACCGCAGCGCGGCCATCGTGCGGCGCGTCAGCGACAGGTTGTTGCAACGCTTCGAAGAACAGTTCGATGGGGAGGCGCTGCCCGAGCCGCTGGGCGATGCTTTCGCACTGCGGCGCGGATACCTGACCGCGCGCAATCCGGCCTGGCCGCAAGGCGATGTGGCGCAGGTATTCGCCCTGTTCGCGATGTGGGCTGCGCAACCGCAGGTGCGTGGATTGCACTCGCGCACGGCCCGCGCATTGGCCGAGGCGCTGCCCCGGTTGCCGCCCTATACGGTTGCCAGCCAGGCACAGCGCGAAGCCTTCCTTGCGCTGCTGCGCGATGCCAGGGCGGTGGACACGCTGACCCGGATGGCGCGGCTGGGGGTGCTGGGGCAATGGCTGCCCGCGTTCGCCAGGGTGTCCGGCCGCATGCAGTTCGACCTGTTCCATGTCTACACCGTGGACCAGCACACGCTGATGGTGCTGCGGAACATCGCGGCGTTCTCCTCCGGACGCGCGGACGAGCGGTTTTCCATTGCCCACGAAGTCTGGCCGCGCCTGCGCAAGCCGGAGTTGCTGCTGCTGGCCGGACTCTTCCACGATATCGCCAAGGGCCGTGGCGGGGATCATTCCGAACTGGGTGCGGTGGACGCGCGCGAGTTCTGCCAGGCGCACGGCCTCAGCCGGACGGACACCGACCTGATTGCCTGGCTGGTGGAACAGCACCTGCGCATGTCCATCACCGCGCAGAAGCAGGACATCGCCGATCCCGACGTGATCCATGCCTTCGCACGCCTGATCGGCGACCGCGAGCGGCTGGATTATCTCTATCTGCTGACCTGCGCGGACATTGCCGGCACCAGCCCGAAACTGTGGAATGCCTGGAAAGACCGCTTGCTGGCCGACCTGTACTTCGCCACCCGCCGCGTTTTGCGCCAGGGCCTGGAACATCCCGTGGCGGTGGAGGAACGCATCCAGGAGAGCCGCGACTCGGTCCGCGCGCTGATGCGTGAACAGGGGGTCGACGATGCGACCATCGAGCACCAGTTCGCGGCGATGCCGGAAGAGGGATTCCTCCGTTTCAGGAACGAGCAACTGGCTTGGCAGGCAGGAGCACTTGTCGGTGCCCGACAGGGCGATACCCGGGTCGCGGTGCGCAGGATTTCCCAGGATGCCGGCGCGATGGAGGTGTTCGTCCATTCGCCCGACCGCGATGGCCTGTTTGCCGCCATCCTGGCCACGCTGGACCGCATGGGCCTGGGCATCCACCAGGCGCGGGTGCTGGTGGGCCCCGGGGATGCCATCTTCGATACGTTCGAAGTGCTGCCTGCCGACGTCTACGCCAGTTGCGATCCCGAGGAGGTGCGCGCCACCCTGCAGCGGGCACTGGAGGGAAACCTGGGCGACGTGCGTTCGCCCCGGCGCGCGGTGCCCAGGCAACTGCGTCATTTCCGTTTCTCGCCACGCATCGAGTTCGGCGCCACCCCGGATGGACGGCACACCATCCTGAACCTGGTTGCCCCGGACCGCCCCGGCCTGCTGTCGGACGTGGCCCGGGTGCTGCGCGAGCAGGGGCTGCGCGTGCACGACGCGCGCATCGCCACTTTCGGCGAGCGCGCCGAAGACCTGTTCCAGATCACCGACGAGAACGATCGGCCGCTGGCCGCCGACGAACAGAAGCAGTCGCTGCGTGACGCCTTGCGCGCTTGCCTGGACAATCCACAACAGTAACCAGAACCCGGAGAGGAATCCTTGCCGATGACCGATGTTTCCTTGTTGCAGCCCGCGATCGAAAGCGCCTTCGAACGCCGTGCCGAACTGACGGCTGCGGATGCCCAGGTCGTGCGCCCCGTCGTGGAAAGCGCCATCGCGGGACTGGAATCCGGCGCACTGCGCGTGGCCCAGCCGGATGGGCAAGGTGGCTGGCAGGTCAACGAGTGGCTGAAGAAGGCCGTGCTGCTGTATTTCCGCATCAACGACATGGCGGTGGTGGATGCGCAGCCGGCGCCGTTCTGGGACAAGGTGGAAGCGCGTTTCGCCGGTTTCGACGCAGCGCGTTTCCGCGCGCTGGGCGTGCGCGTGGTGCCGGGCGCGGTTGCCCGGCGCGGCACGTATTTCGGCAGGGACGTGGTGCTGATGCCGAGTTTCGTCAACATCGGCGCCCATGTGGGCGAGGGCACGATGGTCGATACCTGGGCCACGGTGGGCTCGTGCGCGCAGATCGGAAAGCATTGCCACCTGTCCGGCGGCGCCGGCATCGGCGGCGTGCTGGAGCCGTTGCAGGCCTCGCCGACGATCATCGAGGACCATTGCTTCATCGGCGCGCGCTCGGAAGTGGTGGAAGGCGTGGTGGTGGGCCACCACAGCGTGATCGGCATGGGCGTGTTCATCGGCCAGTCCACCCGCATCTACAACCGTGCCACCGGCGAGGTCTCCTACGGTCACGTGCCGCCGGGCAGCGTGGTGGTCTCCGGCCAGTTGCCGGCGAAGGACGGCTCGCACTCGCTGTACTGCGCGGTCATCGTCAAGCAGGTGGACGAGAAGACCCGCGGCAAGACCAGCGTTAACGATCTGTTGCGCGGCCTGGCGGATTGATCATGACGACCCTCTATGGCCTGAAGAACTGCGACACCTGCAAGAAAGCGCTGAAGTGGCTGGACCGCTTCGGCGTGCCGAACGAGTTCGTCGACTACCGCGACAACCGGCAGCCGCCCGAGGCGTTGACCGCATGGGCGGTGAAGGCAGGCGGCTGGGATGCGCTGATCAACAAGTCATCCACCACCTGGCGGCAGTTGCCGGACAACCGCAAGGCGCCCGGATCGGAAGCGGAGTGGAAGCTGTTGCTGCGCGAATATCCGCAGCTGATACGGCGCCCGGTCGTGGTCACCGACGATGGCGAGGTGACCCAGGGTTTCAGCGACAACGGTTTCAAGAAGCGTTTCAACATCCCGTAGGAGCGGCCTTGGCCGCGATGTGGCTTTACCGGGAAAGCCATCGCGACCAAGGCCGCTCCTACGGAAACCATGATGGACTCGTGATGCATGAGTGATGTACTGGACCTTGCGCGGGAACTGATTTCGCGGCCTTCGGTGACGCCGGACGATGCCGGTTGCCAGGCCTTGATTGCGGCGCGGCTGGAGGGTGCCGGTTTCGCGTGCGAGCACCTGCGTTCCGGCGAGGTGGACAATCTCTGGGCAACCCACGGCAGCGGCGCTCCGGTGCTGGTGCTGCTGGGCCACACCGACGTGGTGCCACCCGGGCCGCGCGATGCCTGGAGCAGTGATCCGTTCGTGCCGGAGGTGCGCGATGGCGCGCTGTACGGGCGCGGCGCGGCCGACATGAAGGGCAGCGTCGCGGCATTCGTGGTGGCTGCGGAACGCTTCGTGGCGGCGCACCCCGGCTATGCGGGCACGCTGGCGGTATTGCTGACCTCCGACGAAGAAGGCGATGCCATCGAGGGCGTGCGCCGGGTGGCGGAAGTCTTCCGTGGGCGCGGAGAAAGGATCGACTGGTGCATCACCGGTGAGCCCTCGTCCACCGAAAGGCTGGGCGATCTGCTGCGGGTCGGACGTCGCGGCAGCTTGTCGGGCACGTTGACCGTGCATGGCGTGCAGGGCCACGTGGCCTACCCGCACAAGGCGCGCAACCCGATCCACCAGGCCGCCCCGGCGCTGGCCGAATTGACGGCGCGGCACTGGGACGATGGTTACGAAAGCTTCCCGCCCACCAGCCTGCAGATTTCCAACCTGCATGCCGGTACCGGTGCCAACAACGTGATCCCGGGCGAATTGCAGGTGTTGTTCAACCTGCGCTACAACCCGCACTGGAGCGCCGACCGGCTGGAGGCCGAGATTGCCGGCTTGCTGGACCGTCACGGGCTGGACCACGAATTGAAATGGCACCGCAGTGGCGAGCCGTTCTACACGCCGGAAGGCGTGTTGCGCGCGACTGCGCGCGAAGTGCTGGCTGAATTCACCGGCGTGGCGCCGGAGGAAAGCACCGGCGGCGGCACCTCCGATGCACGTTTCATTGCGCCGTTGGGTGCGCAGTGCATCGAAATTGGTCCGGTCAACGCCAGCATCCATCAGGTGGACGAACACGTCCGCGTCGCCGACCTGGAAGCACTGCCGGCACTCTATCTTGCGCTGCTCGAACGCCTGCTTTTGCAGCAAGCATCTTGATGGTTGCCGATCGGCATCCCGTCCACGGGATGCTTCCCCGGACGGTTCATGCAGGTGCGTCCCATGGGCGAGGTTGTTTCCCTCGGCCCGACCGCACTTGCGCGCGAGGGCCGGAAGGTTGCGAACGCAACCGTTGCCAGTCCGCAAAAATCCGGCTAGTGTCGCGTCCATGTCCCGCTTTGCAGCCAACCTGAACAATCGCAACCGCAATAATCGCGGCACGGACAACCGTGCGCGGCAGCGGGCCCGCGCCAGGACGTAAAGCTGGACACGTCGAATCCGAAAAGCCCGCATCGCGAGATGCGGGCTTTTTCGTATGCCCCTTGGTTTGCAACAACCTCCGGCCAATACGGCGGACCATGACAACGATCAGGAGCCTTCCCCCATGTGTTCCATCTTCGGCATCTTCGGCCTGCAGGCAGGCGACGATCTCCCGTCACTGCGCCGCCAGGCGCTGGATCTTTCCCAGCGCCAGCGCCACCGCGGCCCCGACTGGAGCGGGGTGTACGTGGGCGACGGCGCCATCCTGGTGCACGAGCGCCTGGCCATCGTCGATCCGGCCGGCGGCTCGCAACCGTTGCTGTCCGAAGACGGCGGGCTTGCGCTGGCGGTCAACGGCGAGATCTACAACCACCAGTTGCTCAAGGCGGAGCTCAGGCAGCCGTACGCATTCCAGACCGCATCGGATTGCGAAGTCATCAACGCGCTGTACCGCGAGGACGAGCCGGCCTCGTTCCTCAACCGGCTCAACGGCATCTTCGCGTTCGCGCTGTGGGACAAGGCGCAAGGGCGCGCGATCATCGCCCGCGATCCCATCGGCGTGGTGCCGCTGTATTGGGGGCACGACAACGAAGGCCGCCTGCGCGTGGCTTCGGAGATGAAATCGCTGGCCGATACCTGCGCGGACGTGGCGCAGTTCCCGCCCGGGCACTGGTACGACACCTCGACGGGCCAGCTGACCCGGTACTACGAACGCCCGTGGCGCGACTACGGCGCGGTGGAAGGGGTCGAGGTGTCGCTGCAGGAGCTGCGCGAGGCCTTCGAAGCCGCCGTGCATCGCCAGCTGATGACCGACGTACCCTACGGCGTGTTGTTGTCGGGCGGGCTGGATTCGTCGCTGGTGGCGGCGGTGGCGGCCCGCTATGCCCGCCACCGCATCGAGGACGGCGACCAGACCGAGGCCTGGTGGCCGCGCCTGCATTCGTTCGCCATCGGCCTGAAGGGCTCGCCCGACCTGGCCGCGGCGAAGATCGCCGCCGAAATGCTGGGCACCGTGCACCATGGCTTCGAGTACACCTTCGAAGAGGGCCTGGATGCGCTGCCGGAAGTGATCCGTCACATAGAGACCTACGACGTCACCACCATCCGCGCATCCACGCCGATGTTCCTGTTGGCGCGCCGGATCAAGGCCATGGGCGTGAAGATGGTGCTCTCCGGCGAGGGCAGCGACGAAGTGTTCGGGGGTTACCTGTATTTCCACAAGGCGCCGAATGCGCGCGAGTTCCACGAAGAACTGGTCCGCAAGCTCGACGCGCTCAACAACTTCGATTGCCTGCGCGCCAACAAGTCGATGATGTCCTGGGGCGTGGAGCCGCGTGTGCCGTTCCTGGACCGTGAGTTCCTCGACGTGGCCATGCGCATGGACGCGAAATCCAAGATGATCGACAAGGCCGGCGGTGGCGTGCAGCGGATGGAGAAGGGCATCCTCCGCGCGGCGTTCAAGGGCTATCTGCCGGAGGAAATCCTGTGGCGGCAGAAGGAGCAGTTCAGCGATGGCGTGGGCTATGGCTGGATCGACGGGCTGAAGGCGCATGCCGAGGCGCAGGTCAGCGACCGCGAACTGGCCGCGGCAGGCAAGCGCTTCCCGGTCAATGCTCCACAAACCAAGGAAGCCTATTACTACCGCATGCTGTTCGAGCGTTTCTTCCCGACACCGGCGGCCGCCGAGACAGTGCCCGGCGGCAAGTCCATCGCCTGTTCCTCGCCGGCCGCGATTGCGTGGGATGCCGGTTTCGCGGGCGCCGCCGATCCGTCCGGCCGTGCGATCGCGGGGGTGCACAACGACGCGCTGGCGGACTGATGGGCGTGACGGGCATGAAGACCGCGCGCGCAATTCCATCCGGTGATGGCTACGTTGGCCGGAAGGTGCGAAGATTCGCCGCCTTGTTGCCGTCCGTAACCGTGCCGGCCGTTACCCAGGGATTCCGTGAAGACCCCACCAAGCTTGCAGGCGCTGATTGACGACGGCGTCATTGACGAAGTGCTGCGGCCGCTCAAGAGCGGCAAGGAAGCGGCGGTGTACGTCGTTCGCAGCGGCGACGAGGTGCGCTGCGCGAAGGTCTACAAGGACATGGCGCAGCGCAGCTTCCAGCAGCGCGTGCAGTATCAGGAAGGCCGCAAGGTGCGGGGCAGCCGCGAGGCGCGCGCGATAGGCAAGGCCAGCAAATACGGACGCAGGCAGCAGGAAGCCGCCTGGAAGAACACCGAGGTCGACGCGCTTTACCAGTTGCGCGATGCCGGCGTGCGCGTGCCCGAGCCGTTCGGCTATTTCCATGGCGTGCTGGTGATGGAACTGGTCACCGACGTCGAGGGGTTCTCGGCGCCGCGCCTTGGCGAGGTCGAACTCGACGCCGGGCAGGCGCGCGACTACCACCGCGTGCTGGTCCGGCAGGCGGTGCTGATGCTGTGCTGCGGCCTGATCCACGGCGACCTGTCCGCGTACAACGTGCTGGTTGGCCAGGACGGACCGGTGGTGATCGACTTCCCGCAGGTTGTCAGCGCGGCCGGCAACAACGCCGCGCGCGCCATGCTGCTGCGCGACGTCAACAACCTGACCGCGCATCTCGGACGCTGGGCGCCGGAGCTTCTGGATACCTGGTACGGCGAGGAAATGTGGGAGTTGTTCCAAGCGGGCACATTGCGCCCCGACACGGAGCTGACGGGCGAATTCGTGCCGGATGAATCCACCGTCGATCTCGACAGTGTCCGCCACGCCATCAACGATGCGCGCGAAGAAGCGCTGATCCGGCAGCAGGGGCGCGAGGCAGCGGCGGAAGACGAAATCTAGGCAGCAGAAAGACCTGCCTTGGGGCGAACGGCCGGAACGGCGCGGGCCTTCGCGCCACGACTACCGGAACGGTCCGGGTCCGGAGTTTCTCATCTTCTGGCAGCAACGATGGTTGCAGGGTGTTTCGGCTTCAGGGTTTCAAGGTCAGGCTATGGCGCGTTTCACCCGGCAGGAACGGGGTTGGGCGTCCGTGTACCCAGTCGTCGTGGCCGGCGCCCCAGAACGGCGACAGGGGATGGCCGCTCTGTCCGCCGGGCATGTGGATGATGCCGTCGGCCTCGTGGCCGGGCGCCACCACCATGCGCTGCGAAGCGCCGAAGCGGGTGCCCTGCACGCGCGGCATGTGGCTGTCGCCCGGTAACGGGTCCGCGGGCATGCACAGCCAGCGCTTGCCAAGCAGCGGGATGGCGTCGGCCAGGGGGTGGCAGATGGCGGCGGTGTTGCGCTCGCCCCAGGTACGGTCGGAAAGATCGTCCCCTTGTTTGGCAAGGTCCGCTTCCAGCTTGCGCGCGGCCTCCTCGAGCAGTGCCTGCCAGCTTTCGTATTCGGGGGGCAGCAGGTGCGGGGGCTGTTCGGTGACCAGCGGCCATAGCACGCCTTCGAACTGGTTGGCCCTGGGTTCGATGAAATCCTCGCCCAATGCCGAGCGGGCCGGGGCCAGCAACGCGGACCAGGTGGCTTCCATCGCCAGACCCCGGAAGCCGCGCGCCAACCGGTAGCTGACCGAATCGGCGGAAGCGCGCCCTTCCCATTCCCGTGTGGCGGCTTCAAGCCGTTGCAGGGCAGGGTCGTCGCTGCCTTGCACGGTGTCGCGCAGCAGTTGGTACCAGCGTTCGAGGAAAACAGCGCGATCATCCAGCTGGATGGCCAGCATGTCCTTCTCGTCGAAGTGCTCGCGTGCGAACAGGCCATCGCGGATCTGCTGCGTGCGTGCACCCAGGTCGTAGCCTGCATCGCCTACCGTGCCGAGAGTCTCGTCGTCGACCACGCGGCTGTTGGCGGTCCACAGGCGGCCATGGGCGGGGTCGATCAATGCGGGTGCGTTGTCGAACCGCGCGTCCCATCGGTAGCAGGGTTCGCGCCGATACCCGTCATCGGTTGCGGCAAGGGATTCGGGTTGCGCTTCGTCCCGTGGCGCGTTGGCGATTCCGTCGGGATGACAGCTTCCTGTGCGATAGGGCCTGCCGCCGATCAGTCGCCACGCGACCCGTCCGTGGCGGTCGCCGGCAATCAGGTTCTGCGCGGGCATGCCGGTACGGTCGGCCACGGCCAGGACTTCGTCAAGGTCGCGGGCATTGGCCAGCCGCTCCAGTTCGAAATTGATCGCGCCGGGCAGGTGCGCGGTCCAGCGCAGGGCCAACAGGCTGCCATCGGCGTTTTCGTGCAACACCGGCCCCCAATGGGTTTCCCGGACCTTGAGTTCCACCGGGTCGCCGCCGGCCACCGCGATGGTTTCGGTGTATTCGGCGGCCCGCCTGTCGAATTCAAGCATGCTGGCGGGGATGTGGGCGAAATCGGCGGTGTCGATGTAGCTGTTGGTGAAACCCCAGGCCACGTGGCCGTTGCCGCCCGCCACCACGGCGGGCAGGCCGGGCAGGGTGAAGCCCTGCACGTCCACCTTGCCATCGGGCGCGGCGGGGTCGGGATAGCGCAGGCGGGCGCGGAACCAGATGTTGGGCGCGCGCAGGCCCAGGTGCATGTCGTCGGCGACGATGGCGCGGCCATCGGCGGTCAGCGCACCGGCCACGGCGAAATTGTTGCTGCCGGGGGTGTTGGCCTCTTCCGGGCCCGTCGTGCCCCCATGCAGGGTGGCGGACAAGCCGCGCAGGTCGAGTTCGTCCGGCCCCGGCAGCACGGCGTTGCCGCGCGCTTCGCCGGACAAGGGCGCATCCCATTCGCTGCCGTCGTGGGCCAGCAAGCGGTACAGCGCGGGCGGCACCGCTTGGCGGATGCGCCACAGCGCCAGTTCATTCCTGTTCTGCGAATCCTGCAGGTCGAAGTACATCGCATAGCCGGTCAGCGCCGTGTCGGCCAGTTCCCAGCGCCGGGGCTGCTGGCGCAGCAACAGGTAGGGCCATGGCCGCACGCGCAGGTTTTCCAGCCCGGCGTTCACGCCATCGGCGTAGTCTTGCAGGACGGACAGGTCCTCTCCCGCGAACAGGTCCATGTCCTGCATGACCCGCGCGCGGATGCGGTGGGCGCGGTGGCGCTTGTCGGTGGACAGCGCAAGAGGGCCGAACAACTCCGCCAGTTCGCCGGCGGCGGTCCGGCGCATCAGGTCCATTTCGAAATAGCGTTCCTGCGCGTGCACATAGCCCAGCGCGCGCATGGCGTCATCCCGGTTCGCCGCCTCGATGGTGACCACGCCCAGCGCATCGCGCTGGATCGACACCGGCCCGGACAGGCCGGGCAGGGCGGTTTCTCCGTCGAGCGTCGGCAGGCTGCCGCGCATCGCCCACCAGGCAGTCGCGCAGGCGCACAGGAGGAGCGCCAGCAGCAGGATCGACAGGCGCAGCAGCCAACGGATCATCGTTCGGACTCTTCCAACCCTAGGGCGCGCGCACTATAGCCGATCACCATGACCCATGCCGCGCAGTCTTCGTGTACGGCGGCATTTCCGCGAACCGCGGCGCCGGTCGATAATGCGGGCCTTGTGCGGCCGGAGGGCGGGAACTCTTGAACGTGCGGATCGTCCTGATGGTGCTGGCCGTCGGCGCGCTGGCCTGGTCGTTCTGGCGCGATGCCGGCTGGTTGCAGCTGTGCGCGGGGCTGGCGATCTTCCTGTTCGGCATGCAGTGCCTGGAGGAGGGTCTGCGCCAGTTGGCCGGCGGCAGGCTGGAACGGCTGCTGGCCCGCAGCACCGGTACGCCCAGACGCGGGCTGTTGTTCGGCATCGGCGGCACGGTGTTGTTGCAGTCGAGCACGCTGGTGTCGCTGCTGGCGATCGCGTTCATCAGTTCCGGGCTGATCCAGCTGGCGGGCGGCATCGCGATCATTTTCGGCGCCAATCTCGGCGCGACCAGTGGCATCTGGCTGCTGGCGCTGGCCGGGCACGACGTGAGCCTGTCGCCGTTGGCGTTGCCGCTGCTGGTGTTCGGCGTGATGGCCGGATTCACCGGAGCGAAGGGGAAGGCCACCGGACGCGTGGTGCTGGGCGTGGCCTTCATCTTCCTCGGCATCGACCAGCTCAAGGCAGGATTCGCTGCATTCAGCGGCGACATGGGCATGGCCGCGATCGGGATCGACGGCATGGCCGGCACACTGCTGTTCGCCGCGGCGGGCATGGCGGTGACCGTGGCGCTGCAGTCCAGCCACGCCACCCTGATGCTGACTCTGACGGCGTTGGCGGCGGGCCAGATCGATCTGGCGCAGAGCCTGGCCATCGCGGTCGGTGCGAACGTCGGCAGCAGCATCAGCACCGCCATCGTCGGTTTCCTCGGCGGCAACCGCAGCGGCCAGCGGCTGGCGCTGGCGCATGCGCTGTTCAACGGCACCACGGCCGTGCTGGCGTTGGCCTTGTTGTCGCCGCTGGGATGGCTGGTGCGTTCGATCGCGGCGGCATTCGGCTTCGACGACAACCCGTTGTTGCAACTGGCGCTGTTCCACACCTTGTTCAATGCAGGGGGCGTGGCATTGTTCTGGCCATGGCAGGCGCAACTTGCCCGCTGGCTGCAGCGCTGGCTGCCGGACCGGGCGGACCCTGCCATTCCGGAAACCGTCACCGGCGTGCAACCGGTGCAGCGGGTGCGCTCCCGTCACCTCAGCGGACAGGCGCTGGAATCGGCCGATGCCGCCGCGGCCGCCGTGGCGCTCGAACTGCGTCATCTGGGACAACTCTGCCTGGAAGTGATCTGCCAGGCGCTATGCCTGCCGGTCGAACGATTGACCCGCGACGCGTCCGACCGGACGCTGCCGGACGTCCCGCCGGAGGCGGCGTGCGTGGATGCCGAGACGCTCTACCAGCAGCGGGTGAAGGGCGTCTACGGCGATCTGCTGGACTTCATGGGGCGGATGGAGATTCCGCTGGATGAATCGCACCAGCGGTTCTGGAGCCAGAGCCAGATGGCCGCCATGCAGATGGTCAAGGCGGTCAAGGACGCCAAGCACCTGCAGAAGAACCTCGGCGTTCGCCTGCGCGAAGCCGATTCGCCACTGCGCGGGGCCTACCTGGAACTGCGCAATCACCTGTTCCGGCTGATCCGGGAGCTCCACCAGGCCATGCATTCCCCGCCTGACGGCATCGACTGGCCGGCATGGCTGGATGCGCTGGATCGACGTTCGCACGATTTCGATGCCGCGTTCCGCCAGCGCATGTTCGCGATGGTACGGCGTGGCGAACTCGATGGGCTGCAGGCCGGGTCGCTGATGAACGACCTCGGCTACGTCGATCGCATCTACCGCAACCTGCGCGACCTGGCCGCTTTCACGGAGGAGCCCGAGTCGCTGCGCGAGTTGCGGAGGCTGGTGGGCGAGCGGGAGCAGGAAAGCCCTCCGGGAACCGATGGGGCACCCTGATGCGAGTCATGGATGAGAAGGAAAAACGCAAGCATTCTCATCCGGTCATGGGCATCCGTTTTCCGGCACACTGGTCGCCTCTCAGTTTGGAGCCGCCTCCATGAAAGGCCACCCTGAAGTCATCGAATGCCTGAAGGAACTGCTGCGCGGCGAACTGGCCGCGCGCGACCAGTACTTCGCCCACTCGCGCCGTTACGAGGACCTGGGCCTGCACGCGCTGTACGAGCGCATCGACCACGAGATGCAGGAAGAGACCCAGCACGCCGACGCGCTGCTGCGCCGCATCCTGTTCCTCGAAGGCGACCCGGACATGAGCCCCAGGCCGTTCGAGCAGGGCCGCACGGTGGAGGAAATGCTGGCCAAGGACCTGGCGGTGGAATACGAAGTGCGCGCCAACCTGGCGGCCGGCATGAAGCTGTGCGAAAGCCTGCAGGACTACGTGAGCCGCGACGTCCTGCTGGCCCAGCTCAAGGACACCGAGGAAGACCATACCTACTGGCTGGAGCAGCAGCTCTCGATCATCAAGCGGATCGGGATCGAGAACTACCAGTTGTCGAAGCTGGACGGCAATGCCGGGGGCTGATCGGGTATTTCCCGTCTGCCGTTGCGCGCGAGGCGCTTGCTTCTTGTAGGAGCGGCCCTTGGCCGCGATTGCCTTTCATGGCGCAGCGTCATCGCGGCCAAGGGCCGCTCCTACACCATCCCGCCTGCACAGGAACGCCCTGGCGGGAATGGCGGGTTACTGGACATCCAGCCCATCCACTTTCTGCCGCGCCTCGACAGTCCGTGGCCGAGGCGATGACGAACGCGCTGCAGCGCGTCCATGTGGTGAACTACTGTTGTACGTCCAGCCCATCCACCTTCTGCCAACCCCGCGGCAGCAATCCGCCACGGCTTGCGCGCGCGCCAACGTAATCGCCCAGATCCTTGAAAGACAGGCTCATGGTGCGTTGCCCGCTCTTGACCAGCAGCGTGCCGCCGACAGGCACTACCGCCACCGCGACCACGCGCTCGGTGCCGCGTTTGGCCTTGGGGATTTCGATGATCTTGTTGCCCTTGCCCTTGTCGAGTTCCGGCAACTCCGACACGGGGAACGCCAGCAGATGGCCGGCGCTGGTCACGGCGACGATGCGGTCGTCGTCCATGCTGCCCACCGTCGCGGGCTGAAGCACCTTCGCGCCATCGGATAGCGAAAGCATCGCCTTGCCGGCCTTCTGGCGGCCGGTGAGGTTCTCGAAGCGGGTGACGAAGCCGTGGCCATGCGACGAGGCCAGCACGAAACGGGCATCGTTGTCGCCCGTGGCCAGTGCCTGGAACGAGGCGCCGGATGCGGGCGAGAAACGGCCGGTCAGCGGTTCGCCATTGCCGCGCGCCGAGGGCAATGTGTGGATGGCGGTGGAATAACTGCGTCCTTCCGAATCCAGGAAGGCGACCTGCTGGTTGCTGCGCCCGCGCACCGCCGCCAACAGGCCGTCGCCATCGCGATAGGACAGGCCGGCCGCGTCCACGTCGTGGCCCTTGGCGGCGCGCACCCAGCCTTTCTCGCTGATCACCACGGTGACCGGCTCGCTGGCGACCAGTTCGGTTTCGTCCAGTGCCTGCGCGGCCCCGCGCGAAACCAGCGGGGACAGGCGCGCGTCGCCGAATTTCTTTGCATCGGCCTGCAGTTCGTCCTTGAGCAGCTTCTTCAGCTTCGCTCGGGAATCGAGGGTGGCGATGAGGCGGTCGCGCTCGCTGTCCAGCTCATCCTGTTCGCCGCGGATCTTCATTTCCTCGAGGCGGGCGAGCTGTTTCAGCTTGGTGTCCAGGATGTAGTCGGCCTGTTCCCCGCTCAGCTCGAAGCGGGCCATCAGCACCGGTTTCGGTTCGTCCTCGGCACGGATGATGCGGATCACTTCGTCCAGGTTGAGGAAGGCGGTCAGCAGGCCCTCCAACAGGTGCAGGCGACGCTCCACCTTGTCCAGACGGTGCTTGAGCCGGCGGGTGAGGGTGTCGGTGCGGAAGCGCAGCCATTCTTCCAGCAGGACCTTGAGGTTCTTGACCTGCGGGCGACCGTCCAGGCCGATGATGTTGAGGTTGACCCGGTAGCTTCTCTCCAGGTCGGTGGTGGCGAACAGGTGACCCATCAGCTGTTCCGCATCCACCCGGTTGGAGCGCGGGATCAGCACGATGCGGGTGGGGTTGGCGTGGTCGGATTCGTCGCGCAGGTCTTCCAGCCAGGGCAGCTTCTTGGCGCGCATCTGCGCGGCGATCTGCTCGATCACTTTCGACGGCGAGACCTGGTAGGGCAGCGCGGTGACGACGATGTTCTGGTTTTCCTTCTGCCAGGTGGCGCGGGCGCGCACGCTGCCGTGGCCGGTTTCGTAGATCGCGCGCAGGTCGGCGACCGGCGTGATGATCTCGGCGGTGGTGGGGTAGTCGGGGCCGCGCACGTGCTCGCACAGGTCGGCGATGCTGGCATCGGGGTCGTCGAGCAGGCGGATGCAGGCGCTGACCACCTCGTTGAGGTTGTGCGGCGGCACGTCGGTGGCCATGCCCACGGCGATGCCGGTGGTGCCGTTGAGCAGCAGGTGCGGCAGCCGCGAGGGCAGCCAGCTCGGTTCCTCCAGGGTGCCGTCGAAATTCGGGGTCCAGTCCACGGTGCCCTGGCCCAGTTCGCCCAGCAGCACTTCGGCGATGGGGGTCAGCTTGGATTCGGTGTAGCGCATGGCCGCGAACGACTTGGGGTCGTCGCTGGAGCCGAAGTTGCCCTGGCCGTCGATCAGTGGATAGCGGTAGGAGAACGGCTGCGCCATCAGCACCAGCGCCTCGTAGCAGGCGCTGTCGCCATGCGGGTGGTATTTGCCGATCACGTCGCCCACGGTGCGGGCGGATTTCTTGGGCTTGGCCGTGGCGCCGAGCCCCAGCTCGCTCATTGAAAAGATGATGCGCCGCTGGACGGGCTTGAGGCCGTCGCCGATGAAGGGCAGGGCGCGGTCCAGCACCACGTACATGGAGTAGTCCAGGTAGGCGCGCTCGGCGTACTCGCGCAGCGGGATCTGCTCGAAGCCGTGGAAGGTGGAGCGGATGGTGTCGGTCATCTGTGTTTCCGGAGACGTTCTGTCGTCATTCTAATCGTGGGCCTGTCGCGCCGATCGCGACAGGCGCTATTCGCCGGGTTTGGCGGCGGAAGTGGGGGCCCCGGAAGCAGCCTTCCTGGCGAGGATGGCTTCGCGGTGCGCGATGTAAGCGTTGGCGCCGAAAATGATGCCCGCGCCGATCAGGGTCCAGCGGTCCAGGCTTTCGTCGAACAGCCACCAGCCGAACGCCGCCACCAGCGGCAACTGCATGAAACTGATCGGGGTCAGCGCGGAAACCTCGCCCAGGTTGAGCGCGCGCGTCCACAGCATGTGGCCGCCGGTACCCAACGCACCGGCGGCGATCACCCACAGCCAGGTGATGCCCTGCGGCCATTCCCATACGCTGAGGGCGGGGAACAGCGTCATCGGCACCCACAGCAGGGTGGTGTAGATGACGATGCGGTCGGCCGGTTCGGTCCGTGACAACACCTTGATCTGGATGGCGACGATGCTGCTCAGTATCGCGGCGAGGATCGCCACCATGGTACCGGCGCTGAATTCGGCGGTGCCCGGACGGACGATGATCAACACCCCGATGAAGCCCAGGGTGACCGCGGTCCAGCGGCGCGCACGCACGGTTTCGTTGAGCAGCGCCGCCGCGGCGATGGTGACGAACAGCGGCGTGGAATACGACAGCGACACCGCCTGCGCCAGTGGCAGGTGGCCGATGGCCCAGAATCCGGCCAGCATCGAGCAGGCGCCGATCAGGCAACGGAACAGGTAGCGCGGGAACTCGGTGGTCTTGAGGAAGCCCGGGCCGTGCCGGAGCAACAGCGGCAGGGCGACCAGCAGGCCGAAGAAATTGCGGAAGAACGCGATCTCGAAGGTATGCAGGGTTGCGGCCGCCAGCCGGATCGACACCACCATCAGGCCGAACAGCATCGTGCTGCCCAGCATCAGCAATGCGGCGCGTGTCGGCGCGGGCGTGTCGGCCAGCCTCATGGCAACCAGTCGGCTCCCAGGATCACCGGTTCCGGTTCTAGCCCGATGCCGAAACGCTCCTGCACGGACCCGGCGATGCGCCGGGCCAGCGAAAGCAGTTCCATTCCGCTCGCGCGGCCGTGGTTGACCAGCACCAGCGCGTGCGCCGCGGACACGCCGGCATCGCCGTCGCGGAACCCCTTCCAGCCGCAGGCTTCGATCATCCAGGCGGCGGAAAGCTTTCTGCTTGCATCATCGCTGCCGCGGAACACCGGCAGGCCGGCATGTCGTTCCGCCAGCGCCTGTGCGCGGGCCAGCGGCACGACAGGATTCTTGAAGAAGCTGCCCGCGTTGCCGATGACGGCGGGGTCCGGCAGCTTCCGCGTGCGGATGCGGATCACCGCTTCGGCGACATCGCGTGGCGACGGCGCGGCGATGTCCATCGCCGCGAGTTCCTCGCGGA
This sequence comes from uncultured Pseudoxanthomonas sp., assembly GCA_964562135.1. Classification (GTDB taxonomy): domain Bacteria; phylum Pseudomonadota; class Gammaproteobacteria; order Xanthomonadales; family Xanthomonadaceae; genus Pseudoxanthomonas_A. The sequence continues at coordinate 55,132 of CAZLSG010000001.1, read as the reverse complement.
TGCCCGCGTAGTCCAGCCGCAGATCGTGCCGATGCGGCAAGGCCAGTTCCACCGTGGTGACGACGTAGCGCCCGGGGTGGCGTTTGAACAGGCTGTCGCGGTAACCGAATGCGCAGTCCTGCGGAGCGAGGCGCGCCGGCCGGCAGGCCTCCAGGTCGAAGGCTTCCACCGCGTGCACGAACTCGCCGGCTTCGGTGCCGTAGGCACCGATGTTCTGCACCGGCGCCGCGCCGGCATTGCCGGGGATCAACGCGAGGTTCTCCAGTCCGGCCAATCCGTTTTCCAGCGTCCACATCACCAGGTCGTGCCAGGCCACGCCGGCATCGGCGCGCACGATGGCGTATTCGCCGCCCCGTTCGACCAGGACGATGCGGCGGCCGGTCATGGCGAGCAGGGGGGTATCGATGTCGCCGGCCAGCAGCAGGTTGCTGCCGCCGCCGATGACCTGCGGCCGGGCGTTTTCCGAAGGCAGCAGCGCCAGCGCGCGTGGCAGGGCGTCGGCGTCGGCAACCTCCAGCAGCCACCTTGCGTTCGCGCGGACGCCGAAGGTGTTGCGCGTTTCCAGCGGCACGTTTTCCAGCAGGCGGCAGGCGTTGCTCATACCGGCGGGACGACGCCCCCGCTGGGTGCTTCGCGCCGGCGGCGGATGGCTTCCACCGATTCGCGGATGAGTTCGGGACCGCGGTAGATCAGTCCGGTGTAGCACTGCACCAGCGTCGCGCCGGCCACGGTCTTGGCCACGGCATCGGCACCGGAAAGAATGCCACCCACGCCGATCAGCGGAATGCTTTCCGGCAATCGCGTGCGCAGCCGCCGCAATACCAGCGTTGCCTGTTCCTTCAAGGGAGCGCCGGACAGGCCGCCGGCTTCGCTGGCGCGCTGGTGGTCCTGTATCCCCATCCGCGACACCGTGGTGTTGGTGGCAATGACGCCATCCACGGCCAGGTCACCCAGCACGCGGGTCATGGCATCGATGTCGGCATCGGAAAGATCCGGCGCCACCTTGACCAGCAGGGGCACGCGCTTGCCGTGCGTGGCGCCCAGCTTTTCCTGCGCGTCGCGCAGGCTGCCGACCAACTGGCGCAACGCCTGCTCTTCCTGCAGTTCGCGCAGGCCGGCGGTGTTGGGCGAGGAGATGTTGACCGTCACGTAGTCGGCCAGCGGATACACGCGCTCCAGGCAATGCAGGTAGTCCGAGGCGGCGTCCTCGTTGGGCGTGTCCTTGTTCTTGCCGATGTTGATGCCCAGCAGGCCATGTTTCCGCCGCGCGCGTTCCACGTTGCGCACCAACGCGTCGACGCCCTCGTTGTTGAAGCCCAGGCGATTGATGATGGCCTGGTGTTCGGGCAGGCGGAACATGCGGGGTTTCGGGTTGCCCGGTTGCGGGCGCGGGGTCACCGTGCCCACTTCGACGAACCCGAAGCCCAGCGCCAGCAACGCATCAATGTGGGCTCCGTTCTTGTCCAGCCCCGCGGCCAGTCCCACCGGGTTGGGAAAGGTCAATCCGAAGGCGCGCGTCGGCAACGGCCCGGCCCGCCGCGCCAGCAACGGGCTTGTGCCGGTGCGCCAGGCCAGGTCGATCGATTTCAGGCCCAGTGCGTGCGCGCGCTCGGCATCCAGGCCAAACAGGAAGGGACGGGCAAGGTTGTACATCGCTTACATGTTGTTGAAGCCAAGCCAGGCCAGCCCGCCCAGGAAGAACACCACCAGGAAAATCCCGATCAGCCACAGGGCCAGCGATATCCAGCCCAATGCCAGTCCGGCGATGGCCAGGCCATCGCCTTCCAGCCCGGCGGGATTGCGGCGGATTTCCTTGCGTGCCATGTGGCCGGTGATCACGGCCACCAGGCTGCCGATGAACGGCAACAGCGTCCAGCCCAGTATGCCGAACACCAGGCTGACGATGGCCAGGGCGCTGGTTTGGCGGACGGCTGTGTTCATCGGATGCTCCTGACGGTGAAAGACGCGGGATTTCAGAGGTCGAACTTGATGCCCTGGGCCAGCGGCAGCGAATCCGAGTAGTTGATGGTGTTGGTCTGGCGGCGCATGTAGACCTTCCACGCGTCCGAACCGGATTCGCGACCGCCGCCGGTCTCCTTCTCGCCGCCGAACGCGCCGCCGATTTCGGCGCCACTGGTGCCGATGTTGACGTTGGCGATGCCGCAGTCCGAGCCCGCCGCGGACAGGAACTGTTCGGCGGCCTTCAGGTTCTGGGTGAAGATGGACGAGGACAGGCCCTGCGGCACGGCGTTCTGCATGTCGATGGCTTCATCCAGCGTCTCGTACTTCATCACGTACAGGATGGGCGCGAAGGTTTCGTGCTGCACCACCTCGTCGGTGTTCTTCAGGCCGGTCACGATGGCCGGCAGCACGAAGTTGCCGGGGCGGTCGATGGCGGTGCCGCCGGTTTCCACGGTGCCGCCGCTGGCCTTGGCCTTCTCGATGGAGGAGAGGAACTGCTGCACGGCTTGCGGGCTGTTGAGCGGGCCCATCAGGTTGGCCGGGTCGGTGGGGTCGCCGATCTTGCCTTCCACCTGCTTGTACGCCTTCACCAGCGTGGACAGCACGGTGTCGTAGATCGAGGAATGCACGATCAGCCGGCGCGTGGTGGTGCAGCGCTGGCCGGCGGTGCCGACCGCGCCGAACACGATGCCCGGGATGGCCAGCTTCAGTTCGGCGGTTTCGTCCAGGATGATGGCGTTGTTGCCGCCCAGTTCCAGCAGGCTGCGGCCCATGCGGCGGGCGACGCGCTCGCCGACACGGCGGCCGATGGCGGTGGAACCGGTGAAGCTGATCAGCGGGATGCGCTTGTCGTCGACGAATGTCTCGGCCAGTTCGGTGCCGGCATCGTTGATCAGGAAGAAGATGTCCGGGAAACCGCCTTCCTTCAGCGCCTCGTTGCAGATCTTCATGCTGGCGATGGCGGTCAGCGGGGTCTTGTTGGACGGCTTCCAGACGCACACGTCGCCGCAGATGGCGGCCAGGAACGAGTTCCACGCCCATACCGCGACCGGGAAGTTGAACGCGCTGATGATGCCCACCAGGCCCAGCGGGTGGTACTGCTCGTACATGCGGTGGCCGGGGCGCTCGGAGTGCATGGTGTAGCCGTACAGCATGCGGCTCTGGCCCACGGCGAAATCGGCGATGTCGATCATCTCCTGCACTTCGCCGTCGCCTTCCGGCTTGCTCTTGCCCATTTCCAGCGCGACCAGCGAGCCCAGCGCGTCCTTGTGCTTGCGCAGCGCGTCGCCGCACAGGCGCACGGCTTCGCCGCGGCGCGGGGCCGGTACGGTGCGCCAGGCCTTGAACGCTTGCTGGGCGCGGGCGATCACGGTTTCGTAGTCGGCCTGCGTGGTGGCTTCCACCGTGGCGATGGTTTCGTTGGTGGCCGGATTGACGGACTTCAGCAGGCCGGCGCCGGTGGCGGCGGACCATTCGCCATTGCCCAGGTAGGTGCCGGCATTGGAAACGCCAAGGCCGAGCGCCTTGAGAAGATCGGAAGACATGGATACTCCGGAAATCGGGGAAAGGCGCGTCCGCGCCAAGGGTCCGGCAATTTTAGCAGAGCGGCCGCCTCCGCTTTCACCGGGCCGGCGGGAGGCCGTCAGGGCAGGGGCGCGCCCGGGCGCCATCCTTCCGCTTGCATGCGGCCGAGCAGTCCGCTCACGCGCTCCCTGGCTTCCATGGCGTGGATGGGCAACACCAGCAGGTCGCGGTCATCCGCCCATGCCAGCGCGGCGCGTGCGGCCTCGGTTTCGTCCAGGCAAAGGGTGACGGCATCGGCGGGCACGCCGTCCGCAAGCAGTTGCGCCTTCATGATGGCGGGCACTTCGCCGATGCTCCGGCCGCGCTCGTAGCCTTCGATGTCCTTCAGCCAGACGCGGTCCGGACGGTATGCCGAGGCGGTGCTGGCCACTGCGCGCAGGTCCGCGTCCTCGCGGTTGCCGGCATGGCCAAGCAACAGGGCCAGGCGGCCGTCACGGCCGGCCGCGCCCACTGCCTCCAGCAGGCCGCGCAGGCCATCCGGATTGTGCGCATAGTCCAGGTAAACCCGCAGGTCGCCGAACTGCCATTGCTGCAGGCGTCCGGGATTGTCGGCATGCGACAGGCCGAAGCGCGCCAGCACGCGGGCAAGGGTGGCTGGCGCAATGCCCAGCGCCTCGGCCACCAGCACGGCGGCGGCGATGTTGGCGATGTTGTAGGCGGCGCGTCCGGACAGGGTCAGCGGCATGTCCTGCACGCTGCCCAGTTCGTGGGTGTCCGTGCCGTTGCCCAGCAGGAGCCGCCCCTCGCGGACGCCGCAGGTGGCGCCGCGGTTGGCGCGGTGGGCCGCCAGCAGGGGATGGTCGAAATCGAGCGCGAACCAGGCCAGTGGACAGGCTAGGGCGCCGGATTGCCGCACCAGCACGTCGTCATCGGCATTGAGGGCCAATCGCCCCCGCGACCCGATGGCCCGGGCCACGGTGAGCTTGACCTGGGCCAGGTCGTCCAGGTCGTGGATGCCGTATTCGCCGAAATGGTCCGCCGCGATATTGGTGACCGCGGCGGCATTGGCTTGCTCCACCGCCAGGCCGCGTCGCAGCATGCCGCCGCGGGCGGCTTCCAGGATGGCGGCCTGTGCGCCGGGGTGGCGCAAGGCGGTGCGTGCGCCGGTGGGGCCGGAAAAATCACCGGTTTCCAGTGCCTGCCCTTCGAAGAAGACGCCATCGGTGCAACTGTGCGCGGTAGGCCAACCGTGCGCTCGGGCCATGGCCGCCAGCAGGCGCACCGTGGTGGTCTTGCCGTTGGAGCCGGTGACCAGGGCGGTGGGGATATCGTGCAGGTCGGCCCAGGGCACGGACGCGGGAGCGGGCAATTCATCGCTGAACCATGTGCGGCTGCCATTGCCTTCGCCCAGGGAAACTTCGTCATCGTCGGCGAGGAAGGCTACGGCATGGGCATGCGCGGCTTGCCTGAGCGCAGGCAATGCAGGCCGGCTTTCGGCTGCAGCAGAATGGCGCAAGGTCTGCGATGCGGAGTCGATATCCCAAGTCGCGGCATGGCCAGGGGCGTGAAAAAATGCCTGTTCCCCGGCGCTTCCTCTCTCTTGTGCCACTACGGCGCTCCACCAGGCCCACTCGTTGACCTCGGTGGCGGCGTAGAGCTGGTCGATGGGGGCGGCGAAGGCCAGCGAGGCGCCGCTGCGGTGCCGGCGCACGATGATGTCGCCATCGGGCCAGCCCAGCGCGGCGCGCGCGGCGGCGATGTTGGTCCGCCAGCGGTCCAGCGCACCATCGCCGAAGGACAGCCCGCGCGTGGTCTCCAGCGCCGCGCCGGTGGCGGCGAAGTAGAGATTGGCGCCGGTCAGCCGGCGCGAGTCCTCGAAGGGTTCGGGCGGCACGGAATCAGTCGCTTTCTTCGCGCTCGAACACCAGCCCGCGCTCGTCGCGGACCACGCCTTCCATCGCCGCGACGGCGGCTTCGTCCGCGCTCATCGTGGCTTCCAGCGAGGGCAGTTCCACCTTGGCGGCCGTGCGCGGGGCAGCGCCTTCCGGAGTGAACTTGGTGATCTGCTTCCAGGTGCGCGCCAACGCGTCGGCGAACACCACCAGCAGGTCGCCGGCCTGGCCCATGCGCAGGGACGTGTCCACCGCCTGTTGTTCGTCGGGCACGATGCTGATCGCGTCGCTGGCGATGCCGGCGGCCTCCAGCGCCCTGGCGATGATGCGGGGAACTTCGTCGCCGTCGCGTCCGCGCAGGGTGTCGTCGCGCTTGGCGATGTAGTGGTCGAACTTGCCGGCCACGGCCTGTGCGATGGCTTCGATGTCCTCGTCGCGACGGTCGCCCGGCGCGGCGACCACCACGATGCGCCGACCCGCCACGTCCAGCCGTTGCGCCAGGTCGGCCATCATGCCCACGGCGTGGGCGTTGTGCGCGTAGTCCATGACCACCTTGAACGGATGCTCGGCGTACACGTTCATGCGGCCGGGAGCCTGGAAGAAGGTGGTGTCGAAGGTGCGCAGTCCGTGGCGGATGGCGTCGAGCTTGATGTTGAGCGAATAGGCCAGCGCGGCGGCGAACATCGCGTTCTGCACGTTGTGCAGGGCGCGGCCTTCCATCGTGGCCGGAATCAGGTGCGTCCACATCAGCGGGATGTGGCTGCCCTTGTCGTACAGCGTGATCATGTGGCCGTTGACGCCGGCTTCCAGCGCGCAGGCGCGCCCGCCGGCGCGGATGTGCTCGCGGACCAGCGCGTGCGAGGGGTTCATGGTCACGTAGCAGATGGTCTTCGCGTCCGTGTAGGCGGACATCTTCAGCACGTTGGGGTCGTCGGCATTGAGGACGGCGCAGTCCCTGGCCGCCTCCACCACGATGCGCTTGATCTCGGCCAGTTGCTCCAGCGTGTCGATGCCCTTCAGGCCCAGGTGGTCGGCGGCGACATTGATCACCGCGCCCACGTCCACTTCCGGCACGCCCATGCCGGAGCGCAGCAGGCCACCGCGCGCGGTTTCCAGGATGGCGATGTCGATCTGCGGGTCGGCCAGCACCATGCGCGCGGACACCGGGCCGGTCATGTCGCCTTCCACGGTGCGCTGGCCGTCGATGTAGACGCCGTCGGTGGTGGTGTAGCCGGGGATGTAGCCGGACATCTTGGCGATGTGCGCCAGCATGCGGGTGGTGGTGGTCTTGCCGTTGGTGCCGGTGATGGCGGCGATGGGCACGCGCGAGGGCGTGCCGGGCGGGAACAGCATGTCGATGACCGGGCCGGCGGCGTCGCGCGGGGTGCCTTCGCTGGGCGCCACGTGCATGCGGAAGCCGGGCGCGGCGTTGACCTCGCAGACGGCGCCGCCCACGGACTTGTAGCTTTCGGCGATATTGGGGCTGATGAAGTCCACGCCGCCCACGTCCAGGCCGATGGCGCGCACCGCACGTTCGGCCATGGCGCGGTTGTCCGGGTGGATGATGTCGGTGACGTCGGTGGCGGTGCCGCCGGTGGAGAGGTTGGCGGTGGAGCGCAGGAACACGATCTCGCCTGCCTTGGGCACGCTGAAGTGGTTGTAGCCCACGCGTTCCAGCATCAGGTCGGCCTCGCGGTCCAGTTCCAGCCGGGTCAGCACTTTTTCGTGGCCCACGCCGCGGCGCGGGTCCTCGTTGACCTTGTCCACCAGCGCGGCGATGTCGCTGACGCCGTCGCCCACCACATGGCCGGGCGTGCGCCGGGTGGCGGCGATCAGTTCGCCGTTGACCACCAGCAGGCGATGGTCGTCGCCGGCGATGTAGGTCTCGACGATGACCGAGCGCGAGTGTTCGCGCGCGGCGTCGAAGGCGGCGCGGATTTCGTCCGGTTCGCTGATGTTGATGGTGATGCCGCGGCCGTGGTTGCCGTTGTAGGGCTTGAGCACCACCGGCCCGCCCAGCCGCTGCGCCGCGCGGACCGCCTCGCTGGTGCTGGTGACCAGGGTCTGCCGCGGGACCGGCAGGCCCAGGCTGGAGAGGATCTTGTTGGTTTCTTCCTTGTCGCTGGCCAGCTCCACCGAGATGTACGGCGTGCGCCCGGTGATGGTGGCCTGGACGCGCTGCTGGTACTTGCCGTGGCCCAATTGGATCAGCGATTGCGAATTCATCCGCAACCACGGGATGCCGCGATCCACCGCAGCGCGCACCAGCGAGGCGGTGGACGGCCCCAGGGCGCGTTTCTGCGCGTAGCGGATGAAGTCGTCGCGCGCGGTTTCCCAGTCCCAGTCCTCGGGCACGCCGCCTTGCGGCCGCAGTTCGCCCGGCAGCAGCGAGCACAGCAGTTTCAGCGCCAGCTCGCCGGCGGCGATGCCTTCCTCGCGCTGGGCGTATTCGTACACCACCGTGTAGACGCCGGGGCGGTCGTCGGAAACGCTGCGGGTCTTGCCGAAGGTGACATCCTCGCCGGCCACGTTCTGCAGTTCGATGGCCACGTGTTCCAGCACGTGGCCCAGCCAGGTGCCCTGGTCTTCGCGCATGCGGCGGATGAAGCCGCCCGGCTCGCGGTAGGAACAACCGTGCTCGGCCAGGCCGGGCAGGGCGGCTACCAGCCCATCCACGAACGCGGACCCGAGTTTGCCGGTGGGCCATGCTTCCAGAGCCTCCAGGTCCAGCACCAGCCGGATGACCGGGAAACGCGCGTATTGCGAAGGACCGACGTAAACGGAACGCTCAAGGATGCGCATGCTTCACCTCATGATGATCGGGAGCCCGCCAGCGAGCCGGCCGAGGCCTTGCGGGTATGCAGATTGAACGTGGCGCCGGAGGTCAGCACGTGCACGGTCAGGCCCAGCAGGCAGACCGGCTCGTCCTCGCGCACCTGCGCCATCGACGAAAAGGTCAGGCCGCCGGCATCGACCACGGTGACCGCGCCGCTGCCTTCCACTTCCAGCGTGTTGTCCGGGCTGATGAAGGCGGCGGTGTCCTCGTCCAGGCCGATGCCGATGGCGAACGGGTTGTAGGCCAGCGCCGCGACCAGCCGGCCCAGGCGGTCGCGCTGGCGGAAATGCTGGTCGATGACGAAGCGGTTGGTCAGGCCCAGTCCGGGGGCGAGGCGCACGCTGTCGGCCTGCGGCGAGGAGCCTTCCTTGCCGAAGCCGATCATGTGTTCGGAGAGGATGCTGGCGCCGGCGCTGGTGCCGCCTACCGGGATGCCCCAGGCATTGCGTTCGCGGATCAGTTTGGCCGCCGGCGTGCCGCCGAGGATGGTGGACAGGCGCAGCTGGTTGCCGCCGGTGAAGAAGATGCCGCTGGCCTGGCCGATGCGGTCCAGGGCTTCCGGAGCATGGCAGTCCACGCGGGTTTCGAAATCCAGCACGTCCACGCGGTGTGCGCCAAGCTCTCCAAAGACCCGGTGGTAGCGCGGCCCGGTGTCGGGCATCTGGCTGGCGGTGGGAATCACGACGATCTCGGCCTCGGGGCCGCCGCAGATATCGAGAAAGCGTTTCAGGATGCTGGGGCTTTCATCCTTGTTTTCGGCGCCACCGATGGGGACGATCCAACCTCGTTCTTCGCCTTCGGCGACCTTGCTGGGACACATGCAATACAACTCCTGCGATCTTTGCCCGGTCATGGCGGCCATGCCGGCGTACTTGGAATCCTTGCCCAGGTTTGCATCCTGCCCGCTGGACTGTTGCCCCCCTCCCTTGGCCGTTCTCCCTTCGGATATCCGGCCTCCGGAAGGTAGCACGGGAACGGGAGGGCTGGCAGTGGCGGCGCGGCACCGCTGCCAGCGAAGGCCGCTGCCGTTACAATGAGCGGCACGGCCCCGTAGCTCAGCTGGATAGAGCGCACCCCTCCTAAGGGTGAGGTCACACGTTCGAATCGTGTCGGGGTCGCCACTGTTTCGGTTTCAGCTGCAACTTGTTGCAACGCAACACTTGACAGCACCCCGTCCGATCATGTCCTCTACGGGACCATGCACACCGCTCACCCCCATCGTCACGTTTCGCCGCCGGTCCGGCTGCAGCCCGGTCGTTCGCGCGCGGTTGCGGGCGCCACCACCATTACCACCATTACCACGACGATTAGTCGGGTGCGGCAGGTTGTGTTCGCGTAATTTCGCAAGCCACGGCCCCGCACCCGGATCAGGATGCAGGGCAACCCAACTCCTGATTGCGCGCGGGGCCTCCAACGGAGGTTCCACTGCAATGCCGTCGTCCGCAGTCCAGACTCGCCCCACGTCAGGGGAATCCGCCGCCGCCCGTACGGTGGCTCACAAGTTCGGTGGCACTTCCGTGGCCGGTGCCGAACGCTACCGCCACGTTGCCGGACTGTTGTTGGCCCGCGACGAAGACGTGCAGATCACCGTCGTATCGGCCATGAAGGGCGTCACCGATGCCCTGATCGAGGTGGCCGAACTGGCTTCGCGCGCAAGCCCGGACTGGCGCGAGCGCTGGCACGAATTGCGCGCGCGCCATCGTGCCGCCGCGGTGGCGCTGCTGGGCGAGCGGGTCGGCGACACGGTCGAGTGGTTCGATGCGCAGTTCGCGCGGCTGGAGGAGGTGCTGTCGGCGCTGGCGGTGATCGGCGAATTGCCGCGCGAGGTGCTGGACCGGGTGCAGGGGTTGGGGGAAGTCTTTTCGGCGCGCCTGCTGGGCGACCACCTGCGCGCGCGCGGCGCGCAGGTGGCGGTGCTGGATGCGCGCGACGTGCTGGTGGCCGCGCGCGGCGAGTTGGGCGTGGAAGTGGACTGGGAGGCCAGCGCGGCACGGCTGGCCGAATGGCGCGCCGACCATCCCGAGCCGCGCGTGGTGGTGACCGGCTTCGTCGCCCGCGATCCGCAGGGCCGCGTCACCACGCTGGGCCGCAACGGCAGTGATTTCTCCGGCGCGATTTTCGCCGCGCTGTTCGATGCCAGCGAGTTGCACATCTGGACCGACGTGGACGGCGTGCTGTCGGCCGATCCGCGGGTGGTGCCCGAAGCCGTGCAACTGGATTCGCTGAGCTACGACGAGGCCTGCGAGCTGGCGTATTTCGGCGCCAGGGTGGTGCATCCGCAGACGATGACGCCGGCCATCGAGCGCGGCCTGCCGATCATCATCCGCAACACGTTCCAGCCGGAGCATCCGGGCACCCGCATCACCGCCGAGCGCGATGTCAGCGGGCCGGTCAAGGGGTTGACGCTCAGCCCGCAATTGTCGGTGCTGAATCTGGAGGGCACCGGGCTGATCGGGGTGCCTGGCACGGCCGAGCGCGTGTTTGCCGCGCTGCGCGCCGCGCGGGTGTCGGTTGTGATGATCTCGCAGGGGTCCTCGGAGCATTCGATCTGCTGCGTGGTGAAGACACCGGAAGCCCGGCGCGCGCAGGCTGCGTTGCTCAATGCGTTCGCGCACGAGTTGACCATAGGCCAGGTGCAGCGCGTGCAGCTCACCGATGGCGTCAGCGTGCTGGCGGCGGTGGGCGACGGTATGGCCGGGCAGCCGGGCGTGGCCGCGCGCCTGTTCGAATCGCTGGGCCGTGCGCGGGTCAACATCCTGTCCATCGCGCAGGGCTCGTCCGAGCGCAACATTTCCGTGGCCATCGACAGCGCGGACGCCATCAAGGCGTTGCGCGCAGCGCATGCCGGGTTCTGGCTGTCGCCGCAGACGTTTTCGGTCGGGGTGATCGGGCCGGGCAACGTCGGCGCCACGTTCATCGAACAATTGCACGTGGCCAAGCCGCAACTGCTGGGCAAGGCCAATCTGGACCTGCGCCTGCGCGGCATCGCCTCCAGCCGGAAGATGCTGCTGGACGAACGCGACATCGACGTCGGCTGGAGCGAACGCCTCGATGCAGGCGGGCAGGCGGCGGACCTGGATCGTTTCGCCGCGCACCTGCTGTCCGCGCACCTGCCGCATACGGTGATCGTTGATTGCAGCGCCAGTCCGGCGGTGGCCGACCACTACGCGGACTGGCTGGCCGCCGGCATCCATGTGGTCACCCCGAACAAGCAGGCCGGGGCCGGTGCGATCGAACGCTACCGCGCGATCCGCGAAGCGGCCGCCGCCAGCGGTGCGCGCTTCCGCTACGAGGCCACGGTGGGCGCGGGACTGCCGGTCATTTCCACCCTTCGCGATCTGATCGATACCGGCGATGCGCTGCTTTCGGTGGAGGGCATCTTCTCCGGCACGCTGGCATGGCTGTTCAACAAGTTCGACGGCAGCGTGCCGTTCTCGCAACTGGTGACCGAAGCGCGCGCGATGGGCTATACCGAACCGGATCCGCGCGACGACCTGTCCGGCACCGACGTGGCGCGCAAGCTGGTGATCCTGGCGCGAGAGGCCGGGCGCGATCTGGTGCTGGAGGACGTGACGGTGGAAAGCCTGGTGCCGGAAACCCTGCGTCAGGCCAGCGTGGACGATTTCATGGCGCGGCTGTCGGAAGTGGATGCGGTGTTCGCCGAACGTCTGCGCCAGGCGAAAGCGGCCGGCAATGTGCTGCGCTACGTGGCGCGGCTGGACGATGAAGGGCGCGCCAGCGTGGGGCTGGTGGAGCTGCCGGCTGCGCATGCCTTCGCCAATCTGCGCCTGACCGACAACATCGTGCAGTTCACCACGCGGCGTTACTGCGATAATCCGTTGATCGTGCAGGGTCCCGGCGCGGGGCCGGAAGTGACGGCGGCCGGCGTGTTCGCCGACCTGCTGCGGGTGGCGGCGGGACAGGGAGCCAGATTGTGAGGGTGGAGGTCAGTGCGTTTTCGCCTGCTTCGGTGGGCAATGTCGGTGTCGGCTTCGACATCCTGGGCCATGCCGTTGCCGGGGTGGGGGATACCGTGACGGTGCGCCGCATCGAACAACCGGTCGTCCGCATCGCCGCCATTCGCGGCACCACCGTGGACCTGCCGCTGGATGCGCCATCCAATACCGCCGGCGCGGCGCTGATCGCGATGCGCGAAGCGCTGGCGTTGCCGTTCGGTTTCGAAATCGAGATCGACAAGGGCATTCCGCTGGGGTCGGGCATGGGCGGGTCGGCCGCCTCCTGCGTGGCCGCGCTGGTGGCGGCCAACGAGCTTCTGGAAACGCCGTTGTCGCGCGAGGCGCTGTATCCATTTGCGCTGATCGGAGAAGCGGTGGCCAGCGGCGGCCGGCATGGCGACAACCTCGGCCCGATGCTGCTCGGGGGGGTGGTCCTGGCCACGGCCGACCGCCTGGTGAAGATTCCCGTTCCGGAAGAGTGGCACAGCCTGCTGGTGCATCCTGAAGCCATCCTTGAAACCCGCCGCGCCCGTGCGGCCTTGCAGGGCGATTACCAGTTGCAGGAATTCATTGCCCAGAGCGCGCATCTGGCGCTGGTGCTGGCGGGTTGCCATGCCGGCAATGCGGAACTGGTGCGCGCCGGTTTGAACGATGTGTTGATAGAGCCGCGTCGCGCGCCCTTGATCGCCGGCTTCGGCGAGGCCAAGCGGACCATGCTGGAAGCGGGGGCGATGGGGAGCAGCATTTCCGGTGCGGGCCCCAGCGTGTTCGGCTGGTTCCAGACGCGTGCGCAGGCCGAAGCCGCCGCTCCCGCCGTGCAGGCAGCGTTCGCGCGCGCGGGCTTCGAAAGCCAGGCCTGGGTATCACCGCTGGACAGCCCCGGCGCGAGCGTGCTGTAGGAGCGGGCTTGCCCGCGATTGCCTTGCACGGTGAAACCCATTCGCGGCCAAGGGCCGCTCCTACAAGAACATGACGACGATGAATTTCATATCCACCCGCAGCGCCGCGCCATCCGCGAACCTGAGCCAGGCCATCGCCGCTGGGCTTGCGCCGGATGGCGGGTTGTACGTTCCGGAGGCCTTGCCGCGCGCGCGCGCGCTGGAGGCAGGGACCACGTTGGCGGACACCGCCACCACACTGCTGCAACCATTCTTCGCCGATGACGGCCTGGAGGCCGAGTTGCCGGCGATCTGCGCGGAAGCGTTCGACTTTCCCGCGCCGCTCGAGCCGCTGGCGACTCCGGGTGATCATGTGCTGGAACTCTTCCACGGTCCGACGGCGGCGTTCAAGGATTTCGGCGCGCGCTTCCTGGCCGCGTGCCTGGCGCGGCTGCGCAAGGACGATGCGCGGCCGTTGACCATCCTCGTGGCGACCTCGGGCGATACCGGCGCGGCCGTGGCCGCGGCGTTCCACCGGCAGCCGGGCCTGCGGGTGGTGGTGCTGTATCCGGACGGGCGGGTGTCGCCCCGGCAGGCGCACCAGTTGGGCTGTTTCGGCGACAACGTGACTGCGCTGCGGGTGGAGGGCTCGTTCGACGACTGCCAGGCGCTGGTCAAGCGCGCGTTGAACGATGCGGAGTTGCAGGCGCAGGCGCCGCTGAGTTCGGCCAACAGCATCAGCCTGGGGCGCTTGCTGCCGCAGATGAGTTATTACGCCGATGCGGCGCTGCGCCACCATGCGGCCATCGGCGAAGCGCTGAATTTCGTCGTTCCCACCGGCAATCTGGGTAACGCGCTGGCGGCGGTGCTGGCCCGCGCGCTGGGCGTGCCGCTGGGCCGGATCGTGCTGGCCACCAATGCCAACCGTGTGCTGCCCGCTTACTTTGCCGGCGGCCAATACGCGCCGCAGTCCAGCGTGGCGACCCTCGCCAATGCGATGGACGTGGGGGCCCCCAGCAACTTCGAGCGCCTGCGCTGGCTGTACCGCGGCGATGATGCGGCCCTGCGCGGCGCGTTTGCGTCGTTCAGCGTGGACGATGCCGCCATCCGCGAAGTGATCGCGCGCCGTTGCCGTGATCATGGCGAAGTATTCTGCCCGCACACGGCCACCGCGGTGAAAGTGCTGGAAGACCTGCGCGCAGGCGGCGAAACGGGGCATTGGGCGGTGGCCGCCACCGCGCATCCGGCCAAGTTCGAAAGCGTGGTGGAGCCTCTGATCGGCAGGGCGCTGGACATCCCGCCGGCTTTGGCGGAATTGCTGGCGCGTCCGGCACGGGCCTTGCCGGTTCCTCCCGATTACGCCGCACTCACGGCACATCTGCTGGCAACATAGACACGCCGCAACCGGATACGGACAAAACTTCGCATGCATTCCATCGGACAATCATCGTGGCGGGCATTGCTGGCCCTGTGCATGTGGGCATTGTTGGCGCAGGCATGGGCAGAAGAACTGCCGGTGGTCGAGCCGGACAGAGCGTCCCTGCAACCGGGCGAATTCCTCTGGCACCCGGAAATCGCGCCGGAGGGCCCGGTGGTGCTGGTGATCAGCCTGGACGAGCAGCTCGCCTTCGTTTATCGAAACGGCATTGCCATCGGCGTGTCCACCATCAGTTCGGGCAAGCCGGGCAAGGAAACCCCGACCGGGGTCTTCACCATCCTGCAGAAGAAGAAAGAGCACTACTCCAACCTCTACAACAATGCGCCGATGCCCTACATGCAGCGGTTGACCTGGGATGGCATCGCGCTGCATGGCGGTTCGCTGCCGGGCTATCCGGCTTCGCACGGGTGCGTGCGCTTGCCGCAGCCGTTCGCAGAGAAGGTATATGCGGCCACCCGTACCGGCGACACGGTGGTGGTGGCCAATGCCAAGGCGTCGCCGGCCAGCCTGGTGCATCCCGCCGTGTTGGCGCCGATCAATCGCGAAGGCCTGCCGGTGGCGCTGAACGAGCTGGACGGCCATTTCTGGGACGACAGCCTCTCGCCCGAAGGCCCGCTGAGCGTGCTGGTCAGCCTGGCGGACCGCCGCGTCTTCGTGCTGCGCAACGGCGTGACCATCGGCGAAGCGGTGCTGGAGGTCGCGCCGGACTTTGCCATCCATGGCTCCGTGCTCTTGGTGATGGGGACCGAAACCGAGCCGGTGCCAAGCCTGCTGGATCCCGGGCGCGACCGCCATCGCTGGTCGGCCTATCCCATCCTGGGCGAGCAGGCCGATTCCCTCGCGATGCTGCAATTGCTGTGGCAGAACCAGGTCATGCGGGTGGACGAAGCGTTTGCGCGCCAGCTTTACCAGGCGCTTACCCCGGGCGCCACGGTCCTGTTGACCGACTTGCCCGCCGTTCGCGGCGTCCCCGAAGAGCGTGTGATCCAGCCGGTGCTGGAGTCCGACACCCCGGATCCGGCTCCCGTTCCCGCAGGGTGACGGGACAGGCGGCGTTCGGCAAAATGATGCCAAGATGCATGCGATGCTCATGAACAAGTCCTCCCTCGTCGCTGCGGCGCGCGCGCTTTCCTTCCTCGCGCTGGCGGTTGCGGGAATGGGCGCGGCATTCGCGGGGCCGGCGGCAGTACCCGCCGAGTCGCTGGTCGATGGACTGGCCAAGGCAGCCCCCAAGCTGGACCGTCAGGTACTGGAGCTGGCGACGCGGGCCATGGCCTGTTCCCTGCGTCATTCCGGCCGGATCAGCCGGGACGGCAAGCTGAGCGTGATCGATTTCTCCCTGCCGTCGACCGAGCGCAGGCTGTGGGTATTCGACCTTGCCCGGCAGAAACTCCTGTACGAAGAGTGGGTGTCGCACGGGCGCAATACCGGCGACAACCTGGCCACGCGCTTTTCCAACCGCAATGGCAGCTACATGTCCAGCCTGGGCGGTTTCGAAACCCAGGAAAGCTATGTGGGTCAGAACGGCTATTCGCTGCGCCTGCGCGGACTGGAGCCGGGTTTCAACGACAACGCGCGCGAACGGGCCATCGTGATCCACGGCGCGCCCTATGTCAGCGATACGCTGATCAAGTCGCAGGGCCGCCTGGGCCGCAGCCTTGGGTGCCCGGCGGTACGCCCGGCCATCGCCCGCGAACTGATCGACACCATCCGCGACGGCTCGTTCGTCTTCGCCTATTACCCGGACCAGGAATGGCTGGCGCAATCCGCGTTGCTGATGGGGGAGTGCGAAGGCCGGGCCACCGCCTCAACGCCTGCAAGCCATGGGCATCGCATGGAAGCGGCCACGGACTCCTGATGGCCTGATCGGGCATTCGTGCGAACCGGGTAAGCAAAAAAGAAAGGCTGCGGTAATCCGCAGCCTTTCGTGCATTTGGTGGAGCCAGGGAGGATCGAACTCCCGACCTCGTCATTGCGAACGACGCGCTCTCCCAGCTGAGCTATGGCCCCGTGGCAGCCATGATTTTACACACGGGGAGGCAGGGGGCGCTAGCCTGCGCCGGTGAGCAGCGGGGCCAGCAGGGGTTCCAGTTGCCGGCGGCGCCAGCCCGAAAGCGCACCGGGCCATTGTCCGTTCTCCAGCAGCGCCTCCAGGTGGCGTCGCGACGCCAGCACGCCATCGGCCAGCCCCAGCGCTGCGCTGTGCCGGGCAACGATGTCCTGGGCCTGCTTCAGCCGGGCTTTCTCGCCGTCGCTGGCGGCGTGCGCAAGCGGCATGCCGGTTTCATCGTCCAGGGGTTGGTTGAGCGCCTGCCACAGCGCATCGCCGAGTTTGAGCGGTGCCTTGGGGTGGGTTTCCAGCCGTTGCTGCAAGGCGGCGCGATCCCCGGGGGGCTGCTTCGCCAATGCGACGGCCAGTTCGTTGTCCAGGATCCACGTGCGCGGCTTGTCGCTGGCGCGGGCGGTGGCATCGCGCCAGCGCAACAGGCGCAACAGGCGCGCCTGCGCATCCGCTTCGAGGAATTGCGCGCTGCGCAGGGCCAGGTGCGGCCAGGCGTCGCCTTCGTCGCGTGCGGCATTTTCGATGAAGCGACGGCAATCCTCGGCCAGCCATTCCCGCCGTCCCTGCGCTTCCAGCCGCCCGTCCAGCGCATCGTGCAGGGCGAACAGGTATTCCACGTCGTCCGCGGCGTACTCCAGTTGCGTGTCGCTGAGAGGGCGCCGCATCCAGTCCGAACGCGTTTCACCCTTGGGCAGGGCGATGCCGATGGTCTCCTGCACCAGCTTCTGGTAACCGATGCCGGCACCGACGCCAGCCAGCGCGGCGGCGATCTGGGTGTCGAACAACGGGGCAGGCAACACGCCGCAGGTGTATTTCAGCGCCACCAGGTCTTCGCTGGCGCTGTGCATCACTTTGAGCACGGAACCGTCGGCCAGGATGGGGGCCAGTGCCGCGGGAATGCCCGGGGCCAGTGCGTCCACCAGCAGGATGTCACCGTCGATGGCCAGTTGCACCAGTGCCAGCCGCGGCCAGTAGGTCCGTTCGCGGATGAATTCGGTATCCAGCCCAATCCGGGCAGGGCGCTGCCGCAGGCGGTCGTTCAGTTGCTCGGGTGTGCTTATCCAGTCGGGCACGGGTTCTCCAACGGTTCGGGTTGTTTGCCGGGGTGGGGGACAATAGCCTAACGTCCGTGTATGGATGTGGAGCGGAAGACCGGAGGAATGCGCTTGCTGGCACGGTACGTCATGTGGGGGGTGCTTGCGCTGCTGTGCGCCTGCTCGCGGGACTCACGGATTGCGGAAGAGACAGCCGCCGGGTCCGAGGCGAGCGACGCGCGCGCGCCCAGCATCACCATCAGCGGCGACGATGCGGCAGCCATCCGGTATGGCTGGCAGCCGCCGGTGGTGGAACTGGAAGTCGATGGCATCCCCGCGGCGCGCCGGGCGGCGGCAAGGGCATTGGCTGAAGGCCGCATGCATGCCGGCGCCGACGATGCCATCCCGCTGTATCTGGCGATCCTGCAATTGCAGCCGGAGGATGCGCGCGCCAGGGCCGGATTGAAGCAGGCCTTGGGGAGCCTGCTGAAAGAGGCGGATGGGGTGTTGCGCGCGGCGGAAGAAGACCGTGCTGCCCTCCGGCAAGCTGTGGAGATCGGGGCCGTTGCGCGCGCGGTCGAGCCCGAGGGCGCCGAGGTGACGAAGTACCTGGAACGCGTGGATGTGGCCGAGCAGGTATGGGCGCTGAACGAAACGGGCGAACGCGACCTGGCTGCCGGCGTGCTGGGCGAGCAGGGGGGAGGCGCGCTGGCCGGATTCCGCGAGGTGTTGCGACTGGCGCCGGGCCAGTCGCGCGCCAGCCAGGGCCTGGCGGCGGTGGAAAGCGCCCTGATCCGGCGTGCGGAGGATGCCGCCAACGCCAGCGATTTCGTTGCCGCCGCACGCTGGTTGCAGCATGCCGGCGGCGTGCGTGAGGAAACGCAGACCATCGAGGATGCGCGCTTGCGGGTGGACGCCATACGCCACCGCAAGATCGCGGCCCTGCGCGACAACAGCATCCAGGACCTGCAGACGGTGCCGGGCCTGCGGCAGGCGCGGGAGAACCTGGCGGAGGTGCTGCGCATCGCCGAGCCCGGCAACCCGGTGGCACAGGATCTGCGCGAGCGGATCGAACTGGCGACCCACTACGGCCTGTACCGGCCCGGGCAGGCATTCACCGACGAGCTGAAGCACGGCGGGCGCGGACCGGAAATGGTGGTGGTGCCGCACGGCGGTTTCCGCATGGGCGCCGGCGACAACGAAGCCGATGCCACCGATGCGGAAAAGCCGGCCCATTACGTGCGCTTCGACCGCGGCTTCGCCATGGCCCGGCATCCGGTCACGGTGGGGGAGTTCCGTCGTTTCGTCGAGGCCACCGGCTATCGCCCGCGCGCGGCGCGGCGCGGGCATTCGGTGGTGTACGACGAGCGCAGCGGCAATTTCGCCCGCCGCAGCGGGGTGGACTGGCAGTCCGACCATGCCGGCACGAAGGCGGCGGACGACATGCCCGTGCTGCACGTCAGCGTGCACGATGCCGAAGCCTATGCCGCCTGGTTGGGGGAACAGACCGGTCGAGGTTATCGCCTGCCCAGCGAGGCCGAATTCGAATACGCCTTGCGCGCCGGTACGCGCGGGCGCTATCCCTGGGGCGACGGCCCGCCGCCGGAAGGCGTGGGCAACCTGACCGGCAGCGAGGACGTATCGCCCAGCGGGCGGCGCTGGAACCATGCCTTCGAAGGCTATGGCGACGGCTACTGGGGGCCGGCGGCGGTTGCCAGTTTTGCCCGCAATGCCTGGGGGCTGCATGACCTGGGAAGCAATACCAGCGAATGGGTGGCCGATTGCTGGCATGCCAGTTTCCGGCGCGCCCCGGGCGATGGCGCGGCCTGGTACAACCCCGGTTGCCGGTCGCGGGTGATCCGGGGCGGCTCGTGGTCCAATGCGCCTTCGCAAGCGCGCGCCGCGTGGCGGGCTTCCACGGATTCGGATACAACCAGCGCGCGGGTGGGTTTCCGCGTGGTGCGCAACATATGAACAGTCAGGGAGAAGGACGATGAGGCAGGATCCATTCGGCAGGGGCGGGCAGCAGCAAGGCCAGGCGCCGCAACGGCGCGGCCCGCTGGGAAACGTGCGCTGGTGGATATTGCTGGCGTTCGCGGGCTATGCGGCGTTCTACTGGTTCTCCAACCAGGTGGTGGACCCTTACACCGGGGAAAAGGGATTGATCGACAGCGGGCTGACCGTCGAAGACGAGAAGACGCTGGGATTGCAGGCCTATCGCGAGATCCTGTCGCAGGAGCGCCCGCTGGATCCGAACGCGCCGGCTTCGCTGAAGGTGCGTGAAATCGCGCAGAAGCTCGTTTCCAAGGTAGGGGTGGTGGGCGCCGCGCTGGCCGAGGAGCATGGCGTGTCGCCAAGCAGCCATGCCGCGCAGTACGAATGGGCGGTGAGCGTGATCGATTCGCCGCAGGCCAACGCCTTCTGCCTGCCCGGCGGCAAGATGGCGGTCTACACGGGCTTGTTCCCGGTTGCGCAGAACGACGACGCGCTGGCGGTGGTGATGGGGCACGAGATCGCCCATGCCCTGTCGCGCCATGGCGCGCAGCGCATGGCCCAGCAGAAGGTCGGGCAGATCGTGCAGATGGGCGGCGCGGCCAGCGGCATGGATGCCAGCTCGCAGCAAATGGTCATGGCCGCGATGGGCTACGGCGTGTTGTTGCCGTATGCGCGCGAGCACGAAACCCAGGCCGATGAAGTGGGGCTGTTGCTGGCCGCGGCGGCCTGCTTCGACCCCAACGAGGCCATCCCGCTGTGGCAGCGCATGAGCGAAGCCAGCGGCGGGCAGGCGCCGCCGGAATTCTCGTCCACGCACCCAAACCCGGGCACCCGCATCCAGAACCTGCGGGCTTTGCTGCCCAAGGCGCTGGAGTACCGGCAGCGGTTCTGCGAGGAGGCGGGCGGCCCGTGAAGGCCAGCCCGCGGTCCGTGGCGGTTCTCAGAAGCTCATGAACAGACCGCCGTTCACCGGCAGGTTGGCGCCGGTGATGTAGTCGCCCGCGTCGTCGGTCAGGAAGGCCACGGCCCGCGCGATGTCGTCCGGGTGGCCGATCCGTCCGGCCGGGACGGCGGCCACGGTGCGCGCGCGGACCTCTTCCGGCATCGCGCGGGTCATCGGCGTTTCCACGTAGCCCGGCGAAATGCTGTTGACGGTGATGCCCTTGCCGGCCACTTCGCGCGCCAGCGACATGGTGAAGCCGTGCAGGCCGGCCTTGGCCGCGGCGTAGTTGGTCTGCCCGAAGTTGCCGGTCTGGCCGCTGACCGAACTGATGTTGACGATGCGCCCGAAGCGGCGTTCCTGCATGCCTTCCACGGCGGCACGGCAGAGGTTGAACGCGCTGCCCAGGTTCACGCCCAGCACGGCGTCCCATTGCGCCCGCTCCATCTTGCGCAGGGTGGCGTCGCGGGTGATCCCGGCATTGTTGACCAGGATGTCCAGCGAGCCGTGCGTGGATTCGATCTTCCGCACGAGCGCGTTGCAGGCATCCAGGTCGCCGACGTCCAGCGGTTCGAAGGCGATGTCCAGGCCTTGCGTATCGCCAAGGAATGCGCCGATGCGTTCTTCGGTTGCCGGCAGGTCGGCGGCGATGACCTGCCGGCCGGCCCGGGCCAATGATTTGCAGATGGCGGTGCCCAGGCCGCCGATGCCCCCGGTGACGAGCGCGATGCGACGGGTCATGCGGAAGCCCGCGCGGATGGGTGCGACATCACTGCGGGACCGCATGCGCCCCGCCGCCATTTGCCTTCCCGCACTTCAGCGTCCGCGGGTCTTGGTGGTGTCGCGGGACGGATCCTTGGTGCCGAGCGAAGGCTGCCCCAGGCCGCCGCCGCTGAGGTTGCGCTGGAATTCCTGCCACAGTTCCATGTTGCGCTCGGTCAGCTGGTTCATCATGGTCCACGGCGTCTGGCCGAGCAGCCCGCCCATCTGGTTGCGGAACTGCTGCTGCTGTTCCATGAACAGCTGCATGCTGCGCTCCAGGTAGTTGCCCATGAAGCCCTGCAGCGAGTCGCCATAGAAGCGGATGATCTGGCTAAGCACCTGGGTGGAAAGGATGGGCTCGCCGTCCTGTTCCTGTTCGGAAATGATCTGCAGCAGCACGACGCGGGTGAGGTCTTCGCCCGACTTGGCGTCGCGCACTTCGAAATCCTCGTTGTCCAGGATCAGCTGGCGCACGTCCTCGATGGTGATGTAGCTGGAAATTTCCGTGTCGTAGAGACGGCGGTTGGGGTATTTCTTGATGATGCGGATCGCAGCCATGGAGCAATCACTCGGGAATTCTGGATGACGCGCAGCATGACGCAGCGCAGCAGCCTGCGCAACTGGCGAAAGTCAGGGGTATTCGTGCCGGGGGAACAGTACGGTGCGGTGCGGGCGCCCGCAGGCGCCGCACCGGGGAATGGCAGGCCGGTCACCAACCCATGTGGTGGCCGCCGTTGATGTCCAGGTTGGAGCCGGTGATCCAGGCGGCCTGGTCGTCGACCAGGAAGGCCACGGCGTAGGCGATTTCCTCCGGCTTGCCGAGGCGGCCGGTGGGGATGTCGGCGGCGATCTTGGCGCGGACTTCCTCCGGCACCGCCATCACCATGTCGGTGGCCACGTAGCCGGGCGAGACGGTGTTGACGGTGATGCCCAGCTTGGCGTTTTCGCGCGCCAGCGAGATGGTGAAGCCATGCATGCCGGCCTTGGCCGCAGCGTAGTTGGCCTGGCCGTACTGGCCCTTGAGGCCGTTGATGGAGCTGATCTGGATGATGCGGCCCCACTTGCGGTCGCGCATGCCCTCGATCACCGGACGGGTGACGTTGAACACCGAATTGAGATTGGTGTTGATCACGTCGTTCCACTGGTCGGCCTTCATCTTGTGGAAGGTGCCGTCGCGGGTGATGCCGGCGTTGTTGACCAGGATATCGACCGGACCGAGCTTGCTTTCGACTTCGCGCACCATCGCTTCGGCTTCTTCCGGCGAAGTGACGTCGCCCTTGACCAGGGCGAAATCGTAGCCGTCGGCCTGCATCTGCGATTGCCAGGCCTTCGCCTTTTCCTCGTTGCGGTAGTTGGTGGCCACCTTGTGGCCCATATCGGCCAGCTTCTTGCAGATGGAAGTACCGATTCCGCCGGTACCGCCGGTTACCAGTGCGACACGTGAAGTCATGGGGGAAGGCTCCTGATGCCGCCGGGATGACGGCGCACCATGATTCTAGACAGCGTTGGCGTCATCGCTGTTGTGCAATGCAGCGGCAGCGATGGCGGGAACGGCGGGCAACAGGGCTGGATCGAAGGCCGATGCTGCGCCATCCAGCAACGCGGGCATGTCGGTACAACCGGGCAGCGATCCGGCGGGTTGCCCCAGCGCGCGCCAGGCGGCGCGCAGCGCGGGGACTGGATCGTCGCGGTCGACAGGCAGCGCGCGGGCGGACTTGGAAAGCTTGTGGCCGGTGTCGTCGGTGATGACGGGCAGGTGCAGGTAGCGCGGCACGGGCAGCCCCAGCGCGCGTTGCAGCAGGATCTGGCGCGGCGTGGAATCCAGCAGGTCGGCGCCGCGCACCACGTGGGTGATGCCTTGCGCGGCGTCGTCCACCACCACGGCCAACTGGTAGGCCCAGCAGCCATCCGCGCGCTTGAGCACGAAGTCGCCGACTTCGCTGCCGACGTCCTGGGCGACCTGCCCTTGCAGGCCGTCTTCGAAAACGACGCGGCTGTCCGCTGCGACGCGCAGCCTGATGGAAGGGTCGGGGCGTTCACGCGATGCCACGCAATGCCGGTGGACGCCGCCGTTGGCGCCCAGGTCGCCGCGGCTGCAATGGCAGGGGAAGGCATGGCCGCTGGCGAGCAGTCGCTCCAGTGCCTGCCGGTACAGGTGTCCACGCTCGCCCTGCCAGGTGACGGGCTGGTCGGATTCGAGCCCGAACGCGGCCAGGGTGGCGAGTTGTTCCATGGCCGCGCCGGCCACTTCGCGGGGCGGGTCGATATCCTCGATGCGGATCAGCCACTCGCCGCCGTGGTGCCGGGCCAGCAACCAGCTGCCGAACGCGGCGAGCAGCGAGCCGAAATGCAGCGGCCCGGTGGGCGAGGGCGCGAAACGGCCGCGGTAAGGAGGGGATGCGGTCATGGACGGAGGGGCTAAACTGAATCGCCGGTCAGCATGCGGCTTGAAATCGACCCCGCCAACCGCAGATCGGCCGGAACCGACTTTTGCGCCAGCTCCGGAGGCCAGCCATGTTAAGCCGTATCGCCCTGTTCCTGGGAACCAACCTTGCGGTGATGGCGCTGTTGGGCATCGTCATGTCGCTGCTGGGCGTGCATCCCAACCAGATGGGCGGCCTGCTGGTGATGGCGGCGCTGTTCGGATTCGGCGGTTCGCTGGTCTCCTTGCTGATGTCCAAGTCGATGGCCAAGCGCGCCACCCGCGCGCAGGTCATCGCGCAGCCGCGCAACGAAACCGAACAATGGTTGTTCGCCACCGTGCAAAGGCAGGCACAGGCGGCCGGCATCGGCATGCCGGAAGTGGCCGTCTACGACGCCCCGGAGATCAATGCCTTCGCCACCGGCGCGAACCGCAACAATGCGCTGGTCGCCGTTTCCACCGGCCTGCTGCGCGGCATGAGCCGCGACGAGGCCGAGGCGGTGCTGGGCCATGAAGTCAGCCACGTGGCCAACGGCGACATGGTGACCATGGCCCTGCTGCAGGGCGTGCTCAACACGTTCGTGATCGTGCTGGCGCGCGTGCTGGGCAGCATCATCGACAACGCGCTGTCGGGGGACCGCCAAGGCAACCGCAGGCCGGGGCTGGCCTACTTCGCCATCGTCATGGTGCTGGAACTGGTGTTCGGGCTGTTCGCCACGATGATCGCGATGTGGTTTTCGCGCCGCCGCGAATTCCGCGCCGATGCCGGTGGCGCGGCGCTGGCGGGCCGGGACAGGATGATTGCGGCGCTGGAGCGGCTGGCGGCCAACCACAAGCCCAGCACGCTGCCGGCGCAGGTCGAGGCCTTCGGCATCGCCGGGGGCATCGGCAGCGGGTTGCGCAAGCTGTTCCTCAGCCATCCGCCGCTGCAGCAGCGCATCGACACATTGCGCAGCAGCGTGCACTAGGAAGCATCGCAGGACCGGTTGACCGATACGCAGGTCGGCCACGGCGGAAGAATTCCTTGATCACCGGCCTGGAGCCGGCCCATGGCTGCCGCTGGCAATGGATCTGTAGGAGCGGGCTTGCCCGCGATGGGGCTTTGCCATGAAGGCATCGCGGGCAAGCCCGCTCCTACAGGGGCCGCTTTTTCAGGAAAAGTCGTAGTTCATCGCCGGGCCGGCCGGTGCCAGGAAATGGCCTTCCACGAAGTCCACGCCTGCCGTGAACAGGAAGCTCATGGTGGCGGCATCGGAAACGAAGTCGACCACGGTACTGATGTCTTCGGCCTTCGTGCGCGCGGCGATGTCGCGGACCTTCTGCTGGTTTTCCGCCGAGCCGGAAAGATCCTCCACGAAGTTGCGATCCAGCTTGACGAAAGCGGGCTTGAAATGGGAGAGCAACTGGAACGAGTCCAGCCCCGTGCCGAAGTGCTCCAGGCCCACCTGGCAGCCCAGCCGATTGGCCCCGGCCAGGAATTCCTGTGCCGTGCGCAGGTGGGTGAACACCTTGGCTTCCGGTGTTTCCAGCCAGAGTCTTTCGCCCGGGACGGCCTGTTCCGCCAGTTGCGCTTCGATGGTTTGCAACAGGCGTCCATCGCCGAAGGAAGCCGGGCTGACCTTGATCAGCAGGCGGGTGTCGCGCCCGCTACGCTGGCGTTCCGCCAGGGTGGCGATGGCCCGGGTTGCCACCCAGCGGTCGATTTCGTCCAGCAGGCCATGTTCTTCCGCGATGGCCAGGAATGCCTGGGGCTTGACCAGTTCTTCGCCTGACTCGAAGCGGAGATAGGTTTCGTAGAGTTCGCCGGGTTCGCCTTGCAGGCTGACCACCGGCTGGTAATGCAGGACGAAGCCGTCGTTTTGCAGCGCATCGCGCAGGCGCTCCACCCAGTTCTGGATGCGTTCTTCTTCCGCGCGATCCACGGCGCCCGGATCGAAGATCTCGATGCGGTTGCCGCCCAGGTCCAGCGCTTGCTGGATGCTCTCGGAAGCGCGGGCAAGCACCTGCGAAAGCGAGGCGATCTTTTCGCCTATCTGGACGCCGCCGATGCTGGCCGTTACCGAGGCGGAACGCTCGCCGAGGGTGAAGACGTGCGAGGCGAGTGTTTCGCGCATTTGCTCGGCCACGGCGGCGGTGCGGGCATGGTCGCCCCGCAGCAGCACGGCGAAACGGTGTTCGCCGAAGCGGGCGGCGGTGGCGTCGGTCCCCAGGACCCCGCTCAGCCGGCTGGCCAGCGAGGCGATGATTTCGTCTGCCGAATCCAGCCCGACTTCCTGCAACAGGCGCTGGTAGTGGTCCGGTTCGACCAGCAGCAGGGAGTGCGGGGCTTCCCCCCGCGCCACCTGGCTGACGGCGGTTTCCAGGAGGTGCAGGAAGGTGGGGCGGTTGAGCAGGCCGGTGGCCAGGTCGCGCTGGCGCAGATCCTCCACTTCGCGGGCCAGTTCCGGATCGAACTCGCGGCGCCGGAACACGACCTGCACGCAGGACTCGCCTTCGTAGGTGGCGGTAGCGAACTCCAGCGTGGCCGGGAAGGTCTCTCCGTCCAGGTTGGAGGCTTCCAGTTCGTAGCGGGGCGGCGGCGTCTCGCCCTTGCCCAGGCGCTTGAGCAGCGCCTTGAAGTCGGCGACGTGCCGCGGCGCCACCAGATCCAGCAGGGACAGGCCCTCGACATCCTCGAAGGACTCGAAGCCGAACATTTCCAGATAGGCCGCATTGGCCCGGATGTGCATGCCTTCGTGGATGTAGGCGATGGGATCGCGCGAGGAGGCGATCAGCGCGTCGCAGCGGCGTTCGGTTTCGCGCAGTTGCGCTTCCAGGCGGCGCAAGGCGCGCCTTGCCTCCAGGTCGGCATATTCGGCGCGCACGACATTGAGCAAGTGTTCGTTGCGGCCACGCAGGGCAATGGCGTGGACGCCGTGCTTCAGCTCGTTGAGCAGCAGGGATTCGTCGACGGCATCGGCCACGATGACGACCGGGATGTCCTTGCCGCTGGCATCGATTCCGGCCAACACCCTGTCCAGCGAAAGCGCGCGCGCCGAATGCGCGGCCAGGACCAGGTCGATGGCCTGGGAAGCGACCATCGCGGCCAGTTCGTCCTCGTCCAGCGGTCTCAGGGGACGCACCGTGATGCCGCCGTTGCGCAATGCGCTGACGATGGCTTCGGCGTTCTCACCGCTATCGTCGACGATCATCAATCGCAGGAGCGTGTCTTTGCCTGTCTGCATGCAGGGCTTCCAGCCGGGGGAGGAACGGATTGATACACGAGGTTAGCAGAAGCTTCCGTTACCGACGTCGCGGAACGGGGCGGACATTGTCCGCGGTGCCGTCACAACGGTCGCTTTCCCGTATCGCCGGGAACCTCCCGCACCAGCCTGGGCACCAGGTAGCCGGAAAGGCGGGCGGCGAGGGCGGCATGCAATGCCCTGGCCCGGGTGTCGTCCACTTCGAAATGGGCCACGCCCTGAACCCGGTCGAGCTGGTGCAGGTAATAAGGCAGTACCCCGGCATCGAAACTGCGTTCGCCCAGGGCCGCCAGCGCCTCGACGCTGTCGTTCACGCCACGCAACAGGACGGCTTGGTTGAGCAGGCGCGCCCCGGCACCGCCCAGCCGCGCCAGCGCGGCATCCACGCTGCCATCGAATTCGTTGGCATGGTTGGCATGGATCACGAAGGCCACCGGCCAGGGCAGGCCGGACAGCCAGCGGACCAGTTCGTCGTCCACGCGTTCGGGCAGCACCACCGGCAGGCGGCTGTGGATGCGCAGGCGGCGCAGGTGCGGCACTCCGGCCAGGGCATCGGTCAGTTCGGCCAGCTTGGCGGTGGAGAGGGAGAGGGGGTCGCCGCCGGAAAGGATCACCTCGTCGATGCCGGCGTCGGCATCGATCAGGGCGATGGCTTCTTGCCAATGGCCGCGCGCGGCGGTTTCGTCGTGGTAGGGGAAATGGCGGCGGAAACAGTAGCGGCAATGCACGGCGCAGCTGCCCGTGGCCACCAGCAGTGCGCGCCCTTGGTATTTCCGGATCACGCCCGGACCCGTGCGGGCGGCGCCGTCGCCCACGGCATCCAGGCCAAAGCCCGGCGCCGGCCGCATTTCCTCGTCCAGCGGCAGCACCTGGCGCAGCAGCGGATCGGCGGGGTCGCCGCTGCGCATGCGGGCGATGAAGCCGCGCGGCACGCGCAGCGGGAACTGCGCCGCCGCCGCATCGGAGAGTCGGCCAGGGGGCAACTCCAGGTCCAGCAGTGCCAGCAGTTCGCGGGGGTCGCGCACGGCGTCGCGCCACAAGGACTGCCAGCGGGGCGCGGACGGGGGGGCGGGCTGCATGGGTATGGGCGCTGCGGTTATCATGTGTGGCCTGAAACAAGCACCCGCCTGTCGCGGCGGGTTTCCCATTCTATCCGGCCGGCCGCCTTGAGCGGCGGGTTCGTCTTATTCCAAGGAGCACCCCATGGCCAGTTACGGCATGAACGACGTCAAGAACGGGATGAAGATCCTGGTCAACAACGAACCCGCCATCATCACCGAAACCGACTACGTCAAGCCGGGCAAGGGCCAGGCTTTCACCCGCGTGCGTTACCGCCTGATCAAGTCCGGCCGGGTGCAGGAAGTCACCATGAAGAGCACCGACTCGGTGGAAGCGGCCGATGTGGTGGATACCGACATGCAGTACCTGTACAGCGATGGCGAGTACTGGCATTTCATGCAGCAGGAAACCTTCGAGCAGGTGCAGGCCGACAAGGCCGGCATGGCAGGCGCGGAAAAGTGGCTGAAGGGCGAGGAGGCGTGCGTGGTGACCCTGTGGAACGGCACGCCGATCCAGGTCACGCCGCCGAACTTCGTGGAACTGAAGATCACCGAGACCGATCCCGGCGTGCGCGGCGACACTTCCGGCGGCGGCGGCAAGCCGGCCACGCTGGAAACCGGCGCGGTGGTGCGCGTGCCGCTGTTCGTCGGCCAGGACGAAGTGATCAAGGTCGATACCCGCACCGGCGAATACGTTTCCCGCGTCAAGTAACCTGATGACGTCGCCGATCCCCGAAAGCTGCGATCTGCTGATAGAAGCCGGTTTCGTGGTGCCGGTGCAACCGCACGGCGTGGTCCTGGAGGATCACGCCGTTGCCGTTCGCGGCGGCGAGATCGTCGCCGTGCTGCCGGTGGGCGAGGCGAGGGCGCGCTTCGATGCCGGAGAGATCGTGTCGCGGCCCGATGCGGCGCTGATCCCCGGCCTGGTCAACGCCCACACCCACAATCCGATGACCCTGCTGCGCGGGGTGGCCGACGACCTGCCGCTCAAGGTCTGGCTGCAGCAGCACATCTGGCCCATAGAAGGCGCGGTGATCGGGCCGGATTTCGTCGCCGATGGCGTTACCCTGGCCATCGCCGAAATGCTGCGTGGCGGCACCACCTGCGTCAACGAAAACTACTTCTTTCCCGACGTGCAGGCAGCCACCTACAAGCGCCATGGCTTCCGCGCGCGCATCGGCCTGCCGGTCATCGATTTCCCGACCGCCTGGGCGAAGTCGGACGACGAGTATTTCGATCGTGCCGGCGAGGTGCACGATCAGTGGCGTGACGACCCCTTGATCGCCACCGCGTTCGCGCCGCACGCGCCGTACACCGTCAACGACGCGAATTTCGAGCGCGTGCGCATGCTGGCCGACCAGCTCGACGTGCCGGTGCACCTGCACCTGCACGAGACCGCTCAGGAAGTGGAGCAGTCGCTGAAGGAACATGGCCAGCGGCCGATCGCGCGGCTCGATCGGCTGGGGCTGGTCAACGATCGCCTGATCGCCGTGCACATGACCCAGCTTACCGAGGCCGAAATCCACCTCTGCGCCGAGCGTGGCGTCAGCGTGGTGCATTGTCCCGAGTCCAACCTCAAGCTCGCGTCGGGCTTCTGTCCTGCCTGTGCGCTGGAACGAGCGGGGGTGACGCTGTCCATCGGCACCGACGGCTGTGCCAGCAACAACGACCTGGACATGTTCGGCGAGACCCGCACCGCGGCCCTCCTGGCCAAGGCGGTGGCACAGGACGCCGCCGTGCTGGATGCGGCCACCGCGTTGCGCGCCGCGACGCTGGGCGGCGCGAAGGCGATCGGCTTCGACCACCTGATCGGCTCCATCGAGCCGGGCAAGCGGGCCGATCTGGTCTGCGTGGACCTGTCGGCGCTGGAAACCCAGCCGCTGCACAACGTGCTTTCCCAACTGATCTATGCCACCGGCCGCCATCAGGTCAGCGATGTCTGGATCGATGGCCGCGCCCGCCTGTCGCGGCGCGAACTGGTGGATATCGAGACGGATGCGCTGTTGGCCAATGCGAGGCAATGGCGTGAACGTATCCGCCCCCTGCATGCGTCGTAACCCGCCGCCACCCCCGAAGAGCAGAGCATGAACGCACAGCCCCATGCCGATACCCACCGAAATTTCGACCAGGCGGAGCTGGACAAGTTCGCTGCCCTGGCCAATCGCTGGTGGGACCCCGACGGTCCGCAGAAGCCGCTGCACGCGCTCAATCCTGTCCGTCTGGATTACGTGAAACGGCGCGTTCCGCTGCAAGGCGCGCGCGTGCTGGACGTGGGCTGCGGCGGTGGGTTGCTCAGCGAGGCGCTGGCGAAAGAGGGAGCGCAGGTCACGGCCATCGACCTGGCGCCTGAACTGGTCAAGGTGGCGCGCCTGCATGGCCTGGAATCCGGCGTCAAGGTCGATTACCGCGTGCAGCCGGTGGAAGCGTTGGCCGACGAGGCCCCGGCAAGCTTCGATGCCATCGCCTGCATGGAAATGCTGGAGCACGTGCCGGACCCGGCCGCCATCATCGCTGCGTGCGAGCGGCTGCTGAAGCCGGGCGGGCGGTTGTTCCTGTCCACGCTGAACCGTACTCCGGCGGCCTTCGCATTGGCCATCGTGGGCGCCGAATACATCGCGCGCCTGCTGCCCAGGGGCACGCACCACTACCAGGATTTCATCAAGCCTTCCGAACTCGCCGGCTGGTTGCGCGTGGCCGGGCTGCAACTGGAGGATGTCAGCGGATTGGCCTACGAGCCATGGCGCAATGGCGCCCGCATCGTTTCGCGCACCGACGTGAACTACCTGGCCAGCGCAGTGAAGCCGGCATGACGAATCGCGTCCCGGCCCGCTTCCCGCGCGCGGTCCTGTTCGACCTGGATGGCACCTTGCTGGACAGTGCGCCGGACATGCTGGCCACGGCCAACCGCATGCGCGAATCACGCGGCACCGCTCGGATGACGCTGGGACAGATCCGCCCGCATGTCTCCAAGGGCGCGCGCGCCATGCTGGCGGCGGCCTTCCCGGGGTTGGACGTGGCGCCGCGCGAAGCGCTGGTGCCGGAGTTCCTGGCGATCTACCGCGAGGAACTGGGCCGCCACAGCGTTTTGTTCGACGGCGTGGACGCCATGCTGTCGACGCTGGAGGCCGCGGGCACGGTGTGGGGCATCGTCACCAACAAGCCCGAGTATCTGGCCCGCGACATCCTGCCGCAACTGGGGTGGGACTCCCGTTGCGCGGTCCTGATCGGGGGCGACACGCTGCCGGAAAAGAAACCGCATCCGTTGCCGTTGTTGGCGGCGGCGGAGCGGATTGGCGTGCCCGTCGCCGATTGTGTCTATGTGGGTGACGACGAG
Organism: uncultured Pseudoxanthomonas sp.; assembly: GCA_964562135.1. Taxonomy (GTDB): domain Bacteria; phylum Pseudomonadota; class Gammaproteobacteria; order Xanthomonadales; family Xanthomonadaceae; genus Pseudoxanthomonas_A. The sequence continues at coordinate 23,797 of CAZLSG010000001.1, read as the reverse complement.
CGCGACATCGTGGCCGCGCGCGCCGCGGGCATGCCGTCCGTGGCTGCTTTGTGGGGCTACCGGCAGGCCGATGAGCAGCCGGCGGACTGGCTTCCCGACGTTTTGGCGGAAGCGCCTGTCGACCTCGCCTATCCGGTGGCCTGGCCGCAAAATCCTTAGGGTCGCGGCCTCCGCGCGACGGTGGGCATGACAGATTTCCGCAACTGCGACGCGCCCGCCTGGCGCTACTCCTGAACATTCATTGCATGTCCGACTCCACCGCCCTCGACAGTTTCCTCGACAAGTGGCGCAGCCGCTGGCCCGAGTGGGCGGTGGCGGAAGTGTTCGTGCCGGAAGCGCGGCGCTCGCTGGCGGTGGCCTGGTTCGCCCTGTTGCAGGAATTCGAGGATGCGATGAACGTGACCGGCGATCCGTTGCCGGCGGATGCCAAGCTGGCGTGGTGGGAGCAGGAACTGCGCGACTGGTCCGGACGGCGTTCGCGGCATCCCCTCGGCCGCATGCTGGAGCCGCACGACGCACCGTGGCAGGCGCTGGCCGACACGTTGCCGGTGCTGGCCAGGGCGCGTGAACGCCCGGAGGACAGCGAGGCGGCATTCGCTCAACTTCGCCCCTTCGGTACGGCGGTGGCCGAAGTGGAGGTCGCGTTGTTCGGCGGACCGGCCCTGCGGCCGGAGGCGGTGGCGGCGCAGGCCCTGGCGGCGCGACTGGCGGCTGCCGGTGCCTTGGCGCTGCCGGGGCATCTGGATGGGGCAGGCAACGGTGACGAATCGCAACGCATGGACCGATGGGCGAGGATCCTGCTGGAACACTGGCCCGATGACCGGACAGGCGCCCGCGTACGGCGTATCCACTCGGCCTTGGCGCGCATGCGCCTGCAGCGGCGTGGCAAGCCTTCCGGGCCGCCATCGCCCGTGCGGACGCTGTTCACCGCCTGGCGCGCCGCACGAGGCGGGTGAACGGGCCGGCTTCCTCCACCCGGGATTCCGATCGCTGCGATAAATGCCGCATGCCCATGTAACGGATCGTTTCACTGGGGCAGGGTCGGCTGCCGTTACAATTGGGCCCGGATTCCACGGATGTTCTTCATGTCTTCGTCCCCCGCTTCCCCTCGCGACGCGCTGCCTGATGTCGCCCACCAGAGCGTGCCGCTGGCCCGCCCGCTGGATTGGGTAGGCATGGAAGGCATTTCGCTGCCGGTCCGCATCCCGGACGGGAATGGCGGCCAGTTGCAGGTGGCCGCGCAGATCGACCTGTTCGTGGACATGGTGGACCCGGATTCGCGCGGCATCCACATGTCGCGCCTGTACCTGCAATTGCAGGAAGGCCTGGCGCGCGAAGCCATCACGCCGGCAGGATTGCGCCACCTGCTGCAGGACAGTGTGGCATCGCAGCAGGGGTTGGCTTCGCAGGCAAAGCTGAACATCCGCTACGAAGCGCTGCTGCAACGTCGCGCGCTGGAAAGCGGTTACGCCGGGTGGAAGCGTTATCCGGTGGAAATCGAAGCCGTGCTGGGTGATGGACATCTGCAACTGGCGTTGTCGTTTTCCATCGAATACTCCAGCACGTGCCCGGCGTCGGCGGCGCTGTCCCGTCAGGCGAATGCCGAGCGCTTTGCCGAGGACTTTGCCGTGGCCCGTCCCTTGTCGGCCACGGTGATCAGCGACTGGCTGGCTTCGGAGCGCGGCATGGCCGCCACCCCGCATGCGCAACGCAGCCGCGCGAGTATCCGGGTGGAGTTGCGCCCGCAGTTCGATGAATTGCCCCTGGTGTCGCTGATCGATGCCATCGAGAGCGCACTGGGAACGCCGGTGCAGACCGCGGTCAAGCGAGTGGATGAACAGGCCTTCGCCCGCCTGAATGCCGAGAACCTGATGTTCTGCGAAGACGCCGCCCGCCGCGTGGCATCGGTGCTGGCGACCGACGCGCGGGTCGCGCGTTATCAGGCCACGGTGGCCCATTACGAAAGCCTGCATCCGCACGATGCCGTGGCACGGGTGAGCGGCCGCAATCCGCTGTAGGAGCGGCGCTTGGCCGCGAGCTTTGTTGCGCACCTACGAAAAGAGCAAAGCTCGCGGCCAAGCGCCGCTCCTACAGGACCATGGTTCGCCGCTTTCGGGAGCCAGCACGGATCCATCCGCGTGCCGTCGCGCGAGGCGATGGATGAGCTGACTTATTTCCCGCGATCAAGCACGAGCTGCGGATCGACGCGCACATCGAACCAGTTCATCCCCCAATGCAGATGCGGTCCGGTCGAACGCCCGGTGGATCCGACTGCGGCGACTACCTGTCCCTGTTCGACCCGGTCGCCCACCTTCACGTCGATGCGCGACAGATGCAGGAAGTTGCTGCTGACGCCGTGGCCATGATCGATCAGCAGGGTGCCGCCGGTGAGATAGAGGTCGTTGTCGGCGAAGGTCACGATGCCGGCGGCGGGAGCCTTGACCGGCGTGCCGGTCGGCGCGGCGATGTCCATGCCGGAATGCGGCGAACCGGGTTGGCCGTTGTAGACGCGCGCGCGTCCGAAGCGACCACTGATGCGGCCTTCGACCGGCCACACGAACGTTTGCGCGAAATCCGCGCGGGCATCGTCGCGCGCGCGGGCATCGGTCACGCGCGCCTGTTCGCGGCGGATGCGTTCGGCGATTTCGGGCGGTGGGTTCACCGTTGCCGGGGGCACGCCGTTGATGCGCTGTTCCGGCCAGTCGCGCGGCGTGACCGTGATCCTGGCGGTTTCGCGGCTGCCGTCCGGCCGGGTGACGGCCACGGCCAGCGGTCCCTTTTCGTTGCGGGAGACGCCGAAGACCACGGTGCCGTAGCCGGTGGTGCGCAGGTTGCGTCCGGCGTGTTCTACGGTGCTGCCCGGCGGCACCTTGCCGAATACCAGTGCGCCTTGCGAAACGCTGGCGGGGAAAACGATGCGTTGTTCATCCGCTGTGGCGGCTGTTTGCGCTTGTGCCGGGATGGAAGTTGCGGAGAGTGCCGCCAGTGCGAGAAGCGCGCACAGGAGACTCGGCCTCATCGATCGAACTCCAGCCGCCGGCCGCCGGGGGTACCCAGCAGTTGCTGGCCGTTCCACGCCATGCGCCCGTTGACCCAGGTGGCGGCGATGCGCGAGCGGAAGTTGGCGCCTTCGAAGGGCGACCAGCCGCATTTGGACAGCACGTCTTCGCGGCGCACGGTGAACGGCTCGTCGTCCACCAGCACCAGGTCGGCCCAGTAGCCTTCGCGCAGGAAGCCGCGTTCCTTGACGTCGAACAACCGTGCTGGCGCGTGGGAAACCTTGTCCACGACTTGCGCGGTGCTCAGCCGTCCTTCGTGCACCAGTTCCAGCGCGGCGACCAGCGCGTACTGGACCAGCGGCAGGCCGGAAGGGGCGCGGGTGTACGGTTGGGACTTTTCTTCCAGCGTGTGCGGCGCGTGGTCGGTGGCCAGCACGTCGATCACGTCTTCCGCCAGGGCCCGGATCAGCGCTTCGCGGTCGGCTGCGTCCTTGATGGCGGGATTGCACTTGATCAGGTGGCCCAGGCGCGCATAGTCGCCACGATCGAAACGCAGGAAGTGGATGCAGGTCTCGGCGGTGATGCGCTTGCGGGCGCCATCGGGCGCAATCAAGGGGCCGGCTGTGAACAGGGCCAGTTCATCGGCAGTGGAGATATGCAGCACGTGCAGGCGGGTGCCATGCCGGCGCGCCAGCGCCAGCGCCAGCCGGGTGGACTTGATGCAGGCTTCGCGGCTGCGGATGTCGGGATGGAACTCCGCCGGGATGTCGTCGCCGTAGCGGGCCTTGTACTCGGCCAGGGTGGCGTCGATGCTGGGTGTGTCCTCGCAGTGGGTGATGATGGGCGTGGGCGCCTCGCGGAAGATCGCGTCCAGCGTATCGGGGTCGTCCACCAGCATGTTGCCGGTGGAGGCGCCCATGAACACCTTGATGCCGGGCGCGGCCTTCGGGTCCAGGGCGCGGATGGCCTCCAGGTTGTCGTTGCTGGCGCCCAGGTAGAAGCCATGGTTGCCCCAGGCACGGCCGGCGGCGGAAGCGTACTTGGCTTCCAGCGCGGCGGAGTCCAGGGTGGGCGGGATGGTGTTGGGCATGTCCATGAAGCTGGTCAGCCCGCCGGCCACCGCGGCTGCCGACTCGGTGGCGATGTCGCCCTTGTGGGTCAGGCCGGGGTCGCGGAAATGGACCTGGTCGTCGATCATGCCCGGCAGCAGTCGCCTGCCGCCGGCCTCGATGATCCGGTCGTCCGGCCGCGCGGTGATGCCGTTGCCGATCTGGACGATCCGGCCGTTCTCGAAGCGGAGGTCGGCTTCGGTTTCGTGGCCTTCGTTGACCAGCCGCGCATTGACGATGAGGGTGCCGGGCATCAGTGGGTTCCGGTAGAGGAGGGGTGGGCGGTCTTTTCGGGGACCGGGTCGTATCCGCCGGGGTTGAGCGGGTGGCAACGGCCCACCCGGCGCATGGCCAGCCAGCTTCCCTTGAAGGCGCCGAAACGGCCGATGGCTTCCATCGCGTACTCGGAGCAGGAAGGCACGAACCGGCAGCGCGGCCCCAGCATCGGACTGAGAAAGCGTTTGTAGACCACCAGGATCGCAATCAGGAAACGTCCCGCCATTCCGCGATGATAAGCCAGTTGCCTGAATGCGTGGTTGCCGCTACCGGCCGGTTAGGCTATAAAGGCGCCCCCTTCCCGTACCCGCCGGAAGTCTCAGGAAGCGCTGTTCGTGGCTGTCAAGAAACCTGCAAAGAAGGCCGCCAAGGCCGTCAAGAAGCCCGCCAAGCTGGTGGCCAAGAAACCCGTGGCCGGCAAGCCCGCGCCCAAGGGCAAGGCAGTTGCAAAGCCCGTTGCGAAGGCGGCGAAGAAGCCGGTTGCCAAGGCTGCGCCCGCGAAAAAAGCGGTTGCCGCAAAGAAAGTGGCTGCGCCGGCCAAGCCGGCGGCCAAGAAGCCCGCAATCAAGAAGTCCGTAGCCAAAAAGCCGGCCGCCAAGCCGGTTGCCAGGGCTGCGGTCAAAACCCCCTCCCCGAAATCCGCGAAGCCGACCGCTGTCAAGGCAGCGTCGGCCAAGGCGACCAGGCCCGTTCCGGTCAAGGTTGCCAAGCCCGTCGCGCCCGCGCCGGCTTCGAAGGTTGCTGCAAAACCGGCGTCTGCGCCGGCCGCGGCCACCGTATCCAGCAAGAAATCCGTGACCGCCCCCAAGACCAAATCCGCAACGAAATCCGCGCCAGCGGCTGCTCCCGCGCCTGCGCCCGTCCGGCCCGTTCCGCGTCGTCCCATCGGCAAGGTGGCCGTCGCCGTGGCTTCCAGGCCAACGGCCCCGGCGCCGCGCGGCAAGGCCAGGGTCGTGCCTTACAAGACCGATGAAGCCACCGGCCGCCCCATCGTGCCCGCGGGCTACAAGCCTTCGGCGGACGAGGAGTACATGAGCCCGCTGCAACTGGAGTATTTCCGCCAGCGCCTGCTGGACTGGCGCGCGGACCTGGTGGAAGAGTCCAAGCAGACCATCGAGAACCTCAAGGACGAAGTGCGCGATATCGGCGACGAGGCCGAGCGCGCAACCCGCGAAACCGAGAATTCGCTGGAACTGCGCACCCGCGACCGCTACCGCAAGCTGATCGGCAAGATCGACAGCACGCTCAAGCGCCTGGATGCGGGCGATTACGGCTATTGCGTGGATACCGGCGAGGAAATTGGCCTGGATCGCCTGGAGGTGCGCCTGACCGCCGAGCGCACCATCGACGCGCAGGAGCGCTGGGAAATCCTGCAGAAGCAACAGGGCGACTGACGTTTCAGGAAGTCCATGAGGCAAAAATATCCCTCAGGATCAATGGCATGAGGCTGAAGCAAGATTTCGCGCCAGTGTCGCTGGAACCCGGAAAATACCCCCACTTTGGGGGTATTTTTTTGGGGGGGCATTCCGCGTCTGAACGTCTGTCCTCCGGCATCCGCAGCGCGCTCAACTAAACCGTGATCACTGGCCGTCGGCCCCAAATCCGGCACTGAGCCTTGGGCTCCCGCGCGTGCCGGCCCTGCGATCGCACGCTGAGTTGCGATGGGGGGCGAGCGCTGCCTTGACGGGCCTGTTTGCGGATGCATGCGACTATGTCCACGGGCAGGGACGCGCATTGACGTTCCAGCTCGCCGCACATGGAACTGTCCGGCTACCGAAATGACCGGGTTTTCGCTTGACGCCGACTTTTCCTGTAGGGCCTGGCGAGCCACCATCCTCCATCCGCCGAAGGAAGAACCTCATGCTTTATCTCGACACTCCGACAGCACGTGACTTGTCCACCCTGAATGAGTTGCGCGCGGACGTCTGCGTGTCGATCTATCTGCCGACGACGCCCATCACCCAGGACATCCACAAGGCGCGCATCGAGCTTGCCAACCTCGCCAGGGAGGCGATCGGACAGCTTCGTGACGGGGAAACGGACAAGCGGCGTCTTGCCGCGCTCCAGGAACATTTGCACGATCTTGCCGATGACGATGAGTTCTGGCGGTTCCAGGCGCACAGCCTCGCCGTCTTCGCCACCCCGGATTTCCTGCGTACATTCCGCCTGGCCAACAGGCTGGGCGAGATCGTGGAAGTGTCGGATCGCTTTCATCTCAAGCCATTGATCCGTGCCATCACCTTCCCGAATGCGGCTTATGTGCTGGCGATCTCGGAGAACGCCGTGCGGCTGGTCGAGGTCTCGCCCGACCTGCCGGCGGCGGCGGTAAAGGTGCCTGATCTGCCCAAGGACGCCGCCAGCGCCGTCGGCAAGTCCACCATCAACGACCGCTCCCCGAGCGGCCGCGTGCAAGGCAGCGAGGGGCAGAAGACCCGTTTGGCGCAATATGTGCGCAAGGTCGATGCAGCCCTGCGTCCGATCCTCGCCGGCAGCGACATTCCCGTCATTCTCGCCGCGACGCAGTCCGTGGAGGCCATCTTCCGTTCGGTAAGTTCCATCGCCGCCCTGCCGCAGGCCATATCGGGCAGCCACGACAGAACCAGCGATGCCGATCTCGCAAGTGCTGCGCGGCCGATCCTCGATGCGTACTACGAGAGGCAGATCGCGGACTTCCGGGACCTGTTCGAAACGCGCAGAGGCCAACGCCGCGCCACGACCGATATCTCCGACGCCGCACGGGCGGCGACGTTCGGCAACGTCGACCGGCTTCTGGTCGACATCGACAATGTGGTGGATGGGACTGTGGACGAGGAAACCGGCGAGGTGACGTTCGACGCGGCCGGCGATGCCCGCAACTACGGTGTCGTCGATGAGATCGCCGGCCGTGCGCTGCGCTCGGGCGCGAAGGTGCTCGGGGTGCGCAAGGACGACATCCCCGACCGGGAATCGCTCGCTGCGATCCTGCGAAGCCCGCTCTGAGCGGATTCCGCGCGCCGCTTCCCGATCATTGCCGACGGGTTGCCACCAGAACGTCGCACGCGGCTTCTGCAAGCACCTGTCGTGCCACGCTGCCGAGAAGGGCTTGCAGGGCAGCGCCCCGCCCGTGCGATCCCAAAGCCAGCAGGTCGGTTCGCGCGCTTTTCGAGAAGCGCACCAGGGCGGGGCCAGGCTCACCGTCGAGGATGCGGACAGGGAGCTTCTCCGCTCCGGGAATATCGCGCTGGAATGCGGAAAGCTCTTCGCGCGCCTTGTCGGCCAGCGCTGCGCGATATCGATCCATCTCGGCCAGCGACATTCCGGTGCGCAACATTGCCTGCTGGAAGGGGAGAGGAACGCCGACGACCTGAACCAGCTGCAAGGCGGCGTCGGACGCCAGCCTGCGGGCCTCGGTGACCGCGTTTGCCGATTGCGGCGAGCCGTCGACGGCGACGGCCAGGCGCCGATAGGGCCCTGCCGACGATCTCCTGACCACGAGGACCGGTGCGGCGGACGTCCTGGTCACCCTGTCCGCCGTCGAACCCAGGATCCTGTCCTTGAGCGTACCGCCCTTGCCCGGTCCGATAACGACAACATCCGCGCGGCGCTCGCGCGCCGCATGCGCGATGGTCTCGTGCGGCGATCCGAATGCTACCTGCACGTCGGTTCGCTCCGTCCGCCCGTTCGCGATCAGTAGCGTTTCTATTGCCGCAACCGCCTGTCTTTCGAGCCTTGCCCGCAATTCGCCCTCGGTGAGATGCAAATGGGCGGCGGTCGGCGGCACCGGCTCCGCCTCGATGACGTGCAACACGACCAGCCAAGCCGCATGCGCGCTTGCAAGCTGTACCGCACGGGCCAGCACGGCGTCGCTGCCGGCCCCAAGATCAAGCGCAGCGAGAACCGTTTCCATCTTTTCCATCGTCGCCACCTCCCGCGTCATGGATTGTCCGGGCATGAACGCATGCGTCCGACCATCATAGGCGAAGACTTCGACATGCCGGCCAAGCTCGATGACGGCGAGCCAGGACTACTGCAGGTCGCGAAGGTGCAGCCGGCGCAGCTTCGGCGCCTTCCAGGTGGTGATGCCCACCACGCCCATGGTAACGAACCCGCCCAGCACGACCGCCGGCACCAGCCCCAGCAGGCGCGCCATCGAGCCTGCATAGAACGCCCCGAGCTCGTTCGACGAACTGACGAAGAGGCTGTTGATCGACGACACCCGCCCGCGCATATCGTCGGGAGTGGCCAGTTGCAGGATGGTCGAACGCATCACCACCGATACGCCGTCGCAGACGCCGGACATCAGCAGGAACAGCGCGGACAGCCAGAAATGGCGCGACAGCCCGAAACCGATGATGCACACCCCGAAAGCCGCCACCGCCACCAGCAGCAGGCGGCCGGCGTTGCGGTCAGGGGGGTGCCGGGCCAGCCACAGGCTCACGCATACCGCGCCCAGTGCCGGCGCGCCGCGCAGGATGCCCAGCCCTTCCGGACCGTAGTGCAGGATGTCGTGGATGAACGCCGGCGCCAGTGAAACCGCGCCGCCAAACAACACCGCGAACATGTCCAGCGCCAGCGCTCCCTTGACGATCTGGTTGCCGAAAACGAAGCGCAGCCCTTCGCCAATGCTGCGGAAGATGGGCGCGCGTTCACCGTGGTGGGCCGGTTCACCCACCTGCAGGCTCAACAGCACGGAAGCGGCGATGACCGCGAACGCCACCGCCGTGGCGTAGGCCGCGCTTTTGCCGGCGAAGCCAACCAGCACGCCGCCCAGTGCCGGTCCCAGCACCAGCGCACTCTGGAATGCGACGCTGCCGAAACTGGCGCCGCGCGCGAATTGCGTGCGTTCCAGCACCCGCGCGAACAGCGCCATGTAGATCGGGGTCAGGAAGGCGCGCGCCACGCCGGTCAGGGAGATGGCGGCGTAGATCATCCACAGCCGGGAAGCCTGCTGCTCCTGCAGGGCGATCACTGCCAGGGTCAATCCGGTCAGGCACAGGCCGGCGCAGGCGGCGGCTCCCAGCTTGCGCCGTGGCAGATGGTCCACCGCGTAGCCGGCAAACAGCGCGGTGCAGAAGAACGGCAACACTTCGGCCAGTCCGATCAAGCCGAGCGCAAGCGGATTGCGGGTCAGTTCGTAGACATGCCAACCCACCGTGACCGCCACGATCTGGTAGGACAGGATGGCGGATATGCGGTAGGCGAGCAGGCGCCGGAACGCGGGAACCTGCAAGGGCGATGCGGGGGTCACGCCTGCTGGCGCGCGGTATCGCGGATGAAGGCCAGCAATGAGGCCAGCCCGTTGCTGCGGGTGGGCGAAAGGTGCCTGGCCAGGCCGATGTCGGCGATGTAGTCCGGTTCAGTGGCTGCGATTTCTGCCGCGGAACGGCCCGAATACACCCGCAAGGCCAGGTAGATCAGCCCGGAAACGATGGCCGAATCGCTGATGGCGTGGAAATCCAGTTTCCGCGCATTGCCCTGCGGCACGATCCAGACCAGCGACTGGCAACCGTGCAGGCGATGCTCTTCGATCTTCCACTCATCGGGAAAGGGCGGCAGCTTGCGGCCAAGATCGATCAGGTACTGGTAACGCTCGGACCAGTCACCGAAGAAAGCGAACTCGTCCTTGATGGCGGCCTGCGCTTCGGCGGCAGTGGCCTCCAGCGGGAATATCGTTCCGGTCATGCCCGTTTCCAGCGCACGCCCTGCGGCGTGTCCTCCAACAGGATGCCTTCGCTGGCCAACTGGTCGCGGATGGCGTCGGCACGCGCGAAGTCGCGGCTTTTCTTCGCGAAGGCGCGTTCCTCGATCAGGGCCTGGATACGGGCATCGTCATCGCCGGAGATGCCACGGAACCAGATTTCCGGATCCTGCTGGAGCAAGCCCAGGGCCACTCCCGCGCCGAGCAGGTGGCTCTTCAATTCCGACAATTCGGCCAGCTTCGCGCCTTCGCGGGCATACATGGGACCGCCGGGCGGAGCAACCGCGATCCTGGCGCGCGACGCGATGTCCGCGATCGCGGAGAGCGCGAGCGGGGTGTTGAGGTCATCGTCCAGGGCTTCTTCGACGGAATCCGGAATGACCGGGTCCGCCGGCACGCCGACCAGTACGCGCAACGTGCCGTACAGCCGGTCCAGGGTGTTCTTCGACTGCTCCACCAGCGCCTCGGTCCAGTCCAGCGGCTGCCGGTAGTGGGCCGACAGCAGGGCATGGCGCAGGGCTTCGGGCGGATGCTGCTGCAACAGGTCGTGGACCTTCTCGATGTTGCCCAGCGACTTGCTCATCTTGGCGCCGCCGAAGTTGAGCATGCCGTTGTGCAGCCAGAAGCGGGCGAAGGTCTTGTGCGAGCCGTCGGCATGCTTGTGCGCGCATTCGCTCTGCGCCACTTCGTTCTCGTGGTGCGGGAACTGCAGGTCCACGCCGCCGGCATGGATGTCGATGGTTTCGCCAAGATGCGCTTCGGCCATGGCCGAGCATTCGATATGCCAGCCCGGGCGACCGATGCCCCAGGGCGATTCCCAGCCGGGGAGGTCCGGCGTGGACGGCTTCCACAACACGAAATCACCGGGATCGCGCTTGTACGGTGCCACCTCCACGCGCGCGCCGGCCAGCATTTCGTCCGGATCGCGGCGGGACAGCTTGCCGTATTCCGGGAACGAGCCGACCGCGAACAGCACGTGGCCTTCCGCGGCATAGGCATGGCTGCCAGAGATCAGGCGCTCGATCATCGCGATGATGTGCGGGATATGCGCGGTGGCGGCGGGCTCGATGTCCGGCGCGAACTCGCCGGTCACGCCGAGTCCGGCCATGTCCTGCCGGTAGGCGTCGGCGTAACGGTCGGTGATGGCGGAGATCGCCACGCCCAGTTCCCTGGCGGCGGCGTTGATCTTGTCGTCCACGTCGGTGATGTTGCGGGCATAGCGCAACTGACCGTAGCGGCGACGGAGCAACGCGGCCAGCACGCCGAACACCACCGGGCCACGGGCATTGCCGATGTGGACGTAGTTGTAGACGGTGGGCCCGCAGACATACATCGTGGGGACCGGGCCGAGCGGTTCGAATTCCTCGACCCGACGGGTGAGGTTGTTGTGCAGGCGCAGGGTCATGGGGGCAGGGGAGTGGGCAACCTCCCGATTCTACCGGCCGGCCGGCACAGCGTCAGCCATCGGTTCAGCCCCACTCAAGGCTGTGCCACCGATACTGGCCGCGCTGTCTTCCACGAGCCGTCGCATGCGCTGGATGTTCCCCGCCTCATTGCTGCCCTGCCTGCTTGCCTTGGCGGTGATGCCGGTGGCTGCGCAGACGGTGGCTCCGCAGGTCGAGAATGTTCGCCTGGACTATGCCCAGGTGCTGAATGTCGAACCGGTGTACGAAACCCTGCGCGCCACGCGGATGGAGCGCCAGTGCGATCCGGCGCCGCCTCCCGAGCCGGAAACGAAAGCCGAGGAACCGCCCGGCCGCTGGTCGCGCATGCTGGATTCGGTGAAGGGCCTCTGGGACCGTGATGATGAAACGGAAAGTGGGACGCCCGCGCCAACCGGCGAGCCTGCGCAGGGCAATTGCCGCATGGTGCCGGTGCGCCGCGAGTTCCAGCGGCCCATCGCCTACGATGTGGATTACGTCTACAAGGGCGCCAAATATCGCTCCAGGTTGCTGGAGGACCCCGGCAACCGTCTGCGCATCCGCATTTCGGTGGCTCCCTACACGCAAGCCGTTGCCGAGACCCCCTGAGCCTTGCGTGGCAAGGCCCGACGTGCGACGATACGGCGAATGAAAGCGAATACCTGCCTGTACGCAAGCGCTGCCCGGATGGCCTCGGGCATGACTTCGCGTGCGCGCCGACCGGAATCCTGCATCTAGCTGGGTCGTCCGGACGTTTTCGCCTGTTTCACCGGAACCCAGCCTGGCGCTGGGTTTTTTCGTTTTCGCACATCGTTTTGCCCCCGCAGAAGTGAAGTCCGGTCGTCGCAGGCCGGGTTTCCCGAACAGACAGCCTTGGAATCCCCACTCATGAAGCATTTCTTGAACACGCAGGACTGGAGCCGCCAGGAGCTGGATGCGCTGTTGGCGCAGGCAGCGGCATTCAAGCGCGAAAAAATCGGCGATGCGCTGAAAGGCAAGTCGATTGCGTTGGTGTTCTTCAACCCGTCGATGCGCACCCGCACCAGTTTCGAACTGGGCGCTTTCCAGCTGGGCGGCCATGCCGTCGTGCTGCAGCCGGGCAAGGATGCGTGGCCCATAGAGTTCAACCTGGGCACGGTAATGGATGGCGACACCGAGGAACACATTGCCGAGGTGGCCAAGGTGTTGGGCCGCTATGTGGACCTGATCGGCGTGCGCGCGTTCCCGAAGTTCGTGGACTGGCAGTACGACCGCGAGGACATCGTGCTGAAGTCGTTCGCGAAATACTCCCCGGTGCCGGTCATCAACATGGAGACCATCACCCATCCCTGCCAGGAACTGGCCCACGCACTGGCGCTTCAGGAGCACTTCGGTACGTCCGACCTGCGCGGCAAGAAATACGTGCTGACCTGGACCTACCACCCCAAGCCGCTGAATACCGCCGTCGCCAACTCGGCGCTGACCATCGCCACGCGCCTTGGCATGGACGTGACCCTGCTGTGCCCGACGCCGGACTACATCCTGGACGAGCGCTACATGGGCTGGGCCGCGCAGAACGTCGCCGAAAGCGGCGGCTCGCTGGCCGTGAGCCATGACATCGAAAGCGCCTATGCCGGCGCCGACGTCGTCTACGCCAAGAGCTGGGGCGCATTGCCGTTCTTCGGCAACTGGGCGCCGGAAAAACCGGTCCGGGACCAGTACCAGCACTTCATCGTCGACGAGGCCAAGATGGCGCTGACCAACAACGGTGTCTTCAGCCATTGCCTGCCGCTGCGCCGCAACGTGAAGGCGACCGATGCGGTGATGGACTCCCCCAGCTGCATCGCCATCGACGAGGCCGAGAACCGCTTGCACGTGCAGAAGGCGATCATGGCCGCGCTTGTGCGCTGAGCCGCGCATCTTCCACCGAACCAATCACCGCGCTTCCCCCCACGGAACTTTCCAGATGATCTCCCCCAACGAATCCCGCGACATCGTCCTCGCTTTCTCAGGCGGCCTCGACACCAGCTTTTGCGTGCCCTATCTGAAAGAGCGCGGCTGGAACGTGCACACCGTGTTCGCCGACACCGGCGGCGTGGATGCGGACGAACGCGATTTCATCGAGAAGCGCGCCGCCGAACTCGGCGTCGCCAGCCATCTGACCGTCGATGGCGGCCCGGCCATCTGGGAAGGCTTCGTCAAGCCGTTCACGTGGGCGGGCGAGGGCTACCAGGGCCAGTATCCGCTGCTGGTTTCCGATCGCTACCTGATCGTCGATGCCGCGCTCGAGCGTGCCGCCGAACTCGGTACCAATGCCATCGCGCACGGCTGCACCGGCATGGGCAACGATCAGGTCCGCTTCGACCTGGCGGTCAAGGCCAGTGGCGACTACCGCATCGTGGCCCCGATCCGCGAGATCCAGAAGGAGCACACCCAGACCCGCGCGTACGAGCAGGCTTACCTGGAGGAGCGCGGCTTCGGCGTGCGCGCCAAGCAGAAGGCCTACACCATCAACGAGAACCTGCTGGGCGTGACCATGTCCGGTGGCGAGATCGACAAGTGGGAAGCCCCGGGCGAAGGCGCGCGCGGTTGGTGCGCGCCGCGCAGCGCGTGGCCGGAGGAACCGTTGCTGGTGACCCTGAAGTTTGTCGAAGGCGAGGCCGTCGAGCTCGACGGAAAACCGTTGCCGGGCGAGCAGATCCTGGCCCGCCTCAACAAGCTGTTCGCGCCCTACGGCGTGGGCCGCGGCATGTACACCGGCGACACCGTGATCGGCCTGAAGGGGCGCATCGTCTACGAAGCGCCGGGGCTGATCTCGCTGTTGACCGCGCATCGCGCGCTGGAAGAAGCGGTGCTGAGCAAGCAGCAGAACCGTTTCAAGCCGGACGTGGCGCGCAAGTGGGTGGAACTGGTCTACGAAGGCTTCTACCACGATCCGCTGAAGACCGACCTCGAAGCCTTCCTGAAGTCTTCGCAGGCCACCGTCAACGGCACCGTGACGCTGCGTTCGACCGGCGGCCGGGTGGATGCCGTGGCCGTGGAGTCGCCGCACATCCTCAATGCCAAGGGCGCCACCTATGCGCAGTCGGCGGACTGGGGCGTGGAGGAGGCCGAGGGCTTCATCAAGCTGTTCGGCATGAGCAGCACGCTGTGGGCCGAAATCAACCGATGACCCGCAGGAGCGGCCTTGGCCGCGATTGACTAACCGGTAAAGCTTCTTCGCGGCCAAGGCCGCTCCTACACAAGGAGCCTGGGGTTCCATGCTGGATTCCATTCTCGAACATCTGCAAGCGCTGGTGTCCTTCGATACCCGCAATCCGCCGCGCGCGATCACGACGGGCGGCATTTTCGATTACCTCCGCGACAACCTGCCCGGGTTCGATGTGGAGGTGACCGACCATGGCGCGGGTGCGGTCAGCCTGCATGCGGTGCGCGGCAAGCCGAAATACCTGTTCAACGTGCACCTGGACACGGTGCCGGACTCGCCGCACTGGAGCGCCGATCCGCACGTGATGCGGCGGCTGGACGACCGTGTGGTCGGTCTGGGCGTGTGTGACATCAAGGGTGCGGCGGCGGGTCTGCTGGCGGCGGCCAATGCCGCTGATGGCGATGCCGCATTCCTGTTTTCCAGCGACGAGGAAGCCAACGACCCGCGCTGCATCGCGGCTTTCCTGGCCCGCGGCATCCCGTACGAAGCGGTGCTGGTGGCCGAGCCGACCATGAGCCAGGCGGTGCTGGCGCACCGCGGCATCAGTTCGGTGCTGATGAAGTTCAAGGGCCGCGCCGGGCACGCTTCAGGCCGGCAGGATGCCGCCGCCAGCGCGCTGCACCAGGCGATGCGCTGGGGTGGCCGGGCGCTGGACCACGTGGATTCGCTGGCGCATGCGCGATTCGGTGGCCTGACCGGCCTGCGCTTCAACATCGGGCGCGTGGAAGGCGGCATCAAGGCCAACATGATCGCGCCGGAGGCCGAACTGCGTTTCGGCTTCCGCCCGCTGCCGTCGATGGGCGTGGATGCGCTGCTGGCCACGTTCGCCGGTTTTGCGGAACCGTCCGCCGCGCACTTCGAGGAAACCTTCCGCGGGCCCAGCCTGCCATCCGGCGAGATCGCAAAGGTAGAAGAAAAGCGCCTGGCCGCGCGCGACGTGGCCGATGCGCTGGCGCTGCCCATCGGCAACGCGGTGGACTTCTGGACCGAGGCCTCGCTGTTCTCCCGGGGCGGCTACACCGCGCTGGTGTACGGCCCCGGCGACATCGCCCAGGCGCACACCGCCGACGAATGGGTGGCGCTGGAACAATTGCGAACCTATGCCGAAAGCGTGCGCCAGATCATCGGAGGCGTGCGGTGAAACTCAATGATTCCCTGGCAGGAGCGGCATAAGCCGCGATCCTGCTCCCCGAACGAAATCGCGGCTTATGCCGCTCCTACCTAGATCGATACGGATTCCATGCAAGCCCACAAGCAAACCCGTCAGACCATCGTGCGCCTGCTTTCCAGCATGGCCAGCGCGAAGGAAATCAGCCAGTACCTGAAGCGTTTCTCGCAGCTGGACGCCAAGCGCTTCGCCGTGGTGAAGGTGGGCGGTGCGGTGCTGCGCGACGACCTGGAAGCGCTGACGTCGTCGCTGGCATTCCTGCAGGAAGTGGGCCTGACGCCCATCGTCCTGCATGGGGCGGGCCCGCAACTGGACGAGGAAATGGCCGCCGCCGGCATCGCCAAGCAGACCGTCAACGGGCTGCGGGTGACCACGCCGGAAGTGCTGGCGATCGTGCGCAAGGTGTTCCTGCAGCAGAACCTCGCGTTGGTCGAGGCCTTGCAGCAGGCCGGCGCCCGCGCCACTTCCATCGTCTCCGGGGTATTCGAAGCCGAATACATGGACAAGGATACCTATGGCCTGGTCGGCGAGGTGTGCGGCATCAACCAGGCACCCATCGAGGCCAGCCTGCATGCCGGCTCCATCCCGGTGATCGCAAGCCTGGGCGAAACCGTCGGCGGGCAGATACTCAACGTCAACGCCGACTTCGCCGCCAACGAATTGGTGCAGGCGCTGCAGCCTTACAAGGTGATCTTCCTCACCGGCACGGGCGGTTTGCTGGACGAGCATGGCCAGGTGATCAGTTCCATCAACCTGACCACCGAGTTCGACCACCTGATGCAGCAGCCGTGGATCAACGGCGGCATGCGGGTGAAGATCGAACAGATCAAGGATCTGCTGGACAAGTTGCCGCTGACCACGTCCATTTCGATCACGCGCCCGGCCGACCTGGCCAAGGAACTGTTCACGCACAAGGGCTCCGGCACGCTGGTCCGGCGTGGCGAGAAAGTGCAGCGGGCGACCTCGTGGGACGAGCTGGACCTGCCGCGCCTGAAGACACTGATCGAGTCCAGCTTCGGCCGCACGCTGCTGGCGGACTATTTCCAAAAGACCCCGTTGCTGCGCGCCTATGTCAGCGAGAATTACCGCGCGGCGGTGATCCTGTTGCAGGAAGGCGAGTTCATCTACCTGGACAAGTTCGCGGTGCTGGACGATGCGCAGGGCGAGGGCCTTGGGCGCGCGGTGTGGAACGTGATGCGCGAGGAAACGCCGCGACTGTTCTGGCGCTCGCGCCACAACAACCAGGTCAACATCTTCTACTACGCCGAATCCGACGGTTGCTACAAGCAGGAGAAGTGGAAGGTGTTCTGGTACGGCATCGAGGACTTCGCCGACATCGAACGCTGCGTGGCGCATTGCCGCACGCGGCCGGCCACGCTGGTGGATTGAGATGGCACCGTCCGAACTGCCCGCGGCTTGGCGTGACGCACCGGTATTGTCCGGTTGCCACGCGCGCCTGGAGCCGATGCGCGAGCGGCATGCCGACGGCATGCGCCGCGCATTGGACGGCGATGGACTGTCGCGGTTGTGGTTCACCAACGTCCCGACGGCCGAGGGCGCCGGCCACTATCTGCACGTTGCATTGGAGGCAATGGACAATGGCGAAGCGCTACCGTTCGTGGTGCTCAACGAGGGCGGGGAAGTGGTCGGCAGCACCCGTTTCTACCGGCTGGAACCGGAAGTGCCAAGCCTGTGCATCGGCTATACCTGGTATGCACCGAAGGTTCAGCGTACCGGGGTCAATACCGAAGCCAAGCTGTTGCTGCTGACGCATGCCTTCGAGACGCTGGGCTGCATCAGCGTGTCCTTCGAAACGAGCACCCGCAACGAGCGTTCGCGCGCGGCCATCGCCCGGCTCGGCGCGAAGCAGGACGGCATCCTGCGCAACCACAAGCGCCACGCAGACGGCAGTCCGCGCGATACCGTCGTCTTTTCCATCATCGACAGCGAATGGCCGGGGGTGAAGCAGAACCTCCAGGCCAGGCTGCAAGCATACGGGTCAGGATCATGAGCAGGAAAACCGTCGGCATCGTCGGCGCGCGAGGCCACACCGGCGCGGAACTCATCAGGCTGGTCGCGGGTCATCCGCAGTTGCAACTGGCGTTCGTCTCCTCGCGCGAGCTTGACGGCCAGCGCGTGGCCGACCACAACGATGCCCATGCAGGCGAGTTACGCTACGAGAACCTCGATCCGTCCGCAGTGGCCGCCAAGCGGGCCGATGCCGTGGTGCTGGCGTTGCCCAATGGCAAGGCCGGCGATTACGTGGCCGCGATCGATGCGCAGGCGCAGGATGCCGTGGTGGTCGATCTTTCGGCCGATTATCGTTTCGACGATGACTGGTACTACGGCCTGCCGGAACTGACCCGTGGCCGCTACAGCGGCCAGAAGCGCATCAGCAATCCCGGGTGCTACGCCACCGCGATGCAGCTGGCCATCGCTCCGCTGCTGGACCAGCTCGCCGGTCCGCCGCAGTGCTTCGGCGTCTCGGGCTATTCCGGCGCGGGCACCACGCCTTCGGACAAGAACAACGTCGAGCTGCTGCGCGACAACCTGATGCCGTACTCGCTGACCGACCACATGCACGAGCGCGAGGTTTCGCGCCAGCTGGGCGTGCCGGTGGAATTCATGCCGCACGTGGCCCCGCATTTCCGCGGCATCACCATGACCGTCAACCTGTGGTTGCAACAGCCGGCGAAGGTGGACGAAATCCGGGCACTGTATCGTGACCGGTATGCTTCCGAACCGCTGGTGCGCGTGATCGACGAAGCGCCGTGGGTCAGCAGGATCGCCGGCCGGCATGGCGTCGAGATCGGGGGCTTCACCGTCGCGCCGGGGGGCAAGCGCGTGGTGGTGGTGGCGACGCTGGACAACCTGCTCAAGGGTGCGGCGACGCAGGCCATGCAGAATCTCAACCTGGCCTTTGGTTTCGAGGAAATGGCTTCGATTCCCCGGGACACCCTGTAGGCCAGGCCACAGCTTGGCATCAAGAGACGGCACCATACATCCGGTGGGTCATGCCCACCCATGCAGAGGAACAGGAAATGGCGGATTTGTTGTGGCAGAAACCCGGCGTGGCGGTGGATGCGGAGATACAGCGCTTCCTGGCCGGCGACGACGTGATCCTGGACCGCGAATTCTTCCTGCACGACATCCGTGCCAGCGAAGCGCATGCGGAAGGGCTGCAACGTATTGGCATCCTTTCCGCGGATGAGCTGGTTGGCCTGAAGCGTGAACTCGCGCTGCTGGCCGACGACTTCCGCAATGGCGATTTCGTGTTGGACGAACGCTACGAGGACGGCCATTCCGCCATCGAAGCGCGGCTGACCGAACGTCTGGGCGACGCCGGCCGCAAGATCCACACCGGCCGCAGCCGCAACGACCAGGTGCTGGTCGCCACGCGGTTGTGGCTGAAGGAAAAGCTGGCGCGCGTGGCCGCATTGTCGCGCGCGATCGCGAAGGTCGCGCTGGACCGCGCCCAGGCCGAACGCGACCTGCCGATTCCCGGCTATACCCACATCCAGCGCGCCGTGGTCTCGTCCGCCGGCATGTGGTGGGCCGGCTGGGCCGAAGCCTTCATCGACAATGCCATTCGCGCGACCGACACCCTGAAGCTGGTGGATGCCAATCCGCTGGGCACAGCGGCGGGCTATGGCGTGAACCTCAAGCTGGATCGCGGGCACACGACCGAAGCGCTCGGCTTCGCGCGCCTGCAGGTCAGTCCGATCTATGCGCAGCTCTCGCGCGGCAAGTTCGAGCTGGCCGCGCTGGAAGCGCTGGGTGGCGCCACGCTCGATCTGCGCCGCATCGCCTGGGACCTGTCGTTGTTCACCAGCGCCGAATTCGGTTTCGTCGCGCTGCCGTCGCAGTACACCACCGGCAGTTCGATCATGCCGAACAAGCGCAATCCCGACGTGATCGAACTGATGCGGGCCACCCACGCCAGCGTCGCCGCCGCACGTACCGAGATCGAGCAATTGCTGTCGCTGCCGTCCGGCTACCACCGCGACCTGCAGGCCAGCAAGGGTGCGATCTTCCACGGCTTCGGCCGGGGCCTTGCCGCGCTCGAACTGCTGCCGGCGTTGCTGGCCAACCTGGAATGGCGCGAAGACAGACTGCGCGCGGCCATCGATTCCGGCATGTATGCCACCGACGTGGCCGTGGAGGCCGCGCTGGCCGGCATTCCGTTCCGCGAGGCCTACAAGGCCGCGGCGGCTTCGGCGGACAAGGCCGGCGAGGGACGCACGCCGGAAGGCAGCCTGTCCGCGCGCGTATCGCCGGGCGCCGCCGCCGACCTGCAACTGGACCAACTCCAAACCCGCTGGAACGCCCTGCCATCGTAGGAGCGGCACTTGGCCGCGACTGCCTTTCACGGTAAAGCCTCATCGCGGCCAAGAGCCGCTCCTACGGCAACAAATGAGCCGAATGACATGAATCCATCCGACCTCCATGCCTTCAAGCAACAGGCACTGCCGTCCTGGCGCCGGGCGGTGCTGAAGGTCGGCAGCAGCCTGCTGGCGGCGGAAGGCGAAGGACTCAGCCCCCGGCATGCGCTGGACCTGGCGCAGTTCGTGTCCACCAGCCTCGCGGCGGGGCGCGAAGTGGTCATCGTGTCCTCCGGCGCGGTGGCGGCCGGGCGCGCCATCCTGCACCACAAGCCGGCTTCCGGCGCGGCGATGGCCGAACGGCAGGCGCTGGCGGCGCTTGGGCAGGCGCAACTGATCGGCTTGTGGCAGCGCTTCTTCGAGCGCCCGGTGGCGCAGGTGTTGCTGACCCACGACGACCTGCGCAACCGGCGCCGTTATCTCAACGCGCGCGCCACCCTGCAGGAACTGCTGGCGCTGGGTGCGTTGCCGGTCATCAACGAGAACGACACGGTTTCGGTGGACGAACTCAAACTGGGCGACAACGACAACCTGGCGGCGGTGGTGGCCGCGCTGGTGGATGCCGACGCGCTGTTCATCGCCACCGACATCGATGGCTTTTATACCGCCAATCCGCGCACCGATCCGGAAGCCAGGCCCATCCTGGACGTGGAAGCCCTGACCCCGGAGTTCTACGCCATGGCCGGCGATGCAGGGAGCGGGAATGGCACCGGGGGCATGCGGACCAAACTGGAAGCGGCGGCGCGGGCGGCGGTAGCAGGCATCGAAACCTTCCTGTTCAACGGCACCAGTCCCGATGCCGTGCGCGCGCTTTCGCACGGGTGGTTGCACGGTACCCGCTTCCGTCCGGCGCAGAACCGGCTGGCCGCGCGCAAATACTGGTTGCGGAACGCGCCATTGGAAGACGGGGCCATCATCATCGATGCGGGCGCGGCACAGGCGCTGGCGGAACGCGGGGCTTCGCTGTTGCCCGGCGGCGTGATCACGGCGGAAGGCGAATTCCGCCGTGGCGACATGGTGGAGGTGGTATCCAGGGATGAAGCCGGCAGTCGCCGCGTCGCGAGAGGGGTCAGCCAGTATTCGGCCGTGGACATCCGGCGCATCGCCCGCCGCCATTCGCGCGACATCGAAGGCATCCTCGGGTACAACTATGGCGGCAACATCATCCATCGCGACGATCTGGCGCTGTTGTAGGAGCGGCTCTTGGCCGCGACCCTGCACGCTCCATCGACGCATTCCGGTCGCGGCCAAGAGCCGCTCCTACAGCGGTTTGGAAGCAATGCGATGAGCGACATCAAGCAACAGGCCCTGCAATGCCGTGCAGCCGCACAGGCCATCGCCCAACTCTCCACGCAGGGCAGGAACGATCTGTTGCTGGCGATGGCAGCGGCGCTGGACGCCGATGCGGACGCGATCCTGGCTGCCAATGCGAAGGACATGAGCGCCGCGGCGGAGAAGGGCATCACCGGCGCGATGCTGGACCGGCTCAGGCTGGACGGAAAGCGCCTGGCGACCATCGGCGATGCCCTGCGTGAAGTGGTTGCGTTGCCGGACCCGGTGGGCCTGGTCACCCGCAGCGAAACCCGCCCCAACGGCATCCATGTGGAGCGGGTGCGTGTTCCGCTGGGCGTGGTGGCGATGATCTATGAAGCCCGCCCGAACGTGACCGCCGATGCCGCCGCGCTGTGCCTGAAGGCCGGCAACGGGGTGATCCTGCGCGGCGGTTCGGAAGCGATCCATTCCAACACCGCCATCGCCGCCTCGTTGAAGCGGGCGCTGCGCGAAGCCGGGTTGCCTGATGCTGCATTGACCTTGGTGGAAAATCTGTCCCGCGACACCATGCTGGAGCTGCTGCAGCTGACCGATATCGTGGACCTCGCCATTCCGCGCGGAGGCGAGGGCTTGATCCGTTTCGTCGCCGAACACGCGCGCGTGCCGGTGATCAAGCATTACAAGGGCGTCTGCCACCTGTTCGTCGATGCCAGTGCGGATCAGGATCTGGCGTTGAGGTTGTTGCTGGATGGCAAGGTCTCGCGTCCCGGTGTCTGCAATGCGCTGGAGACGCTGCTGGTGCATCGCGACGTGGCGGACTCGTTCCTGCCGCGCGCAGCTTCGGCCCTGCATGCGGCCGGCGTGGAAATCCGTGGCGACGAGGCGACCCGGACGTTGGCGCCCGATGCCATTCCGGCAGGCGAGGATGACTATGCGGCGGAGTTCCTGGACCTGGTCATTGCCGTGCGGGTGGTGGACAGCCTGGATGAAGCGATTGCGCACATCCGCCAGTTCACCTCGGACCATACCGAGGTCATCGCCACACGCGATACTGCCAATGCGGAGGAGTTCGTCAACGCGCTACGTTCGGCGGTGGTGATGGTGAATGCCTCCTCGCGCTTCAGCGATGGCGGCGAGCTGGGTCTGGGCGCGGAAATCGGCATTTCCACCACGCGCCTGCATTCCTACGGCCCGATGGGGCTGGAAGCGCTGACCGTGGAACGTTTCGTGGTGCGCGGGGAGGGGCAGGTCCGGCACCCGGATTTGCTGCCGATATCCTGACCGTACATCGTGGGCCACAAAGTCGCCTTCCAGTGGTTTTCGATAACCCGTTGATTTGATTGGTCGGGGGTAGGGTCCGAGCCCCGCCTGTATCCGGAAATGAACCTGATTGGCGGCTGACCCGATAACTCTATCTGGTTGAAACGGTACCAAATAATAGTACTATAAAAGCATCATCATCGCATCAAGCAAGCACAGGATGGCATGAGGGCAAGGCACCAGAAGACACTTCAGACCATCTTTCGGAGACCGGTTCCGGGAACGATCAAGTGGATGGACATTGAGTCCCTGATGGTCGCTCTGGGGGCAGAGAGGGAGGAGCGTGAAGGCTCCCGCGTGGCCTTCATCTGGCGGGATCAGGTCTATGTGTTCCATCGCCCGCATCCACAGCCAGTCACCGACAAAGGTGCTGTTGCAAGCCTGAAGCGAATACTGGAGTCACACGGAGTCAAACCATGAGCAACGTCAACAAACTCAAGATCGGCGGCCATTGGGCGGTGATTTCCTACGATCCGGATATCGACATGTTCCGTGGCGAGTTCATCGGCCTGAATGGAGGTGCAGACTTTTATGCCACTACGGTTCCCGCATTGAAGGACGAAGGTGCGCGTTCACTGCGTGAGTTCTTGGCAATCTGCGAAGAGCGCGGCATCGAGCCCGAGAAGAAGTTTTCGGGTACCTTCAATGTGCGCGTAGGGAAGAAAAAACATGAGGCTTTGGCCATCACGGCAGCCGCGCGTGGAGTCAGCATGAATACGCTGATCGACCAAGCCATCGAACATGAGTTGGCGACTTGCTGAGGGAAGTTGATGACAAGCGACTCAAGGAAGTGCTTGATATTGTTTGTCGGACTGCCGCAAGCTGCTTTGCAGTCCGCTACATAACTACGCCACCACTGCCATGGCCGCAGCTGCCCGACAGCCACAAAAAAGCCGACGCTAGGTCGGCTTCTCGTAACTTCTTGAATCTGTTGGTCGGGGAGACAGGATTCGAACCTGCGACCTCTACGTCCCGAACGTAGCGCT